>JBMOIF010000003.1:0-84521 GCA_049317465.1 Prochlorococcaceae cyanobacterium | reverse complement strand
TAACGCTGCCCCTGAGTGGCAGGCAAGGAGCATGGGGTGGCGAAGCTGGTTGCTGGTGGTGGCCTGTCCACACGAGGGGCTTGTTGGCCGGCATCTCCGCTTAAGCAAGTAACTCTTCCAGTTCATTCCTTGTGATCTCAACATCACGCAGTACCTTGGCCAGCAACCCAGGTCCAAGTGATTCTCCGGAATGCACTGGAACGACAGTTGTCCGTCCATCTGGATGCCGAAGAAAATGATGACTGCCCTTCACCCTCTGAATGAGGAAGCCAGCCCTTTTAAGTGCCGTAATCAGGCGTTTACCTGTAACCGCTGAGTACTTTGGCACGCCTATACCGTAACCCTCTGAACCCCCACAAAATCAAGTTCCTCAATATCATCTTCTTGGACTTCGAGACATAACTCGATGGCTTCTTTTATGCGCTCCATCAGCTCATCAAGAGAACGTGCCTGTGTGTGACAGCCAGAGAGAGCAGGCACACTCGCGACGAAAAATCCCTCTGAGTCTTTCTCGACAACGACATCAAACTGCCTTGCCATGGAAAAATCCTGTACCACTTAACAATAGCTCCAATCTGCCCCGCGAAGCCCCCCTCACTGGGACCGGCCAACTCTTTATTGAATGGTTCCGAGAACCAGCGCTTGCCGCCCTGGCACTTCCGTGAACCATTCTCAGTGCTTTGTCCGTACGCAAGGGGAATCCAGCGCTGCTATGCCCTGCAAGGTAACTTCCCCTCACTCATGGCTCTGGTTCACGGGTCCGAGAACCACCTGTTGGCATGGCTACATCAGATCTGCAGGGCTGCGCACCCCGAGGGGGCAACGGTTGAGCACATGGGTTCAGATCATGGTGGTGCATCCGCTTGATCATTCATTGGGCACTGCACGGTCCCAGCCTCGCCAGGCGCGTCACGATGCCTGTCGTTCGCTAGCGCTGAACATCAACCCAACGCCGACGCCACCGCCCGGCCCGCCAGCCAGCCGCTGGTCCAGCAGTGCTGAAAGTTGAAGCCGCCGGTCACGCCATCCACATCCAGCAGTTCACCCGCCAGGTGCAGGCCGCCCACCAGGCGGCTTTCCATCGTGGCCAGGTTCACCTCCCCCAGGTCGACACCACCCGCCGTCACGAATTCCTCCCCGAAGGGTCCTCGCCCCTCGACCCAATAACGACTGGCCACCAGGGCCTGCAGCAGCCGTTGCTCACCGGCCTTGGGCAGGGCCGCCCAGCACAGATCGCCGGCCAGGCCCGCCTGGTCGAGCAGCGCCAGCCACAGCCGCCGCCGCAGCGCTTCGAACGGCCGCTGGGCCCCCAGGCTGCGGCCGCCGTGCTGCTGGCGCTGCTGGCGCAGGCGCTCGTGCACCTCGGTCGGTGCCAGCCCACCGGTCCAGTCGACCGTCAGCTGCCCCCTGTAGCGGGTCGCCGCCAGGTCGCGGGCGGCAAAGGCCGACAGCCGCAGCAGCGCCGGCCCACTGCAGCCCCAGTGGGTGAGCAGCAGCGGCCCCCGCTGGCGAAACGGACGGGCCACCCCCTCAAGCTGCAGCTCAAGCCCCACCGGCTCCTGCACCAGCCCCGCCAGCGCCTGCAGCCGCGGTTCGTTCAGCCGCA
Organism: Prochlorococcaceae cyanobacterium; assembly: GCA_049317465.1. Lineage (GTDB taxonomy): Bacteria > Cyanobacteriota > Cyanobacteriia > PCC-6307 > Cyanobiaceae > CAIQIA01. Next base: position 82,915 of record JBMOIF010000003.1, on the reverse strand, counting down.
ACGTGAACAGCGACGGCACCGGCGCCAGCACCCGATGGCCCAACCCCGCCGCCAGGGCCCGGCCGCTGGGGTGGCCGCCGGTGGCCAGCAGCAGCCGCTCGCAACGCAGCGGCGCCGCCGCACTGCCATCACCCCGCAGCTGCAGCCCGAACGGTTCTCCCGCCGCCGCCGGTGGCGCCACCGCCTTGAGGGCACAGCGGCTGTGCAGCTGCACCCCCGCCCGGCGGGCCGCCCGGCGCAGGGCATCCACCACCGTGGCCGAGCTGTGGCTGCTGGGAAACATGCGGCCATCGGCCTCGGTGATCAGCTCCACCCCGTGGTCGGCGAACCAGGCGACGGCATCACCCGGCGCAAAGCGGCTGAACGGACCCCGCAGGGCCCGGCTGCCCCGTGGGTAATGGCCCACCAGCACCACCGGGTCCCAGCACGCATGGGTCACATTGCAGCGGCCGCCACCGCTGATGCGCACCTTCGTGAGCGGTTCGGCCGTGGCCTCCAGCACATGCACATCGCCGAGGCCCGCCTCGGCGGCGGTGATCGCCGCCAGAAACCCGGCGGCCCCACCCCCTGCCACCACAAAACACGCCACCGCTTCAGGCCGCCACCGCAAACACCAGCGCCACGCCGTTGTTGCAGTAACGCTTGCCGGTGGGGGCTGGGCCGTCATCGAACACATGGCCCTGGTGGCCGCCGCAACGCCGGCAGTGGTATTCGGTGCGCGGCACGATCAGCTTGAAATCAACCTTGGTGGCCACCGCATCGGGCAGCGGCTGCCAGAAGCTGGGCCAGCCGGTGCCGCTGTCGAACTTGCTGCTGCTGGCGAACAACGGCAGCCGGCAGCCGGCGCACAGAAACGTGCCCCGGCGTTTCTCGTTGTTGAGCGGGCTGGTGAAGGCCCGTTCGGTGCCCTCCTGCCGCAGCACCCGGTAGGCCTCGGGGCTGAGGCGGCGGCGCCATTCCTCCGGACTGAGGCGCCAGGCGGGATCGGTGGCCTCGGCCGCCGCCGCCCGTCCGGGGGCCGTCAGGGCCAGGGGCAGCGACAGCAGCGAACGGAGCAACGAACGGCGGCCGGGATCGGTCATGACGGCAGGGGCAGAGGGCGACAGGCAGCATGGGCTGGTGAGCAGCACCGTGACCAGCACCGCCCGTGATGGCGGACCACCGCCCCACCGCTTCAGTGTGGCGCCGATGATGGACTGCACCGACCGTCACTTCCGCATGATCATGCGGCAGCTGACCCGTCGGTCGCTGCTCTACACCGAGATGGTGGTGGCCCAGGCCCTGCACCACGGCCAGCGGGGGCGGCTGCTCGACTTCGACCCGCAGGAGCGGCCCCTGGCGCTGCAGGTGGGCGGCGACGATCCGCAGCTGCTGACCGAGGCCGCACAGCTGGCGTTTGAGTGGGGGTACGACGAGATCAACCTCAACGTGGGTTGCCCCAGCCCGCGGGTGCAGCAGGGCAATTTCGGCGCCTGCCTGATGGCCGATCCCGAACGGGTCGCCCGTTGTGTCGCCGCCATGGCGGCGGCGGCACCATTGCCGGTCACCGTCAAGCACCGCATCGGCATCGACGACCGCGACAGCTACGCCGAACTGCTGGCCTTTGTCGACACGGTCGCCGCGGCCGGTGCCGCGCGCTTTGCGGTGCATGCCCGCAAGGCCTGGCTGCAGGGCCTCGACCCGCGCCAGAACCGCACCATTCCACCGCTGCGGCCCGACCTGGTGCGGGCGCTCAAACGCGACCGGCCCCAGCTCACGGTGGAACTGAACGGCGGCCTCGACACCCCGGCCGCCTGTCATGAAGCCCTGGTCGGTGTCGACGGTGTGATGGTCGGACGGGCCGCCTACCACCATCCCCTGCGCTGGTGGGCCGTCGACCGGGAGTTCTTCGGGGCAGGCGCAACCACCAACGACGGCCAGATGCCGGAGGCCATCCGGCCCTCCACCGTCATCCGCGGCCTGCTCGACTACAGCGAAACCTGGTGCAACAGCGGCGGCAGGCTCTGGGCCATCGCCAGGCACCTGGTCCACCTCGTCGAAGGGGTGGCCGGGGCCCGGCGCTGGCGCCAGCAGCTCACCAGCGACGCCTGCACCAAGGGGGCCGGGCCTGAGGTGTTCGAGCGGGCTGCCCGACACCTCGAGGCCCACGGCCACTGACCCTTGGGGATCAGCCCAGGGCGATCAGCCCTCGGCGCCGCCGTAATCGCCCCAGTCTTCCGACGGAGCCGACGAGGTGGAGCGTTCGCCACGACGGCGACGGCTGCGACCGTCATCAAAGCTGTCGCGGGGAGCATCGGCGGCGGGATAGGGCGCCGCTTCGGTGCGGGAGCCGTAGCTGCGGTCTTCCCAGCCCCGGGCGCCCGAGCCCCGGTCGCCGCCGCCGCGGGGGGCACCACCACCACCGCCGTAGCCGCCGCCACCGCCGTAACCACCACCGCCGCCGTAACCGCCACCGCCGCCACCGCCGCCGTAGCCGCCACGGCGCTGGCCGCCGCCACCGCCGTAACCACCACCACCGCCGCCGCCGCCACCGCCGCCGCTGCGGGGTTCGGCCTTGTTGATGCGCAGGGGCCGACCCATCAGTTCGACACCCTGGAGGGCTTCGATGGCCGCGGTCTCGCTGGCATCATCCACCAGTTCGACAAAGGCGAAGCCACGTTTGCGACCGGTGTCGCGCTCGAGCGGAAGGGAGCAGTTGCTCACTTCTCCGTAGGGAGAAAAAAGATCGATGATGTCCTCCTTTTCCGCTCGGAAGGGGAGGTTGCCGACAAAAATACTCACTGGCCGTAGGGACCGATTGGACCGTTGAATGGGGACGCGGGATGATCTCCTGCGATCGGGAGATCAGGCCCCAATCTAAGCCGTCGGCCGCGGTGCGTCAGATGTCGCGTTGATCACAGCAACAGGCCGCTCCAGCGGTCGAGCTGCTCCCTGACGCGCCCATGGCCCGTCCCCCCCTCACTGGTGCGCACCTCAACCACCCGACGGGGGTCGATCGCCGCATGGATGTCCGCCTCGAAGGCCGGATGCAGGGCCTGCCAGCGCTCCAGCGGCAGCTCCCGCAGCAGCACCCCCTCCTCCAGACAGGCCTTCACCAGGCCGCCCACCAGCTGGTAAGCCTCCCGGAACGGCACCCCCCGGCCCACCAGGTAGTCGGCCACATCGGTGGCATTGGCGTAGTCGCTCTGCACGGCCCGGGCCAGACGCTCGGGCCGGAAGACCAGCCCCTCCTCGAACAGGATCGCCATCGCCTCAAGGCAGTCTTCCGTGGTGCGAACGCAGTCGAACAGCGCCTCCTTGTCTTCCTGAAAATCTTTGTTGTAGGCCAGGGGCAGTCCCTTGATCATCGTCAGCAGTCCCTGCAGATGGCCGAACACACGGCCGGTCTTGCCCCGCACCAGTTCGGGCACATCGGGGTTCTTCTTCTGCGGCATCAGACTGCTGCCGGTGGCGCAGCGGTCGCTGAGGCGCACAAAGCCGAATTCCTCGCTGGCCCAGAAGATCACCTCCTCCGCCAGGCGGCTGAGGTGGGCCATGATCAGCGACGCGGCGGCGGCGAACTCGACCGTGAAGTCGCGGTCGCTCACGGCATCGATGCTGTTGGCATACAGACCCTCGAAGCCGAGATCGGCGGCGGTGCCGCGGCGGTCGATCAGCAGCGGTGTGCCGGCCAGGGCCGCCGCCCCCAGGGGCGACACATTCACCCGCCGGCGCCCATCCGCCAGCCGCTCGCGATCACGCTGGGCCATCTCGACATAGGCCAGCAGGTGATGGGCCAGCAGCAACGGCTGGGCCCGCTGCAGATGGGTGTAGCCCGGGATCAGGGTCTCGGCATGGTCGAGGGCCTGGCGCAGCAACGCCCGCTGAAACCGTTCCAGTCGCCCGTCCAGACCGTCGATGCGGCGGCGCAGCCACAGGCGCAGGTCGGTGCCCACCTGGTCGTTGCGGCTGCGACCCGTGTGCAGCTTCTTGCCCAGGGGACCCAGCAGGGCGATCAGCCGTCGTTCGACGGCGAAGTGCACATCCTCGTCCTCGAGGCCCGGCCGGAAGCTGCCCGCAGCCGCCTCCCGGCGGATGGTCTCGAGGCCCTCGATCAGCGCGGCGCTCTCGTCGCCGCTGATCAGCCCGCAGCGGCCGAGCATGCGGGCATGGGCCACCGACCCGTCGAGGTCCTCCTGCAGCAGGGTGATGTCGAAACCAATGGAGGCGTTGAACCGCTCGATGAACGGGTGCAGACCCTGCTCGAAGCGATCGCTCCAGCCGGCCCCGGTGCCGCCGGTGACCCCATCCGTACCCGCCATGGCTGCCCTGTCCCTTTCGGACTTTAGGCAGCGACCAGCGGCGGCAGCACCACCGCGTCGCGCACCTTGAGCACGACGATCGAGGCGTCGTCTTCCAGCTGGCGCCCGGGACCGATGAAGCGGTCGAGCCGCTCGAACAGCCGGTCGAGAATCCCCTGGGCCGTGGCCCCCGAACTGGAGACGCTCTGGAGGGTCTCCATCAGCCGCTGCTCATCGAAGCGGTCACCGTTGGCACCGAGGGCTTCGGTGACGCCATCGGTGTAATAGAGCAGCACGTCGCCGGGCTCGAGCTGCACCTGCTCGCAGCCGTAGTCGGCATCGGGCTGCAGGCCGATCAGCAGGCCGGGCGCATCGAGCCGTTCGACGCTGTGGCGCTGGCGCCGCCACAGCAGCGGCGGGTTGTGGGCGGCGTTGCTGAACCGCAGCCGCCGGGTCACCGGGTCGTAGTCGGAATAGAACAGCGTCACGAACCGGTTCGAATGGGCCAGGTCCTCCTGCGCCAGCTGGTTCAGGTCGTGCAGGATGCGGTCGGGCGAATGGCCGGTGATCACCTCAGCCCGCAGCATCCCCCGCAGCAGGGTCATCAGCAGACCGGCGGGGATGCCCTTGCCCATCACGTCTCCCATCACCAGGGCCCAGCGGCCGGTCTCCCGGCGCCGGTCGCTCACATCGGGCCGGGTGGGGATGAAGTCGTAGTAGTCGCCACCCACCTGGAAGGCGGGCCGGCAGCGGGCCGCCAGCTCGACCCCCTCGATCACCGGGCAGCGGCTGGGCAGCAGCTGCGCCTGGATCTCGCCGCCGATGCTCACCTGCTGATCGAGCCGCTGGTGGCGACGCATCTCTTCGAGCAGCAGCTCGTTCTCGATGGCGACGGCGGTCTGGTCGGCCACCAGCTGCACATGGCGGCGGCGCACATCGCTCCACGAGAACTGGGGGTCGGCGCTGAACACATACAGACGCCCCCGCTGACGGTTCTTGGCCACCACCGACGTGCCGAACAGCTGCACATCGCCCAGGTGGCGCCGCACCAGCCGGTCCAGCCGCGTCGCCATCGCCTCGTCGCCGGCCTGGCGGTCAAGGTCCTGGTCGCTGAGCACCGCCAGCTGCTGCAGCAGGGCCGCGCAACGGTCGGGGGGCGAACTGTGCAGCTGCTCGCGCCAGAGGCTGCCGTCACTGCGGAACGACAGCAGCAGCGACCCCTCGGCATCAACGAGGCGGGCGGTGAGCAGAGGCACCAGCTCGAGAAAGCGGCTGAGGTTGGTGAAACTGCGCAGGGCGAAACCGAGGGAGGCCAGCAGCTCCTGGGTGCGGCGCTGCTCCCGGTTGAGGCTGTCGATCAGCTGCCGCAGGGAAGCGGCCGGGGTGAGCGGCAGCGGTGAATGCTGGGTGGGCGGCTGGGCGCCCATGGGGGTGCCTGAAGAGGTCTCACCGTAGCGACGATCGGCCGTGGCGCGGCTCAGCGGGCCAGCAGTGCCTCAACGAACTCGAAGCTGTTGAACGGCCTCAGATCGCGCAGACCCTCGCCGGCGCCGATGAAGCGGATGGGCAGACCCGCCTCGGCGGCCACCGCCAGGGCCACACCACCGCGGGCACTGCCATCGAGCTTGGTGAGCACCACACCGCTCAGACCGGCGGCAGGGGCAAAGGCCATGGCCTGGCGCAGGCCGTTCTGGCCCTGGCTGGCATCGAGCACCAGCAGCGACTCGACACAGGCCTCAGGGGCCAGCCGGTCGACGATGCGCCGCACCTTGGCCAGCTCTTCCATCAGGTTGTTCTTGGTCTGCAGGCGGCCGGCGGTGTCGACCAGCAGCAGCTCGCTGCCGCGGGAGCGGGCGGCGCCGATGGCGTCGTAAACGACCGCCGCAGGATCGGCGTTGGCGGAGGGATTGGCGATCAGCGGCACGGCGCTGCGGTCGGCCCACACCTGCAGCTGCTGCACCGCCGCCGCCCGGAAGGTGTCGCCGGCGGCGATCAGGCAGCTGTAACCGCTGCGCACGGCCAGATGGGCCAGCTTGCCCAGGGTCGTGGTCTTGCCCACCCCGTTGACCCCCACCAGCAGCCAGATGTTGAGCACCCCGCGGCGGGGGGCCAGCAGGGGACTGCGGCCATCGGCCAGCGGTGCATCGAGCAGCTGCCGCAGCTCGGAGCGGAGCAGGTCGAGGGCCTCGGGCCCTTCGAGCACGGTCTCGTTCATGCGCCGCCTCAGGCGGTCGAGCAGCTGATCGGTGGCCTGCACCCCCACATCGGCCCGCAGCAGCAGCGACTCGATCTCATCAAGGGTCTCGCCGCTGAGGGGGTCGGTGCCGAGCCGCTCGAGCAGACCGGTGACGAACCCCTGACGGGTCTTCTCCATGCCGCGCCGCAGGCGGCTGAGCCAGTCGATCTCTTCGAGCGACACGTCTTCCACCGCCCGGCCCTGGGCGGCGAGCACCTCGGCCGACCAGAGGAAGGCGTCATCAAGGGCCCCCAGGCTGGGGTCGTCCTCGGCGGCGGGGGGCGCCTCAGGAGTCTGGAGCACCGCCAGCCGCTCCTGGCGCTGGGCCATGGCCTGCTCAAGCAGCGACGGGGCAGGCTCTGGCTCGGGGTTGGAGACGGGTTCGGGAACAGGGTCCGGTTCGGGAGCAGGTTCCGGTTCAGGAACAAGGTCCTGATCGGGAACGGGTTCGGGTTCGGTTTTCGGTTCGGGTTCGGGAGCAGACCCCTGCTGCTGGGCCTTGAGGCGGGCGTAGGCCTCACGGGCCCAGGCCAGGGCGTCCTGCTGCGGATCGGCCGCTTCCGGTGGCGGGCTGGCGGTGCGCTGGAACCAGTCGAACTCGGCCATCGTTCAGGACTGCAGGGGATGGTCGAGGGCGACCGTGTAGCGGCGCAGGACCCCGTTGATCATCCGCCGTCCGGCCTCGTCGCTGTAACGGTGGGCCAGTTCCACCGCCTCGTTGCAGGCCACCGCCGACGGGGTGCCGAACGTCTCGATCTCCACCACCGCCAGCCGCAGGATGTCCTGATCGATGCGGGCCAGCCGGGTGAGGCGCCAGCCCTCCATCACGGCATCGATGCGGCGGTCGAGGTCGGGCTGGGCATCGATGACCGCCTGGCTGCGTTCGAGGGCCCAGCTGCGCAGGCTGGTCTGGTCGGCCAGCGACAGCAGCCGCGGCAGGTCGAGGCTGGCCGAGAGGCGGTTGAGCACCTGCTCCGACCGCTCGAGGCCCTGGCTGAGGTGCTGACGCACCCGTGGCAGGTCCCCTTCTGCCAGTTCACTCTCGAGCAGGGCCTGCTGCACCTGCTGCAGATCCTCCGCCGAACGGTCGAGGGCATCGCGCAGATGGCTCGCCAGCGAGGCGAGGGCCTGGGCCAGCAGCTGGTCGACCCCCGGGGCCCTGTCGCCACGGCCGTTGCGCTGACCCAGGATCAGCAGGGCCAGTTCCCTGGCGATGGAACGGTCGGACATGGATTCAGGCCTTGGGCGGCACGGTGGCGGACGACGGCCGCAGCTGGGCCAGCAGGCTGGCGAAGCTGCGGCTGGCCGGAGGTTCCCTGTCGTCGGGACTGACGATGCCGGCCGAGATGATCGTGCGGAACGCATCCTCGACGGTCATGTCGAGGTCGCGCACGGCCGTCTCGGGCACGACGCAGTACCAGCCGGTGGTGGGGTTGGGGGCGGTGGGGATGAACACGCTCAGCATCGGCTGGCTGAACCCCCCCTGCATCGCCGCCCCCAGAACCCCGGTCACGAAGCCGAGGGCGAACAGCCCCTCGCGGGGGTACTCCACCAGCACCACCCGCCGGAAGCGGGTGCTGTTGTCGCGCAGAACGGTCTCGAGGATCTGCTTGAGGGTCTTGTAGATGGCGCCCGCCAGCGGAATGCGGGCCAGGGTGCCCTCGCCGAAGTCGAGCAGCCAGCGGCCCACGATGTTGCGGGCCATCAGACCGATGAGCAGGATCGCCAGCAGGGGCACCAGCAGACCAACCGACAGGTTGATCAGTTCCTGCCAGAGCGGATTGAGGGTGTTGAAGGGGTTGAACTGCTTCGGGACCGACGTCAGGAACGACACCACGAAGCGGGTGACAACCGTGATCAGCCAGATCGTGGTCGCCAGGGGGATGACGACGAGAAGACCGGCGATCAGGTCGTTCTTGAGGTCCTTCTGGAGGCGCACGGTGACCGGCGGCTCAGGGCTGGGTCGGGTCGGCACCAAGGCAGATCCAGGGGGACGCGGTCTGCTGTGCAACTTAGCGAGGGGGCGAGGTCAGAGGACCGCGGCCGCGGCCAGGGCGGCGGCCGCCAGGGCCAGCACCAGAGCCACGGCGGTGCCGCTGAAGCGGCGCTGGCCGAGGGCGAGGCTGCGGGCCCGCTCGGCCTGGTCGAGCTGCTGCTGCAGCTGGTTGAGGCGCCCGTCGATGAAGCGCTGCACCTGCTGGCGCACCTGGGCGGCGGTGGCCTCGGGGGGCACCTGACCCGTCTGGCGCAGCTGACCCGTCAAGGCGTCGATCAGCTGCGGATTGCGGCTTTCCTGCCGGGCCCGGTCGAGCTCGGTGCGTTTCTGGGTCACCGCCTGGTCGGCCTGGCTCTCGAGGATGCCGTTGCCGGCCACCGACACCGGCACGGCGAAGAACAGCCCCAGGGCCAGCAGCCCCGAGAGGACCATCACCGTCCAGCGCAGGGGGGTGCGGTCGGGGCCGGGCTGGTGCAGCCGGTCGGCGATGAGCATCAGCAGCAGACCGAGCAGCGCCACCGGGGCCCCCTTGATCAGGGTGTCGGCCAGCAGCTGCCGGAAGGCCTCCTCGCCCCAGGCGTTGGCCACGAGCACCGACAGCAGCTGCAGCAGCAGCACGAGCACCTGCACGCCACCCATCCAGCGCAGGATCAGGGGGAGACGGGAGGGAGAGAAGGAACTCACGGGAGAATGCCTGTCGGCGCAACTGTACGGGCGCCGGGAAACGTCTCCGATGGACGATCGCCTGCCTGCACTGGCCGCCGACCTCAAGGCCGAGGCGCTGGCCGAGGGTTTCGCCCTGGCCGGGCTGGCCAGCGCCGCGGGCAGCCCGCGGCTGCGGTTGCGCAGTGACGCCCTGGAACGCTGGCTGGCGGCCGGCCATGCCGCCGACCTGGACTGGATGCACGATCCGCGGCGGCGGCAGGTGCAGGCCCTGCTGCCCGGCGCCGCCAGCCTGCTGCTGGTGGCCCTCGACTACAGCCGCCCCGAACGGCAGCGACCGCAGGCCCCACGCATCGCCCGTTATGGCTGGGGGCGCGACTACCACCGCGTCATCGACGGGCGGCTGCGGCGGCTGGGGCGCTGGCTGCAGCAGCGGCAGCCCGACTGCCGCTGGCGGGTCTGCGTCGATGCGGCCCCATTGATGGAGAAGGCCTGGGCCGAAGAGGCCGGCCTGGGCTGGATCGGCAAGCATGGCAACCTGATCCACTCCCGTCGGGGGTCGTGGCTGCTGCTGGGGGCGCTGATCACCGATCTGCCGCTGCCCGCCGACGCACCGGCCCGCCCCCGTTGCGGCAGCTGCAGCCGTTGCCTGCCGGCCTGCCCCACCGGGGCGATCACCGAGCCGTTCGTGGTCGACAGCCGCCGCTGCATCGCCTTCCACACGATCGAGAACCGCGAGCCCGAACTTCCCGCCGCCATCGCCGCGCAGCTGCAGGGCTGGGTGGCCGGCTGTGACCTCTGCCAGGAGGCCTGCCCCTGGAACCAGGATCTGCCGACGGCCCCCGACGATCCCGACTGCCGGCCCCGCGACTGGATGTTGTCGAGCGACAGCGCCACGCTGCTGAGCTGGGACGACGCCCGCTGGGACGATGCCCTGCGGGCCTCGGCCCTGCGCCGCATCCGGCCCTGGATGTGGCGGCGCAACCTGCGGGCGGCGGCAGGCAGCACCCCCCGCAACCCCTAGGCTCGGATGACTCCGGAACACAACCATGCGTCGCTGGCTGCTTCCCTTGCTGGCGGCGGCCGCAGGTCTGATGCCGCTGCCGGCCTCGGCCCTGGTGCCCTACGTCTATGTGCCGAGCAACAAGGAGCTGAACGAGGCGGGCCTGGGCATCGCCGGTGCCGCCGCCGGACTGCTGCAGATGGGCCAGGCCGAGGAGGCGCGACGGCTGGCGGAACTGGCGGTGCAGGTGCTGCCCTCCGATCCCCGCGCCTGGCTGGTGCTGGCCGAGGCACAGCTGCGCAGCGACAAGGCCGATGCCGCCGCCGTGGCCCTGGGCCGGGCCAAGCAGCTCAACCCCTCCAACCCGGGGGTCTGGTTCGCCGAGGGGGCGCTGAACCTGCGCAAGGGCAAGGCCGAGGAGGCCCAGCGGCTGATCCGTGAGGGGTTGCGCCTCGACGGCAACAATGCCGCCGCCTACTTCGACCTCGGCAATGCCCAGATCCAGCTGGGGGATCTGGGCACGGCCCTGGGGTCGTTCGAGAAGGCCTCCGGGCTGCGGCGCAGCTTCTGGGAGGCCGTCAACAACCAGGGCATCGTGCTCTACGAAATGGGACAGGGGAGCGAGGCGGTGGCCCGCTGGCGCAAGGCCCTCGAACTCAGCCCCGGTGCGGCCGAACCCACCCTCGCCCTGGCGGCGGCCCTGTACAGCCAGGGACGCACCACCGCCGAGACGGTGGGGCTGGCGGTGCAGGCCCTGGCGAAGGAACCCGATTACGTGCTCGACAAATACCAGAAGGATCAGCTCTGGGGTGAACGGCTACGGCGCGACACCCAGGCGATGTTCCGCGACGAACGGCTGCGCACTGCGGTCGACCGGGCCCAGGGCCTGGCGGGCAGCGGCGGCGACTGACCCCGTCGAGCGTCGGAACGGAAGACCATCTGTAGGCTGACGCACACCGATTCCAACGACAGCGACCGGGATGGCGGACGAGCGCATCGTTCCGATCGCCCTGCATCAGGAGATGCAGCGCTCGTATCTCGAATACGCGATGAGCGTGATCGTGGGTCGGGCCCTGCCGGATGTGCGGGACGGCCTCAAGCCCGTGCAGCGGCGCATCCTCTTCGCGATGCACGAACTCGGGCTGACGCCGGACCGGCCCTACCGCAAATGCGCCCGGGTGGTGGGGGACGTGCTGGGCAAATACCACCCCCACGGCGACCAGGCGGTCTACGAAGCGCTGGTGCGGCTGGTGCAGACCTTCGTGAGCCGCGAACCCCTGCTCGACGGCCACGGCAATTTCGGCTCGGTCGATGACGATCCACCGGCGGCGATGCGGTACACCGAAACCCGCCTCGCCCCGATCGCCCACTTCGGTCTGCTGGAGGAGATCGGCAGCGACACGGTCGACTTCGCGGCCAATTTCGACGGTTCGCAGCAGGAACCGACGGTGCTGCCGGCCCAGCTGCCGTTTCTGCTGCTCAACGGATGCAGCGGCATCGCCGTGGGCATGGCCACCAGCATCCCGCCCCACAACCTCGGCGAGGTGGTGGATGCCCTGATCGCCCTGATCCGCAGGCCCGATCTGCCGGACGAGAAGCTGCTCGAACTGGTGCCCGGGCCCGATTTCCCCACCGGTGGTGTGGTGCTCACCGGCAGCGGCCTGCGCGACACCTACCTGCAGGGCAGGGGCAGCATCCCGATGCGCGGCGTGAGCCACCTCGAAGAGGTGCAGCCGGGCAAGGGGCGCCACCGCCGCAGCGCCGTGGTGATCACCGAGCTTCCCTACCAGCTCAGCAAATCGTCGTGGATCGAGAAACTGGCCGAACAGGTCAACGACGGCCGCATCAACGGCATCGCCGACATCCGCGATGAGAGCGACCGCGAGGGGATGCGCATCGTGGTGGAACTGCGCCGCGATGCCGATCCCGAAAGCCTGCGGCGGGAACTTGAGCGGCGCACCGCCCTGCAGAGCAATTTCGGCGCGATTCTGCTGGCCCTGGTGAACGGTCGGCCCCAGCAGCTGAGTCTGCGGCAGCTGCTGCAGCACTTTCTCGACTACCGCGAGCTGACCCTGGTGCGCCGCACCCGCTTCCTGCTGAAGCGCACCGAGGACCGGCTCGAGGTGGTGGAAGGCCTGATCAAGGCCCTCGATGACCTGAACGCCGTGATCACGATGATCCGCGACGCCCGCGATGCCGCCACGGCCCGGGCGAGTCTGCAGGTGCGCCTCGACCTGAGCGAACGCCAGGCCGACGCCGTGCTGGCGATGCCCCTGCGGCGGCTCACGGGCCTGGAACAGGAGAGCCTGCGCCAGGAGCTCGACGACCTGCGCCAGGAGCAGGCCCGCCTGAGCCAGCTGCTCGACGACCGGGACACGCTGCTCGACACCATGGTGCGCGAGCTGAAGGGCCTGCGGAAACGGTTTGCCAGCCCCCGTCGCACCCGCCTGGTGGAAGGTGGTGATGAACTGGTCGCCCAGCGCGGCACGGCCCAGCGGCAGACGGCGGGGGCCCAGCGCCAGCAGGCCCTGGCCAGCCTCGGCAGCGACAGCCGCCTGGTGCTGCAGGCCGACGGCATTCTGCGCATCGTCACCCCCCAGGTGCTGGGTCGGCTGCGTCTGCACGAGCCCCAGGCCTGGAGCAGCCCCGGGGTGGCGGCACGGCTGATCCTGCCGGTGCAGCCGCCACCGCTGCTGCTGGCCTTCACCAACACCGGCCGGATGGCCCTGCTGCGCTGGGAGTTCGCCGCCCAGCAGGCGGCGGCGATCGAGCGCTTTCTGCCGGACAGCCTGGAAGGGTCTGGCGAACGGATCATTGATGTGGTGCCACTGCCGGCCGATGAAGGCCAGGACCTGAGCCTGGCGCTGCTGAGCAGCGACGGTCGCATCAAACGCCTGGCCGGGTCCGAAAGCCGCGACCTCTCGGGCCGGGCGGTGTCGGTGCTGAAGCTCAAGGATGGCGTCGCGCTCGAGCGGGTGGTGTGCTGCCGCCCCGGCGATGACCTGCTGGTGGCCAGCAGCACCGGACGGCTGCTGCGGTTGCCCATCGACGACGCGACCGTGCCGCTGATGGGCCGCAGCGCCCAGGGGCCCACTCTGATGCGACGGCTGCCGGGGGAGACGATCGTGGGGGCTGCGGCCGCACCACCCCAGGGAACGGTGCTGCTGGTGAGTGCCATGGGACGGCTGAAGCGGCTGGCGGTCGCCGGCCTGCGCCACTGCCAGCGGGGCGACCTGGGCGAGATCGGCCTGCGCTTCAGCGATCGCCAGGACCGGCTGGTGGATCTGCGCAGCGACAACGGCGGTCTGCTGACGGTCGAGACCGGGGGCGGTTGCCTGCGGCTCGACGGCAGCACCCTGGCGATCGAAGACGGCAGGGGCGCCGGAACGGCGCTGGAGCTGCCCGCCGGCGAGACCGTGCAGCGGTTGCTTCCCCTGCTGGTCGATGGCAGTGGGATCTAGGCCGCCGAGGGGCAGGGGCGCGGCCCTGCTGGGGCTGCTGCTGCTGCTGCAGCCCGGCCTTGGGATTGCACGCCCGGCCGACGACGCCAGCCTGCGCATCCTGAAGGAGCGGCTGGAACGGCTCGGTGATCGGCTGGAGCAGACCGCCCGCCGGCTGACGCTGCAGGAGGCCGTGATGCTGGGGCTGCAGCGGCAGCCGCGGCTCGCCCGCGACTACGACCAGCTGCAGGCGTTGCAATGGCAGGGCATCGCCATCCGACGCGAATGGTCCCCGACCCTGCTGGCCGACAACGATGATCCGGGCCTCGTGGGCTGGCGCCGCGTCCGGGAGCGCGACAGCAGCAACGACACCCTCGATGGCGTCAGCCTCACCAACAACCTGCGCAGCAGCGCCTACAGCGTGCCGCGGCTGACCCTCGACTGGACCTTCTTCGACCCCAGCCGCACCCCACGGCTGCGATCGAACCTGGCGGGACAGCAGGCCCAGGAGCTGCTGTTCGACATCACGGCGCGCGACCTGATCCTCGACATCCAGAGTCGTTACTACGCGCTGCAGAAGCTGCAGGAGCTCGAGCAGGCCTACCGCAGCCTCTACAAGCTGGCCCGCGCCCTGGCGGACACCGCCGGTGGCAACGAGCAGCTGCGCACCGAAGAGCTGGCCCTGGTGGAAACACGCGTGCGAACCCACGACGCACTGGTGCGGACGGCAGCCCAGCTGGCGGAACTGCTGAGCCTGACCCCGGGGGAGATCGCCCTGCCGGCCGAGCCGCTGCAGGCCAGCGGGAGCTGGGACCTGGACCGGTCGGCCACCATCACCGAAGCGCTGGCGCTGCGGGAGGAGATCCGCCGCAGCCTGGCCGGCGCCGATGGCCTGTCGTGGTCGGCGCGGGCGGTGCAGAGCCGTTACCTGCCCAGCCTCGGGCTGCGGGGGCAGCTCAAATCGGAACTCGAGAACTACTCCATTCAGTCGTTGGAGGCCCCCAGCAGCACCACCAGCGGCGGCAACGGCAGCGTGCGACTCGACGGCGGGCTGCAGTTGAGCTGGCGTCTGTTCGATGGCGGGGTGCTCGGCGCCCAGGCGACGGCCCTGCGGCGCCAGGCCGATCTGTCGCTGCAGCAGGCTGCCCTCGACCGGCTGACGGTGACGCGACAGGTGGAAAGCAGCCATGCGAGCTACATCACCAGCCGGATCCTGCTGGACAGCACCCGCGAGCAGCTGCGGGCCGCCCGAGCGGCCCTGGAGAACAGCCGCCGCGGCAACGATGCCACGACCCAGGTGCAGACGATCGAGAAGCTGCGCCAGGCCCTTGAGGCCGAAGCCGGTGCCCGCGAGCAACACAACACGGCCCTGGCCGAGCTGTACCGCTATTCGGCCCGCTGGCCGGAGGGGGCTCCTACGCTGGTGGACCAGCGACGGCAGGAGCTGCGCCAGCGCTGAGGGGAGCCGGCTCCAGCATCAGCTTGCTGGCCTTCAGCCCCTCTTCCACCGGGATCGGGTAGTCACCGTCGAAGCAGGCGGTGCAGAACTGGCCGGCCTCGGCCCTGGCGCAGGCGACCATCCCCTCACGGCTGAGATAGCCGAGGGAATCAACCCCCAGGTGGGCGGCGATGGCGGCCTGGTCGAGCCGGGCAGCGATGAGCTGATCCTGGCTGTCGGTGTCGATGCCGTAGAAGCAGGGGTGGGTGACCGGCGGCGAACTGATGCGCATGTGCACCTCGCGGGCACCGGCATCCCGGAACGCCTGCACCAGCTTGCGGCTGGTGGTGCCGCGCACGATCGAGTCGTCAACGACGACGATGCGCTGACCTTCGAGCACATCGCGCAGGGGATTGAGCTTGACGCGGATGCCGGCCTCGCGCATCGCCTGGGTGGGCTGGATGAAGGTGCGGCCGACGTAGCGGTTCTTGATCAGGCCATCGCCGAAGGGAATGCCGCTGATCTGGGAGAAGCCGATGGCGGCAGGAATGCCCGAATCGGGCACACCGATCACCAGATCGGCCTCGACCGGCGACTCCCGCGCCAGCTGCTGGCCGATGCGGCGGCGGTAGCTGTACAGGGATTCGCCGAAGAAACAGCTGTCGGGCCGGGCGAAGTAGATGAGCTCGAAGACGCACAGGTGCGGTGTCGCCTCGGCCCAGCGGCGCCGCAGGGGTTCGGCCTCACCGGCGCGGAAGCGCACCAGCTCCCCCGCCCCCACATCATCCACACGGGTGGCGCCGATGATGTCGAGTCCGCAGGTCTCGCTGCTCACGACCCAGCCGGCGCCCGGCTCGTCGCCGAGGCGACCGAAGACGAGCGGCCGCAGGCCGTGGTCGTCGCGCAGGGCGTAGAGGGCATCTGGGGTGCCGATGGCGAGGCTGAAGGCCCCGCGGCAGCGGGCCGCCGCGGCCATGATCGCCTCATCCCAGCCCAGGCCAGCGTTGACCTGGCGCTGCACGGCGAAGGCGATCAGTTCACTGTCGGTGCTGGTGGAGGTGCAGAACCCCTCCTGGGAGAGCTCGTCGCGCAGGGTGACGGTGTTCACCAGGTTGCCGTTGTGGGCCAGGGCGAAGGGACCCAGGCGGGTCATCAGCACCAGGGGCTGGGCGTTGCAGACCCGGGAGCTGCCGGTGGTGGAGTAGCGGGTGTGGCCCACAGCCTGGCTGCCCGGCAGGCGCTCGAGCACGTCCTGGTCGAACACCTGGCTGACCAGGCCCATGTCCTTGTGCAGACGCACCTTCTGCCGGTCGAAGACGGCGATGCCCGCCGACTCCTGACCCCGGTGCTGCAGGGCGTAGAGACCGAAATAGCAGAGACTCGCCACGGGTTCGGCCGCCGCCAGCACAGCGAAGACGCCGCAGGCTTCCTGCGGTCGGTCAGGGGCGTCAGGGGAATCGGGACGGACGTGTGACGGCGCCACGGGCTCGTTCATCATGACCGCTTAATCATTGTGCCCCACCGCCGGGAGCCCCCAGCCGCCGGGGCAGGGCCCCCTCGTACACCCGACGCAGCTCCTCCACCGACCAGTCGAGGGGATCCCCCGCACCGAGCTGCAGGCGCAGCCGACCGTCGTCGCTGCTGCTGCCGAGGGTCTCGACGGGACAGCCATGGTCGGCCAGCAGGGCCAGCAGGGGGGCGGCATCGTCGCCGGCGGCGGCCACCACCACACGGCTGCCGCCCTCGGCGAACAGCAGGCGCTGGAGCGGCAGCGGCGACGCTGACAGCTGGATCGAGGCACCCCCCGCGGCGGCCATCGCCATCTCGGCCAGGGCGACGAGCAGCCCACCGTCGGAACTGTCGTGGGCGGCCTCCACCAGGCCGGCGGCGATGGCGGCCCGCAGGGCAACCTGCACCCGGCGTTCGAGATCGAGGTCAGGGCGGGGCGGGCGGCCCGTGCAGAGGCCGTGGCACACCTGCAGCCAGCTGCTGCCGGCCAGCCCGAGGCGGTCATCGCCGGGGGGCGTGTCGAGGGGCAGGCCCAGGAGCAGCAGCGGCCGCCCCGACCGGCGCCAGGCGAGGCCGGCAAGGCGGTCGAGGTCGGCGACGCGGCCCACCATCCCCACCACCGGCGTGGGCTGGATGGGCTGCACCGTGCCATCGGGCAGGCGGGTGTCGTTGTACAGCGAGACGTTGCCGCCGGTGACCGGGGTGCCCAGGGCACGGCAGGCCTCGGCCAGCCCGCGGCAGGCCATGGCCAGCTGCCAGTAGCCGGTGGGGGTTTCGGGGGAGGGGAAGTTGAGGTTGTCGGTCACCGCCAGCGGCTCGGCGCCCACGCAGCTGAGGTTGCGGGCGGCCTCGGCCACGGCCGCCATGGCCCCCCGCTCGGGGTCGAGGGCCACCCAGCGGTTGGGGCAGTCGACGGTGGCCGCCACCCCCAGGCGGCTGGGCTGGAGGGCCAGCGGCCCCTGCTGGGGCCGCAGGCGCAGCACGGCGGCATCGGCACCACCGGGCAGCACCACGGTGTTGGCCTGCACCTGGTGGTCGTACTGGCGCCACACCCAGCGCTTGCTGGCGATGGTGGGGTCATCGAGCAGCCGGGGCAGCTGCTCGAGCACAGCCTGCGGCTGCAGGGGAGGCAGGCTCGCTTCCTGCCAGGCCCAGTGGGCCTGCACCTCGGCCGGCGGTTCGGCCAGCAGCGGCCGCTGGTTGACGGGCGTGTCTTCCGCCAGGGCCCGGGCCGGCACCTCGGCAGCCACGGCCCCCCGGTGCAGCACCCGCACCACCGGCTCGGCCAGCACACGCCCCACCACCGCCGCCTGCAGCCCCCAGCGGCGGAACCGCTGCATCAGCGCCTCTTCGGCGCCGGCCGTGACCACGAACAGCATCCGCTCCTGGGATTCGGACAGCAGGTACTCGTAGGCGGTCATGCCGGTCTCGCGGGCCGGCACCCGGTCCAGGTCGAGCTCGATGCCCACGTGGCCCTTGGCGGCCATCTCAGCGCAGCTGCAGGTGAGGCCGGCGGCCCCCATGTCCTGGGCGGCGACCACGTCACCGCTCTGGAAGGCCTCGAGGCAGGCCTCGATCAGCCCCTTCTCGAGAAACGGGTCACCCACCTGCACCGCCGGCCGATCATCGAGCGACGACTCGCTGAGCTCAGCACTGGCAAAGCTGGCCCCACCCATGCCGTCGCGGCCGGTGGTGCTGCCCACGTAGACCACCGGATTGCCCACGCCGGCGGCGCCGGAACGGACGATGTCGTCGGTCTCCATCAGCCCGAGGGCCATGGCATTGACCAGCGGATTGCCGGTGTAGCTGCCATCGAAGGCCACCTCACCGGCGACCGTGGGCACACCGACGCAGTTGCCGTAGTGGGCGATGCCCGCCACCACGCCCTCCATCAGCCCGACGTTGCGGGGCTCGTCGAGGGGACCGAAACGCAGGGCGTTGAGCAGGGCGATGGGGCGGGCCCCCATGGTGAAGATGTCCCGCAGGATGCCCCCCACGCCGGTGGCCGCCCCCTGGAAGGGCTCGACGGCCGAGGGATGGTTGTGGCTCTCGATCTTGAAGGCCAGCCGGTGCCCGTCGCCGAGATCCACCACCCCGGCGTTCTCCCCCGGCCCCACCAGGATGCGCGGGCCCTCGGTCGGAAAGCCACGCAGCAGCGGCCGCGAATTGCGGTAGCAGCAGTGCTCAGACCACATGACGCCGAACATGCCCAGCTCGGCCTGGTTGGGATGCCGCCCCAGCCGCCGCACGATCTCGTCGTAGTCGTCGGGGGTGAGGCCCTCCCGGGCGACTTGGGCGGCGGTGGCGGGCGAGGCCATGGCGGAGGGCACCAGGGAGGGTTCCAGTCTCGCCGACGCACTCCCCTGGTCCCGGGCTCAGATCCAGGGGTCCTCGTCTTCGTCGGCCGGCCGGGCCCGGGGCGCCGGACGGCGGGAGGGTCCCCGCGGTTCGTCATCGCGAAGGCGACCGATCAGCTCTTCGCCGCTGTCGCGCAGGCGCTCCCCCCAGCCCCGCAGGCGCTCCTCGACACCGTCGAGCCCGAAGCCCTCGTCGTCGTCTGACCCCATGCGCTCCCGCAGGCCGTCCCGCCAGCGGCGGGACCGGCTGAGCACCTGCTCCCGCACCCCGGCACGGTCGAGGGGCAGGTCGTCGAGGCCCTGCAGCGCCGCTTCGACCTGCCCGGGCCGCTGGTCAAGGATCCGGTCGGGGTCGAGGCGCCAGCGGCTGCTGCCCGGCAGCCGCGGATCACTGCGGGCCACCAGGTAATGGAGGACGCGACCGGTGTCGCGTTCGACGACGGCATCCACCAGACGCCCGAGGGGCTGGCCGTTGCGGCTAGTCAGATCGGCCTCGAGCAGGGTGGGCAGCAGGTCGAGGCTCTCCTGGTCGGTGCTGGCCGGTTCGCCTCGCACCACGGCCTCACCGGGGTCGAGGCTGAGCAGCTGGTCGAGGCGCCAGACGGTGCGCCGCGGACCGAAGGTGGCCGGGCGGCAGCTCCAGCCCAGCACCCGGTGACAGGGGGGATGCATCCAGATCTGATGGCCGAGGCCCCGGTCGCTGCCGTCGCTGTGGCGCACCCGTGCGCGCAGCAGGTCGGAGACAGCGATGGGGCGGGAGGCGGGCATCGAACCGTCAGCTGCGGATCTGCACGGGCATGACCAGGTAGGTGAAGCGCTCGGCGGCATCGCTGCCCACGAACACCGCCGGACTGGTGGGGGCGTTGCAGCGCAGCTCCACCTCGGCATCGGGCATCACCTTGAGGCCATCGAGCAGATAACGCACGTTGAAGGCGATTTCGAAGGGATCCCCTTCGATGGTGGCGGCGAGGGACTCGGAGCCGCTGCCCACATCCTGGGCATCGGCGCTGATCTGCAGGCGGCCGGCACTGGCCCCTTCGACCCGCAGCTTGACGACGCTGCTCTGCTGATCGGCCAGCACGGCGATGCGCTCGAGGGCGCCCACGAAGGGCCGGCGTTCGACGCGCACCGACCGGCTGAAGCTGTCGGGGACGAGCTGGCCGTAGTTGGGGTAGGTGCCCTCAAGGGTCCGACTGGTGAGCACCTGGTCATCCCAGAGGAAGACGATCTGACCCTTGTCGCAGAAGAGGCTGAGGGGCTGGTCGCCGCTGCGGCCCGACAGCAGCCGTTCCAGCTCGCGCAGGGAGCGGGCGGGCACGGTCACGGCGAAGCTGTCGACGCTGTCGCCGGCCATGGCCGGGGATTCCGATTCGCCACCGGCGTTGCGCAGCACGGCCAGGCGATGACCATCGGTGGCAGCGAACTCGAGACCGGCGGCGTCGACGCGCAGATGCACCCCTGTGAGGATCTGCTTGGCCTCATCGCCACTGGCGGCGAAAAGGGTGCGGCGAAGGCCTTCGACCATGGCCGTGCCGCTGAGCTGCAGGGTCTGCCCCGACTGGACCAGAGGCAGATCGGGGAAGTCTTCGGCGGTGAGGCCGCGCACCTGATAGCTGCCGCTGAGGGCCGAGAGATGGGCCTGTTCCTCACCCTCGGCCACCGCCAGGGTGAGGGGGCCCTCGGGGGGCAACCGGCTGACGATGTCACCCAGCAGGCGGGCGGGCAGCGTGATGGCGCCGCTGGCCTCGACGGCGGCGGCAAAACTGGTCTGGATGCCGAGGCTGAGGTCGAAGCCGGTGAGGCTGAGGCGACCGGCGGCGGCATCGGCCGCCACGAGCACATTCGCCAGCACCGGGTGGGTGGGGCGGGCGGCAATGGCCCGGCTCACGAGCTGCAGGCTCGCGCTGAGTTCTGACTGGCTGCAGACCACCTTCATCGCCACGGCCGCCGGAGGTCACACCACGCTTCCACACCGGCCCCCGAAGCGCAATGCGGGCCTGCCGAACTCCCCAACCGCTGTCTATGGGATCAATGAGTTCAGAAGAAAAGACCAACAGCCCGTGGTCGTAGGTCCTGGGGAAACAGTGGAAAACGTTGCCGTTGCCGGTCAGGGCTGGACATCGGCCTCCCCAGGCCTGAGGAGGGTTTTCATCAACGCGGGGAAGATTGCGGGGTTCTCCCCATCTTCCGCAGCCTGGGGAGAACTTCGGCTGTCCAGGCCGCCTGTTTCTCCCCCTGTTCTCCTCAGCCACGCCGCCCGTCCTCCCCAGACAGTCCGCCGGCCGGCTGCGGTCGGCGCCTCAGAACCCCAGCACCCGCGCCACGGTCTCCAGGTCGGGCTGGAGCCCCGCATGGAAACCCGCACTGCCGTTCTCGAGGGCGGTGCTGGGGTCCTTGAGGCCATTGCCGGTGAGCACGCAAACCACCCGTGCCCCGGCCGGCACATCCTCGGCCCGGCTGAGCAGGCCGGCCACCGAGGCGGCACTGGCCGGCTCGCAGAACACGCCCTCCTGGGAGGCCAGGAAGCGGTAGGCCTCGAGGATCGCCTCGTCGCTGACGGCGGCAAAGCCGCCACCGCTCTCCTCCCGCACCTGCAGGGCCCGCGCCCGGTTGGCGGGATTGCCGATGCGGATCGCCGTGGCCACCGTTTCGGGCTCCTCGACGGTGGTGCCGCTCACCAGCGGCGCTGCACCGGCGGCCTGGAAGCCCATCATCCGCGGCAACCCGCGGCTGCGACCGTTCTGCCGGTACTCCTGAAAGCCCATCCAGTACGCCGAGATGTTGCCCGCGTTGCCCATCGGGATGCAGAGCCAGTCGGGGGCATCACCGAGCACGTCGACGATCTCGAAGGCGGCCGTCTTCTGCCCCTGCAGCCGGTAGGGATTGAGCGAATTGACCAGGGTCACCGGATAGCGCTCGGCCACCTCGCGCACGATCGTCAGGGCCCGGTCGAAGTTGCCCTTCACGGCCAGCACCTCGGCCCCGTAGACGAGGGCCTGGGCGAGCTTGCCCTGGGCCACGTAGCCGTCGGGGATGAGCACATAGGCCCGCAGGCCCCCGCGGCGGGCGTAGGCGGCGGCGGCGGCCGAGGTGTTGCCGGTGCTGGCGCAGATCACCGCCTCGGCACCGTCTTCCTTGGCCTTGCTGACCGCCATGGTCATCCCCCGGTCCTTGAAGCTGCCGGTGGGGTTGAGGCCGTCGATCTTGAGCCACACCCGGATGCCCCGCCCCAGGCGCTCCGCCAGGGCCGGGGCAGGCACCAGTGGGGTGGCGCCTTCGCCGAGGCTCACCACCGGCGTGCGGTCGCTCACCGGCAGCCATGGTCGGTAGCTCTCGATCAGACCCGGCCAGGCTTGGGTGATCGGGGGCTTGAGCAGCCGCCGCAGCGTCTCGGGGACAGGCACGGGCCCTGAAAAAGGCGAATCTAGGCCCGGGTCTGGACCTCAGCTGCCCCGCAGGCCGTCGAGGGGGGCTTCGGAGAAGAAGCGCACGAGATCGCTGATGGACGAGGCCTTCTTGAGCAGTCCGAGTAGCTGCGGCAGATCGATGGCCATCTCTTCGGCGGGGTAGGCCCGAAGCACGCCCAGGGGAGACAGCTTGCCGCCGCCTTCGGCCACCCCCAGCACCAGGGCCGACCGCAGGGCCGGCACTCCGGCCCGGGGGGCCCGCAGGGGATGGACCACCGCCGTGGCACGGGTGAGCAGGGCCTCACCGATGCGGGTGTTAAGCAGACGGCTGGTGAGCGACACGGGCACCGGCAGCTCGGTGGTGAGCAGGCTGCGCACGCTGGCCGGGTTCTGGTTGCCGAAGCGCATCACATCGGCCAGCAGTCCGGTGGGCACGCCGGTGCGCACGAAGCTTTCCAGATCGCGCGTGTAGATGGTGCGGCGGAAGGCGCCGCTCACAAAAACGATGTTCTCGGTGGCGAGGGCCGGGCCGGCACCCATCGCCAGGGTCATGGCCAGCATCAGCCCGGCATGACGGGCCGGGCCGACCGTTTGCAGAGGGGTCCGCACCAGGGGCGCCGCAGGAGTCACGGCAATTTACGCCGCTTGCGCGATATCCAGGTCCCGGCGCAGGTCGGGCTCGACCATCACGTCGCGCACCAGCCGCACCACACCCCGCTCGGCCAGACCCCTGGCCAGGTCGAGCCCCATGCGGCGCAGGTCGGGTTCGCGCAGCAACCTGGGCAGCCGGCGGGTGAGCAGGCTCACCTCGAAACCCGGCAGCTGGCGCAGGATCCGCAGCAGCTCGCGCACCGGCTCGAGATCCAGCAGGGGATCGCGGCCGCCGCCGGCCATCCGCAGGGGCCGCTGCAGGCCGGGGGGCCGCAGGTGGCGGGGGAGCTGGCGGCCGAGGGTCAGAAGCAGCCGCCAGCCGGCCGCATCCACCCGTTCGACGGTGGCATCCACCAGTTGGCGGCGCAGCACCCCACCGCCTGGGGAGAAGAGGAAATCGAGGGTCTGGTCCAGCAGCTGCTCGAGGTCGAGCTGCTGCTGGTTGGCGGCGCTGAGAACCAGATTCTCGAGCCGGCTCCAGCGGAAGCGGTCGCCATCGAAGAGCATTTCGCGCAGGGAACGGCGCAGGTCGGGGTCGTCGTCTTCCAGCAGTCGGCGGGCGAAGTAGGGGTAGGCGGCGCCGAGGATCTTGAAGTCGCGGTCGACGCTGAGGGCGATGCCTTCGAGGGTGATCAGCGAACGGATGATCAGGGCGTAGTACGGCGGCACCCGGAAGGGAAAGCGATACATGACGCCGGAGAGGTCGTCGGTGACGGCCTTGAAGTCCATGCGGCTGACGCCAGCCTCCAGGGCCTGGCTGAACACCGTCTCGAAGGCAGGCACGATCGGCCGCAGATCCACCTCTTCACTGAGGAAGCCGAGGGTGACGAAGTCTTTGGAGAGCTTGTCGAAATCGCGGTTGACCAGGTGCACGACGGCACGGATCAGGCCATTGCGCGATTCGCGGGCCACTTCGCTCATCATGCCGAAGTCGAGGTATGCCAGACGTCCGTCGGCCAGGGCCAGCAGGTTGCCGGGGTGGGGATCGGCATGGAAGAAGCCGTGCTCAAGCAGCTGCTGCAAGCTGCAGTTCACCCCCACTTCCACCAGCTCCTCGGGGTCGACGCCGAGGGCCTTGACGGCATCCAGCCGGGTCAGCTTGACCCCGTCGATCCATTCCATCGTCAGCACCCGCCGGCTTGTGTGGGAGCGGTGGATGGCCGGTACGGCGATGCGGGGATTGTGGGCGTGCAGGGTGGCGAAGCGTTCGGCATTGGAGGCTTCGTTGAAATAATCCATTTCTTCGAAGACCCGCTTGCCCAGCTCATCGATCAGGGCCACCAGATCGCTGCGGATCAGGCCGATGTTGGCCATCAGCCAGACGGCGATGTTTCGGACGATGTAGAGGTCGAGGGTGATCTGTTCGCGCAGGCCGGGCCGTTGCACCTTCACCGCCACCGATCGGCCGTCGGGAAGGGTGCCGCGGTACACCTGGCCCAGGGAGGCCGCCGAGATCGGTTCGGCATCCAGGTGGCCGTAGAGCTCGGCCACCGGCGATCCCAGGTCTTCTTCGATGCAGGCCATCGCCAGATCGCTGGGGAACGCCGGCAGCTGGTCCTGCAGCCGCGCAAGCTCCTCGAGCAGCACCGGGGGGACGATGTCGGGCCGAGTGGAGAGGGCCTGGCCGGCCTTGATGAAGGCCGGGCCGAGTTCGGCCAGCAGTTCAGCGCATTCGCGGGCGCGGGCCCTGGCCCGCTCGGGTCGGCGCAGGGCGCCGCTGAGCCGGTCGCTGGCCACGGCCAGCAGGTAGAGGCCAATGGGCACCAGGGTCTGCCACAGGCGGCGGAGCAGCCGCTGGGGATGGCCGGCGTAGATGCGGGTGATGGTGGCCGGGTCGTAACTCAGCAGCCCCGCGGCCTCGATGAAGTCGCCGATCTCGCGGGGTTCTTCTGCAGCCGCCGCCGGCTCGTCAACGCCGAGCACGGCGGCGCGCATCGCGACCAGGCTGGCTTCGGCGGTGGTTGGCGGCATCGGCAGGGCGGCGGCTCTGACTGGCCAGTCAAAGATCTTCACCGTAGGTGGCGAGGGCGGCCCGTCGTGGGCCGCCCTCGCGGTCGTTCGGTATCGGGTCGCACCGTTGACCCTGGTTTTGGTAGCGACGGCTACACGGAGTGCCCCCGCAGGCAGGGACGTTGGTGGTTGCTCTGCCGCTTCCCATGCTGACCCTGGCCGCCGTGGCCGCCGCTGAGCCTTCGGTGGGAAGCGCCAACAACGGCTTTGTGCTGATCAGTGCTGCTCTGGTGCTGCTGATGACGCCAGCTCTTGCGTTCTTCTACGCCGGTTTCGTGCGGGGTCGCAATGTGCTCAACACATTGATGATGAGCTTCGGTTCCCTTGCTCTCGTCAGCGTGGTCTGGGTCGTGGCGGGCTACAGCCTGGCCTTCTCCCCCGGCCAGGGCCCCCTCGCCCCCTTCATCGGCGGTCTGTCCTGGGCTGGCCTGGTCAACTGGTCGGTGCCCGTCAGCGACGGCGGGCCCAGCCACGGGGCCGTCGCCCTCTTCCAGCTCACCTTTGCTGCCATCACACCAGCCCTGATCTCGGGTGCCGTGGTCGAACGGATGGCCTTCAGGGCCTGGATGCTGTTCGTGCTGCTCTGGTGCCTGGTCGTCTACATCCCCGTGGCCCACATGGTCTGGGCTCCCGGGGGCTTTCTCGGCACGTCGGGTGGTCTGGGGGCCCTCGATTTCGCCGGCGGTTACCCCGTCGAGATGGCCTCCGGCATTGCGGCGGCGGTGGCGGCGATGGTGGTCGGTCCCCGTCGCGGCCATCCCGCCCAGATCGCCCCGCCCCATAACGTGCCGTTCATCGTGCTGGGGGCTGGACTGCTCTGGTTCGGCTGGCTGGGGTTCAACGGTGGCAGCGGTCTGGTGGCCGGCCATCTGGCCAGCCTGGCCTGCCTCACCACCAACAGCGCCGGTGCCGCCGCTGCCCTGGTGTGGATGCTGGTCGAGACCCAGCAGCGGGGCAAACCCACCGCCGTCGGCGTTGCCACCGGGGCGGTGGCCGGCCTGGTGGCGATCACCCCCGCCGCCGGTTTCGTGAGCCCGATGGCGGCCCTGGCCATCGGTGCGATCGCGGCCCTGGTGTGCAGCCAGGCCCTGCAGATCAAGGGCCGCTTCCGTCTTGACGACAGTCTCGATGTGCTTCCGGTTCATGGCCTGGCGGGTCTGCTGGGTGTGCTGCTCACCGGCGTCCTGGCCGGTGGGGCGGGGCAGCTGTGGATTCAGTTGCAGGCCGCCGTCTTCACGGCGCTGTGGGTGGCGGTGGGCACCTATGCCGTGCTGCGGCTGGTGGCCCTGGTCGAACCCCTGCGCGTGCGACCCGATGAGGAACGCCAGGGTCTGGACGTGAATGCCCATGGTGAGGAGGCCTACAACAACGAATTCACCGGCTGACCGCCCCTTGGGGATCAGGGCCGGACTCGCTACGGTCGGCTTGTTCATGGGCAGCTGCCGTGCTCACCGCCCTGCGGCTCGAGAACATCGCCCTGGCCGAGAGCCTTGAGCTGAGCTTCGCCGAGGGCTTCAGTGTCTTCACCGGTGAGACCGGTGCCGGCAAGTCGCTGCTGCTCGATGCCCTCGACGCCCTCACCGGCGGCGCCCAGGGGGCCCAGGGCGCCCGGTTGCTGCGGGCCGGCAGCAGCCGGGGCCGCATCGAGGCCAGCTTCACCCTCACGCCCCCCGTTGCCGCCTGGCTTGAAGCCCAGGAGCTGGACGTCGACGATGACGAGCTGCTGCTCAGCCGTGACTGGCGTCTGCAGGAAGGCCGGCTCAGCAGCCGCCACCGGCTCAATGGCATCGCCCTCGGCCGTGCCCAGGTGCAGGACCTGCGGCCCCTGCTGATCGATCTCACCGTGCAGGGTCAGACCCAGCAGCTGGCCCGCCCGGGCCAGCAGCGCCGCTGGCTCGACCGCTGTGCCGGTGACGAGGGTCTGGCCGTTCTCGACGGGGCCCGTCGGGCCTTTCGCCGCTGGCGCCAGGCCGCCGCCGCCCTCCAGCAGGCCCGTGAGCAGGAGCAGGAACGCCAGCGGGACCGGGAGCGTCAGGAGCAGTTGCTGCAGGACCTGGAGGCTGCCGATCTGCAGGATCCCCACGAGCGGGAACGGTTGCAGGGGGAACAGGATCGGGCCGCCCACGGGGTGCGGCTGCAGGAGGGGCTGGCCGTGCTCAACGGACGGCTGGTCGAGGGGGCCGATGGAGTGCCGTCGGCCCTGGATCACCTCGCCGCCTGCGGTCATGAGCTGCAGCAGATGGCGCAGCTGGATGGGGGCCTTGCCCCAAGCCTCGAGGAGCTGCTCGAGGCCCAGGCGGGTCTCGAGAGCCTGGTGCGGTCGCTGGAGCGTTACGGCGCCGCCCTCGAGAGTGATCCGGCCAGCCTGGCGGCGGTGCAGGAGCGTCTGGCCGGCCTCAGGGCCCTCGAGCGGCGCCATGGGCTGACCCTGGCCGGGTTGATCGAGCTCAGGGACCGGCTGCGGCTGGAGCTGGAGCCGGGCGGCACCGCCGCGAGCCTCGGGCGGTTGCAGCAGGCCGAGGCCGAGGCCCGGGCCGAACGCGACCGCTGCCAGGGCCTGCTGAGCGACCAGCGCCGTCGTTCGGCGGCCACCCTCGAGCAGCAGCTGATGGAGGCCCTGCGACCGATGGGTCTGGCCAACGTCCGCTTCGCCGTGGCGGTCGAGCCCTCAGACCCCGGTGAGGACGGGGCCGATGCCGTGGCTTTTCTGTTTTCGGCCAACCCCGGCCAGCCCCTGGCTCCCCTGGCCGAGGTGGCCTCCGGCGGTGAGATGAGCCGCTTTCTGCTGGCCCTCAAGACCTGCCTGGCCGCCGCCGATCCCCACGTGACGCTGTTGTTCGACGAGATCGACAGCGGCGTCAGCGGCCGGGTGAGCGGCACCATGGCCCGTCTGCTGCGCCGGCTGGCCGCCAGCCGCCAGGTGTTCTGCGTGACCCACCAGCCGCTGGTGGCCGCCGCTGCCGACCACCATTTCCGCGTCAGCAAGAGCGTCGACGACGGGGTCACCCGTTCGCAGGTGTCCGCCCTGCGGGACACCCGGTCCCGCGAGGCCGAGCTGGCGGAACTGGCCGGCGGTGACAGCGGCGAGGCGCGGGAGTTCGCCGCCAGCCTGCTGGGCCGCCGTGTCGCCTGACGCCCGGCCTAGACTTCCCCACCACCGACGACCCCAGGATGAGGCCCGCCAGCGCTGAGGACGCGGCCCTGCGGGCATGGAATGGCGGCAGCCTCGGTGAGCGGATCATGGTGCGCGGCGCCCGCCAGCACAATCTCCGCAACGTCGACCTGGCGATCCCCCGCAACCGCCTGGTGGTGTTCACCGGCGTCAGCGGCAGCGGCAAGAGCTCCCTGGCCTTTGACACGATCTTCGCCGAGGGCCAGCGGCGGTATGTCGAGAGCCTCTCGACCTACGCCCGCCAGTTTCTCGGCCAGGTCGACAAGCCCGATGTGGATGCCATTGAGGGGCTGTCACCGGCCATCTCGATCGACCAGAAGTCGACCAGCCACAACCCCCGCTCGACGGTGGGCACGGTCACCGAGATCCAGGACTATCTACGGCTGCTGTTCGGTCGCGCCGGTGAGCCCCACTGCCCCCACTGCGAGCGGCCGATCCGCCCCCAGACCATCGACGAGATGGTGGACCACATCCTCCAGCTGCCGGAGGGCTGCCGTTATCAGCTGCTGGCCCCGGTGGTCCGGGGCAAGAAGGGCACCCACGCCAAGCTGCTGAGCGGCCTGGCGGCCGAGGGGTTCGCCCGCGTGCGCATCAACCGTGAGGTGCGCGAGCTGGCCGACAACATCGAACTCGACAAGAACCACGCCCACAACATCGAGGTGGTGGTCGACCGGCTGGTCGCCCGTGAGGGGGTGCAGGAACGGCTCACCGATTCCCTGCGCACCACCCTCAAGCGGGGCGACGGCCTGGCGCTGGTGGAGGTGGTGCCCAAGGCGGGTGAGGAGCTGCCGGCGGGGGTGGAGCGGGAGCGCCTCTATTCCGAGAATTTCGCCTGCCCCGAACACGGTGCCGTGATCGAGGAGCTGTCGCCGCGGCTGTTCTCGTTCAACAGTCCCTACGGCGCCTGCGCCGCCTGCCACGGGATCGGCTTTCTGAAGCGCTTCACCGAGGCCCGGGTGGTGCCCGACCCGACCCTGCCGGTCTATGCCGCCATCGCCCCCTGGAGCGACAAGGAGAACAGTTACTACTTCTCCCTGCTGTACAGCGTCGGCCAGGCCTACGCCTTTGAGCTCAAGACCCCCTGGAACCAGCTCAGCCGCACCCAGCAGGAGGCGGTGCTGGTCGGCACCGTCGAGCCGATCCACATCGAGGCCGACAGCCGTTACCGCAAGGCCGGTGGCTATGAACGGCCCTTCGAAGGGGTGCTGGCCATCCTCGAGCGCCAGCTGCGGGATGCCGGCGGCGAAGCCGCCCGTCAGAAGCTGGAGAAGTACCAGGATCTGGTGGCCTGTGCCGACTGCTCCGGCCAGCGCCTGCGGCCCGAGGCCCTGGCCGTGCGGCTGGGCCCCTATGGCATCACCGACCTCACCGCCGTGAGCGTCGCCGAGGGTCTGGAGCGCATCGAAGGCCTGATGGGCCAGGGCGGCACCGACGGAGGACCGCTGCTGAGCGAGCGTCAGATCCGCATCGCCGATCTGGTGCTGCGGGAGATCCGCCTGCGGTTGCGGTTCCTGATCGACGTCGGCCTCGATTACCTGACCCTGGATCGGCCGGCCATGACCCTCTCCGGTGGCGAAGCCCAGCGCATCCGCCTGGCCACCCAGATCGGCGCCGGTCTGACGGGAGTGCTCTACGTGCTCGATGAACCGAGCATCGGCCTGCACCAGCGCGACAACGACCGCCTGCTGGCCACCTTGCTCAAGCTGCGCGACCTGGGCAACACCCTGATCGTGGTCGAACACGACGAGGACACCATCCGTGCCGCCGACCACCTGGTCGACATCGGCCCCGGGGCCGGCATCCATGGCGGTCGCATCGTCGCCGAAGGGGGTCTGGCCGACCTGATGGCCGCTGAGGAGTCCCTCACCGGTGCCTATCTCAGCGGTCGTCGCGCCATCCCCACCCCGGCCGAACGACGCAGCAGCGGCAGCCGCCGTCTGACGCTGGTGAACGCCAGCCGCAACAACCTGCGGGGACTCAACGTCGAGGTCCCGCTGGGGCGGCTGGTGGCGGTGACGGGTGTCAGCGGCAGCGGCAAGAGCACCCTCGTCAACGAACTGCTGCACCCGGCCCTGGAACACCGCCTGGGCCTCAAGGTTCCCTTTCCGTCGGGGCTCGATGACCTGCAGGGCGTCGCCGCGATCGACAAGGTGATCGTCATCGACCAGAGCCCCATCGGCCGCACCCCCCGCTCCAACCCCGCCACCTACACCGGGGCCTTCGATCCGATCCGCCAGGTGTTCGCCGCCACCGTTGAGGCCAAGGCCCGTGGATACCAGGTGGGCCAGTTCAGCTTCAACGTCAAGGGCGGCCGCTGCGAGGCCTGCAGCGGCCAGGGGGTCAACGTCATCGAGATGAATTTCCTGCCCGATGTCTACGTGCAGTGCGATGTCTGCCGCGGCGCCCGCTACAACCGCGAGACGTTGCAGGTGAAGTATCGCGGTCACACCATCGCCGATGTGCTCGAGATGACGGTCGAGCAGGCTGCCGATGTCTTCAGCGCCATCCCCCAGGCGGCCGACCGCCTGCGCACGCTGGTGGACGTGGGTCTGGGTTACGTCAAGCTCGGCCAGCCGGCGCCGACCCTCTCGGGCGGCGAGGCCCAGCGGGTGAAGCTGGCCAGTGAGCTGTCGCGGCGCGCCACCGGCAAGACCCTCTATCTGATTGACGAACCCACCACCGGCCTCAGTTTCTACGATGTGCACAAGCTGATGGAGGTGATGCAGCGCCTGGTCGACAAGGGCAATTCGATCCTGGTCATCGAGCACAACCTCGATGTGATCCGCTGCGCCGACTGGATCATCGACCTGGGCCCTGAAGGGGGCACCCGCGGTGGCGAGATCGTTGTCTGTGGCACCCCGGAGGAGGTGGCAGAGCATCCCACCAGCCACACGGGTCGTTATCTGCGCCAGGTGCTGGCGCAGCATCCGCCCGACCGGCCGCTCACGGGTTGCAGTGTGGGCAGTGTCCAGGATCCGCTTCCCTGAGTCCATCGCGGCGGGGCCGCTGCTGCCGATGGTCACAGGCCACGCAGCCGTGCAGCTCGTGGGCCACCAGCTCGGTGGGGGTGCCGCACCAGTCGCAGGGCAGCCCCGCCACGGTGCTCACCAGCCCCCAGCCCGGGGAACCGCAGGCCGGACAGGTGCTGCGCAGCCGTCGCACGAGCCGGAAGCTCAGGCGGCGGATGCTGGCCATGCGGGTGGGGTTGAGGTGGGCACGCATGTCGGTCTCCACCAGGGCCAGGCCATCGTCGGCATGGGGCAGCGCCTGTTCGATGGCCCTCGCCAGGGCGTCGGGGCTCACGATGCCCTTGCTCAGCCCCGGGTTGGGGCCGCGGTCACGCCCGGGACGGCTGGGCCGCACGATCAGCCCATGGCGGGGAAAGCCCACCTGCCGCAGCCAGTCGTCGAGGTCAGCGACGCAGGTCGCCCGTCGTTGGCTGAAGTTGGTGGCGGTGTGCAGCAGCTGCTCGCTCACCACCAGCCCGTGGCGGCCATCGACGAGGGTGAGCCATTCGCGGCCCACCGCCAGCAGCGGCACGGCGGGGTGGGGGCCGAAGCTGCCCTCGCTGGCGATGCCGAGGTCGAGGTTGAGCTCGGCCATGGCGGCCTCCGCCTTGCGGCGGCAGGTGGTGGCTCCATCGCCGGGGCGTTCGCGTTCACCGCTGAAGGTGCCGAGGCTGTCGGTGTCGAAGGCCGTCGCCAGCCGCAGGGTCAGCCCCAGCCCCGCCTGCAGCGGACGGGCCAGCACCCTTTCCTTGCCGTGGCGGCTGGCCAGGGCGATGCATCGTCCCTGGAACATGCCGAGGGTTGCCTAGAGACCAGGGCCGGAGATTAGGGCGTCTGTCCATCAGTTGCCCTGATCGCGGGGATCACGACTGTTGCCCGGTGCGGCTCCCCAGGTCGGATTTTCGCCTCCCTACAGTTCATCAACCCTTGCGGCACTGAGGCTTCATCAGGCTCATCGCGAGCCGAAGACGTCATCAGCACAGGTTGCACAACCCATCCATTCGGCCCGTTCTGCTTGCAGATGCGGCGCGACGAATTGTGGCGTCTGAGCTTCCCCTGTCGCAGATCTGTGGCCCTGTCGCGCTCCTTTGCCAACTGACCATGACGCTGTTCCGCCGCCGTCTCAGCGCCCTCTCTGGTTCCCTTGCATCCCTGATGCTGCTGACGGCCTGCCTGGGCAACCCTCCTGATCGAACCGGTGCAGGCACAGGATCCTCTGGCTCCACCCCGGTGGTGCGTGCCGATGCCGGCCTCGAAACCACCACCATCAGCCTTGGATTCGTGCCGATTCTGGAAGCCGCGCCCCTGGTGATGGGTGTCGAGAAGGGTTTCTTTGGCCGCCATGGCCTGGATGTGAAGCTGAGCAAGCAGGCCAGCTGGTCGGCCGCCCGCGACAATGTCGTGCTCGGCAGTGCCGGTGGCGGCATCGACGGCGGTCAGTGGCAGCTGCCGATGCCGCAGATGATCAGCGAAGGTGCCCTCACCAACGGCAAGAAGGTGCCGATGGTGATCCTGGCGATGCTGATGAGCCAGGGCAACGGCATCGCCGCGGCCAACGGTGTCCGCGACGGCAATCTCTCGGCTGATCTGAAGACCAGTTCGCCCGGATTCTTCTCGACATTTCAGAAGAAGGAAGGCCGTCGCTTCAGGGCCACCTACACCTTCCCCAGGGCCAATCAGGACATCTGGATCCGCTACTGGCTGGCCGCTGCCGGTGTCAATCCTGACCGCGACGTTGAGCTGCTGACGGTGCCTGCTCCGGAGACGCTCCAGGGCATGAAGACCGGAACGATGGAGGCCTTTTCCACCGGTGATCCCTGGCCGAGTCGGATCACCAACGACCGATTGGGGTATCTGGCTGCCACCACGGCGCAGATCTGGAAGGCACACCCTGAGGAATACCTCGCCGTCCGCAAGGACTGGGTGGATGCCAACCCCAAAGCCACCGTCGCGCTGCTCAAGGGTCTGATCGAGGCCCAGCGCTGGCTGGATCAACCCGCCAACAAGGCGGAGGCCGCTCGGATTCTTGGGTCCCGCAAGTGGTACAACGTGCCGGTGCCGGTGCTGGAGAAGAGCCTGCGCGGGGAGTATGTGCTCGGCAGCAAGGATCAGGTTGTCAAGGATCCGCGCATGGGTCCCCTCTACTGGAACAGCGACCGCGGTGTGATCTCGTATCCCTACAAGAGCCTCACCCTCTGGTTCCTGGTCGAATCAGTGCGCTGGAAGTTCTATCCCGGCGTTGTGGATTCCGTCGCCCAGGCCGAGGCCATCAACGACCGGGGCACCCGCGAGGACCTCTGGCGCCAGGCGGCCAGGGAGGTGGGAGTTCCCAGCAAGGACATCCCAACCGGCTCCAGCCGTGGCCGCGAAGTCTTCTTTGATGGCGTTGTCTACGACCCTGCCAATCCTCAGGCTTATCTCAACAGCCTGAAGATCAAGCGCTGACGCTTTCTTTCACGATTCATCTCCCGATTCGCTTTCCTTTTTCGTCATCATGATCAGCAACCGTTACCGATCCATCATTTTGCCCCTGCTTGGCATCGGTGGATTCCTGCTGTTCTGGCAGCTCAGCGCCAGCCTGGGGCTCACGAAGCTCTCGGGACCCCTCAGCCTCTGGACCGAGGAACGCACCCGCGATCTGCTGCTTTACCCCTTCTTTGACCGCGGTGGTCTCGACAAGGGGCTGTTCCTGCACACCATGAGCAGCCTCTCCCGCGTCGCCCTGGGTTACAGCCTGGCGGCCATCGTCGGCATCGGTGTCGGCATCGCTGTCGGTCTCAGCCAGAACCTCAACCGCGCCTTCGATCCCCTGTTCCAGTTCCTGCGGATGATCGCCCCTCTGGCCTGGGTCCCGATTGCCCTTGTGCTGTTCCAGCAGAACCAGCCCGCGGCCATCTTTGTGATCTTCATCACCTCGATCTGGCCGATTCTGATCAACACGGCTGAGGGGGTGCGACAGATTCCCCAGGACTACCGCAACGTGGCCCTGGTGTTGCAGATGTCGCAACGACGCTTCTTCACCAAGATTCTGATCCCGTCGGCCCTTCCCTACATCTTCACCGGTCTGCGCATCTCGATCGGCCTGGCCTGGCTGGCCATCATTGCCGCTGAGATCGTCATGCCGGGCACCCCTGGAATCGGGTTCTTTATCTGGGATGCCAACCAGAACGGCTATGTCTCCGACATTGTTCTTGGCGTGATCTGGATCGGGGCCATTGGCCTGCTGCTCGATCGACTGATGGCCTGGCTGCAGACCCGCATCGCCCGCTGATAGCCATGGCCACCAATCTGCTGCAACCCTTCCAACGGCTGTCGGATCGGCTGACGGCCTTGGAGCAACAACTGTTCACGCCCCTCAATGCCGTTCGTTTTCTGGTGGTTCGCTGCCTGCTGATGGTCTCGATGCTTCTCACCTTCTGGTGGCTCTGTCGTTCTTCTCTCTGATGCCATGACGTCACTTGTTTCTGTTCAGGATGTGACCAAGAACTTCCCCCTTGGTGGGGGTGGTCATTACCTTGCCCTCAAGGGCATCGACCTCGAGATTCGCAAGGGTGAATTCATCTCGCTGATCGGCCATTCAGGCTGCG
Source organism: Prochlorococcaceae cyanobacterium (assembly GCA_049317465.1). Lineage (GTDB taxonomy): Bacteria > Cyanobacteriota > Cyanobacteriia > PCC-6307 > Cyanobiaceae > CAIQIA01. The sequence goes on along the minus strand of JBMOIF010000003.1, from coordinate 48,158 downwards.
GTAAGAGCACTCTGCTGAACATGATCGCCGGCCTTGACCTGCCCACGGACGGCACGGTGCTGCTCGACGGCGAGACCGTTCGCCGCCCGGGTCCTGACAAGATGGTGGTGTTTCAGAACTATTCGCTCCTGCCCTGGCTGAGCGTGCGCCAGAACATTGCCCTGGCGGTGGATGAAGTGCGGCCTGAGCTCACCACGGCGGAACGCCACAGCGTGGTTGACGAGCACATCGCCATGGTCGGCCTCAGCCATGCGGCCGACAAGTCACCCCAGCAGTTGTCCGGTGGCATGCGCCAGCGGGTGGCCATCGCCCGTGCCCTCGCCATTCGCCCCAAGCTGCTGCTGCTCGATGAACCCTTCGGCGCCCTGGATGCCCTCACCCGCGGCAATCTTCAGGAAAAGCTGATGCAGATCTGCAATGAGCATGAACTCACGGCCGTGATGGTGACCCACGACGTCGACGAGGCGGTGCTGTTGTCTGACCGGATCGTGATGCTCACGAATGGTCCTGGCTCACGCATCGGCGGTGTGCTGGAGGTCGACATTCCCCGTCCCCGCCAGCGGCTGCAGGTGGTGCACCACCCCAGCTACTACAGCCTGCGGTCAGAAATCATCTACTTCCTCAACCGTCAGAAGCGTGTCAAGCAGTGGCAGGCCAAGTCCCACCGGGTGCTGGCCCGCCATGGTCTGGAGAAGGTGAACCTCGACCTCGGGTTTCTGCCCCTGGCCGCCTGTGCCCCCCTGGCGGTGGCCGAGGCCAGGGGCCTCTTCGCCAAACATGGTCTCGACGAGGTGCAGCTGGTGCGCGAAACCAGCTGGCGCGGCGTCACCGACGGCCTCGTCGACGCCACCCTCGATGCCGCCCTGATGCCCTCGGGCATGCCCACCTGGATGACCGCCGGCGGCCATGGCGGTCCACCCCTGCCGATCGTCACGGCCCTGACCCTGAGCCGCAACGGCAACGGCGTCACCCTGGCCACCCGTCTCGCCGAACAGGGTGTGGTGTCGGTGGAGGCCTACCGCGACTATCTGCTGCAGCACAACCGCGAACCCCACACCCTGGGCATCGTGCATCCCGCGTCGATGCACAACCTGCTGCTGCGCTACTGGCTGGCGGCCCATGCGATCGATCCCGATCGTGATGTGCATCTCCAGACCCTGCCACCGGCCCAGATGCTGGCCGACCTCAAGGACGGCAGCATCGACGGCTATTGCGTCGGCGAGCCCTGGAACCGCCGCGCCCAGATCGAGGGCCGCGGCACGCCCATCGTCGGTGACCTCGAGATCTGGTCGGGCCATCCCGGCAAGGTACTCGGGGTGCGGGAGGACTGGGCCCTGGCTTACCCCAACACCCACATCGCCCTCGTCAAGGCGCTGCTCGAGGCCTGCGCCTACTGCCAGGAGCCGGGCCATGCCGAGGAACTGAGCGAACTGCTCAGTGACCGGCGTTACCTCGGCATGCGTGCCGATCTCATCCGCTTCGGTGTTGACGCCCCCTCGGGTCGTGTCGAGGACTGGCAACCCCACCACCTGTTCTTCGGCCCTGGCGTCAACCGCCCCAGCCGCAGCGAACACCTCTGGATCCTCACCCAGCTGGCCCGCTGGGCCGAGATTCCATTTCCACGCAATTACGTCGAGATCCTCGAGCGGGTCTGCGGCGTGGCGGTCTACAGCACCGCGGCCCGTGAACTGGGTCTCGACGACGTGAGCTATCAGCGCCAGGGCATCGCCCTGTTCGATGGCCGCCCATTCAACAGCGACGATCCCATCGGCTACCTGAATCAGGTGTCTCTGCATCGCGATTTCAGCGTCGCCGAGATCTCCCTGGCCGTTCCCAGGCCCCTCAGTGAATGAGGCACTGACCTGCGCCATCCCCCCCGTTGTTCTCTCCTCCATCACCATGGTCACCTCCACCATCCCCCCTGCCGAGCCGCTGCTGCGCTTTGCTGATCTCGGCAAGGTGTATTCCACCCCCAGTGGCCCCTACCCGGTGCTTGAAGGCATCAACCTCGAGGTTCAACAGGGTGAATTCGTCTGTGTCATCGGCCATTCGGGCTGTGGCAAATCGACCCTGCTGAACATGGTCTCCGGCTTTGCCACCCCCACCTCGGGGCAGGTGCTGCTGCGGGGCCAGCCCATCCGTCAGCCTGGCCCCGACCGGATGGTGGTGTTTCAGGGCTATGCCCTGCTTCCCTGGATGAGCGCCTACGACAATGTGCTGCTGGCGGTGGAGTCGGTGCAGCCGACCCTGCCCGAACGGCAGAAGCGGGAGATCGTCGAGCACCACCTGCGGCTGGTGGGTCTGGAGAAGGCGGCGGACAAGCTGGTCACCCAGATCTCGGGGGGCATGAAGCAGCGGGTCGCGATCGCCCGTGCCCTGGCGATCCGTCCGGAGGTGCTGATTCTGGATGAACCCTTCGGGGCCCTCGATGCCATCACCAAGGAAGAACTGCAGCAGGAGTTGCTGCAGATCTGGAATACTCAGAAATGCACGGTGCTGATGATCACCCACGACATTGACGAGGCCTTGTTCCTAGCTGATCGCCTGGTGATGATGACCAATGGACCGGCAGCCGGCATCGGTGATGTGTTGACGATCGACTTTCCACGACCCCGCAGTCGCGAGGACATCATGGAGGACCCTCGGTATTACGAGTTGCGCAATCAGGCCCTCGACTTTCTCTACAACCGATTCGCCCACGATGAGGATGAGGCCGCCTGAAGCTGAGCTATGGCTGAGTCATCGATCCCTCCCTATCGCACCGATAAGGGAGGGTCATTGGTGATGGGGCGCGAAACCGTTCAGGTTCTCTTCAGGTCTCCTAGATTTCCGCGACTTCGACACCCACCCACCACCCATGGCCGCGCCACAGAAGCGTCTTCGGGGCAGCTGCGACGCCATCGCCACCCACCTCCGCAACGTTGCCCGCATCCCGTTGCTGCGGCAGGAGGAGGAAATCAGCCTGGCCCGCGAGGTGCAGGCCCTGCGCCGCCTGCAGGACTGCGAGCAGGAGCTGTGCCTGCGGGCCGGCGGTGAGGCCCCGTCCGAGCAGGCCATCGCCGCCGAGGCCGGCCTGTCGCTGGTCGACCTGCGTCGGCAGCGGCGCCGGGGGGAGCGGGCCCGGGAGCGGATGGTGACGGCCAACCTGCGCCTGGTGCTGTCGATCGCCCGCCGCTACGCCCATCGCGAGCTGGAGCTCGCCGACCTGGTGCAGGAGGGCAACCTCGGCCTGATGCGGGCCGTCGACCGTTTCGACCCCAGCCGTGGCTACCGCTTCTCGACCTATGCCTTCTGGTGGATCCGTGAGGCCATCGGCCGGGCCCTGGTCAACCAGGGCCGCACCATTCGCCTGCCGGAGGCGGTGAACGAGCGCCTGGGCCGGTTGCGCCGCGCCCAGCACGCCTTTCTGCAGGCCCACGGCCGTCCCCCCACCGCCGTGGAACTGGCCCAGGAGACGGGGCAGAAGCCCCTGGATGTGGAAGAGCTGCTGTTCCGGGCCCAGCAGCCCCTCAGCCTGCAGATGACCTTTGCGGAGGATGACGGGGCGCGGCTTGAGGATCTGCTCGCCTGCCAGCGCACCGCTCCTCAGCAGCAGGTCGACCGCCACTGCCTCGAAAGCGACGTGGCGGGCCTGCTGGCCGACCTGCCCGAGCTGCAGTCGCAGTTTCTGCGCCTGCGTTACGGCATCGGTTCCGACGCTCCCCAGTCCCTGAGCGCGGTGGCCCGTTCCCTCGGCATCACCCGCGACCGGGCCCGCTCGCTCGAGCGCCGGGCCATGGACGCGGTGCGGCTGCGGTCCCAGCGGGTGTTCGATCATCTGGCGAGCTGAGTGTCGCTGACGTGGCGAGGGGCACGGCCCCCCGGGCCCCCGCCACCAGCCGGATGGTCTTGAACAGGATCAGCAGGTCGAGCAGCAGGTTGGCGTTGCGCAGGTAGTAGAGGTCGTAGGCCAGCTTCATGCGGCTGTCCTCCAGCGAAGCGCCGTAGGGGTAGCAGACCTGGGCCCAGCCGCTCAGGCCCGGCCGCAGCCAGTGGCGGATGCGGTAGTGGGGAATCTGGCGCTCCAGATCGTGTTCCAGTTCGGGCCTTTCGGGCCGCGGGCCGATCAGGCTCATCTCGCCGCTGAGCACCGCCAGCAGCTGCGGCAGTTCGTCGAGCCGCAGCCGCCGCAGCCAGTGCCCGACCCGGGTGATGCGGTCGTCGCCGCGGCTCGCCCAGCGGGCACCCAGGCGTTCGGCATCAGTGCGCATGCTGCGCAGCTTGCGCACCCGGTAGCTCTGGCCGTAGAGGCCGCTGCGCTGCTGGCTGTAGAGCAGTGGGCCGCGGTCTTCGAGCCAGATCAGCAGGCCGGCCACCGCCATCAGCGGCAGCGTCGCCAGCAGCAGCAGGCTGGCCACCACCAGGTCGCCGGCCCGTTTGACCCGCCAGCCGAAGCGCCCGGGCAGCAGGGCGAAGCCTTCGCTCCGCAGCAATGCCTCGCGGCTCAGCAGTTCGGGCGGCACCCGCTGCAGCACCTGTTCGGCCCAGTTGACCAGGCTCATCACCACCAGACCCTGGCTGCGCAGGCGCAGGAACTGCTCCAGCTGCCGATCGTCGAGGTTGAGCCGGTCGCTCAGGGCCAGGGCCCCCACCGGCGGCAGGGCGGCGAGGTCGGCGTTCGCCAGCAGGTCGGCATCCCACAGAAACACCGGCGGGCCGCCCCCGGGCTCGCAGGCCAGTTCATGGCGCAGGACGGCCAGCTCGCCGGCCGTGGCCACCAGCAGCCAGGGGCGACCCGGATCGCCGCTGCCGCGTCGCATCAGGGTCTGCAGGCCCGTGGAGACCAGGGCCATGGCCAGCAGCATCGGCGCCAGAAAGCCCCGGAAGCGGGTGGGGGCGTCGACCACGCGGAACAGCCAGCTGTGGGCCAGCACCACCGCCAGCAGCAGCAGGGCCACGAGCGCGGCCGAGAACCAGGCGGGGCCGCCGCGGCCCGCGTCGCCGGCCTCGCTGCGGCGGGAGTAACGGCCGAGCAGGTAAGAGCTCCCCAGCCAGAGACCGATCAGCACCACCAGGGCGCGGTTGATCCCTTCGACGGTGCCGAGCCGCGACCAGTAGGTGAGGTTGTAGAGCAGGCCCAGGGCTGCGGCGTCGAGGCCCGCCAGGGAGAGCAGCAGCCAGCGTTCCTTGAGCCAGGGAAGTCGCAGCTGCAAAGTCCTTTCGCAGATGTGACTGCTCCACTGTACGGGGGGAGGCCGGCAACCTCTGCCAGACTCCACCGCCATGAAGATCCTCGGCCTCTCGGCCTACTACCACGACAGCGCGGCCGCTCTGGTGGTGGACGGCGCCATCCGCGCCGCGGCCCAGGAGGAGCGCTTCACGCGGATCAAGCACGATCCGGCCTTCCCGGCCCGTGCCATCGCCTGGTGCCTCCAGGAGGCCGGCCTGGCCCTCACCGACCTCGACCGGATCGTCTTCTACGAGAAGCCGCTGCTCACCTTCGAACGGCTGCTCGAGACCTACCTGGCGACGGCGCCCCGGGGCCTGCGCTCGTTCCTCAAGGCGATGCCCGTGTGGCTGCGCGAGAAGCTCTATCTCAAGAGCGTGCTGCGCCGCGAACTGATGGAGCTGGGTGGCTGCCGCCGCCGTGATCTGCCGACCCTGCTGTTCACCGAACACCACGAGGCCCACGCCGCCGCCGCCTACTACCCCTCCCCCTTCGACGAGGCCGCCGTGCTCTGCCTCGATGGTGTGGGTGAGTGGGCCTGCGGGTCGGCCTGGAGCGGCCGCGGCCCCGCCCTCACCCCCCTCTGGCAGCTCGATTTCCCCCATTCCCTGGGGCTGCTCTACTCGGCCTTCACCTACTACTGCGGGTTCAAGGTCAATTCGGGCGAGTACAAGCTCATGGGCCTCGCGCCCTACGGCCGCCCCGTGCACGTTGACGCCATCCGCCGGCATCTGCTCGACATCAAGCCCGACGGCAGCTTCCGCCTCGACCAGCGCTACTTCAACTACGCCAGCGGTCTGACGATGACCGCCGAACCGTTCCACCAGCTGTTCGGCGGCCCGCCCCGCACGCCGGAATCACCGCTGGAGCAGCGCCACATGGACCTGGCCGCCTCGATCCAGGTGGTCACCGAAGACCTTGTGCTGCAGCTGGCCCGTCAGCTGCAGGCCGACACCGGCCTCGACAACCTCTGCCTCGCCGGTGGTGTGGCGCTCAACTGCGTCGCCAACGGCCGCCTGCTGCGGGAGGGACCGTTCCGGCAGCTGTGGATCCAGCCCGCCGCCGGGGATGCCGGCAGTGCCCTCGGTGCCGCCCTGGCGGTGTGGCACCGCCACGAGGGGCAGCCACGACCCAGCCTGGCGGGCACCGGCCTGCGGGATCGCCAGCGGGGCAGCTACCTGGGGCCCGACCTCGACCCCGCCGACACCCGCGCCCTGCTGCAGGAGCAGGGCGCCGTCTGGCGCGAGCTGCCCGACCGGGAGCTGCTGCCCGAGCTGGCGCGGCTGCTGGCCGACGGCAAGGTGCTGGGGTGGTGTCAGGGGCCGATGGAGTTCGGGCCGCGGGCCCTGGGGGGCCGCTCGATCCTCGGCGATCCGCGCTCGCCGCGGATGCAGAGCGTGATGAACCTCAAGATCAAGTACCGCGAGAGCTTCCGGCCCTTCGCCCCCTCGGTGCTGGCCGACCGGGCCGCCGACTGGTTCGAGCTCGAGCCCGGCTGCAGCAGCCCCTACATGCTGCTGGTGGCCGGCGTGCGCCCGCAGCACCGGCGCGCCATGACCGCCGAGGAGGAGGCCCTGTTCGGCATCGACAAGCTCAACGTGCCCCGTTCCTCGATCCCGGCCGTCACCCACGTCGACTACTCGGCCCGCATCCAGACGGTGCACGCCGACACCAACCCCCGCTACCACGCCCTGCTGCAGGCCTTCGAAGCGGTGAGCGGCTGCCCGGTGCTGGTGAACACCTCGTTCAACGTGCGGGGTGAGCCGATCGTCTGCACCGCCGCCGACGCCTGGCGCTGCTTCATGCGCACCGAGATGGATGCGCTGGTGATCGGCAACTGCCTGCTGCTCAAGCCCGACCAGCCGGCGGCTGTCGCCGATGACCGCTGGCAGGACACCTTCGCCCTCGACTGATTTCCACCCCGACCGTCGTCCCCCTCCCCGCCCCCCGTCCCATGGCCAAGGCCCGCACCACCCAGCTGCGTGAATTCGGCTTCGTGATGGCCGGCGGCCTGACGCTGATCTTCGGCGTGCTGGGCCCCTGGCTGCGCCACCATCCGGCGCCAGCCTGGCTCTGGATCGTCAACAGCGTGCTGGTGGGCCTGGCCCTGCTGGCCCCCCGGGCCCTGGGCCCCCTCGAACGGCTCTGGCTGCGCTTCGGCCTGCTGCTGGGGGCCGTCAACAACCGCATCATCCTGGCGCTGGTGTTCTACGGCCTGCTCACCCCCATGGGGCTGGTGCTGCGCTGGCGCGGTGGCGACCCGTTGCGGCGGCGGTTCGAGGCGGCCGCCGCCAGCTACCGTTTGCCCTCCCGGGACCGGCCCGCCGCCCACATGGCCAAGCCCTACTGAAGTTCCCCCATGGACGCCTTCCTCGAGCTGCTGGCCGACCTCTGGGGCTTTCTGATGGAGCGGCGCAAGTTCTGGCTGCTGCCGCTGATCCTCACCCTCGTGCTGCTGGGGGCGGTGGTGGTGCTGAGCCATGGCTCGGCCCTGGCACCGTTCATCTACACCCTCTTCTGAGGGGTCGGTCGTCTTGACATCGCGTCCCGGTTCCACCTCGCTGCTGCGGCTGCTGCTGATCAACGGGGCGGTGTTCCTGGGGCTGCTGCTGCTGCTTGAGCTGGCCCTGCGGCTGCTGGGCATCGCCAGGCCCGCGTTCTACCGGTTCGATCCCGTGCGGGGGTTCGCCCACCGGCCGGGGGCCGAGGGCTGGTGGACCCGCGAGGGCCGCGGCTGGGTGCGCATCAACCGGGCTGGCTTCCGCGATGACGACCATCCGCCTGTCGCGCCGCCGGGGGTGCTGCGGCTGGCGGTGCTGGCCGATTCGTTCGGCGAGGCCTTTCAGGTGAACCTGGCCGACACCTGGTGGAAGGGGCTGCAACGCCGGCTGCAGTCGCGCCCCGACTGCTCCCTGCGCCGTGGTTTCGCCGGTGGTGTCGAGGTGATGAACTTCGGCACCGGCGCCTACGGCACGGGCCAGGAGCTGCTCACCTGGCGCCAGGCGGTGCGGCCGGTGCGGCCCCAGGTGGTGCTGCTGGCCATGTACCTGGGCAACGACATCGACGACAACACGCCGCAGCCGCGGGACGACCGGCCCGTGTTCCGCCTGGCGGCCGATGGGCGCCTGCAGCAGGACGACAGCTTTCTGCAGTCGCCCGCCAGCCGCTTCCGCCGCAGCCTGCCGGGGCGGCTCAGCGACTGGCTGGTGGCCCACAGCCGCCTGGCCCAGCTGCTGAATGCGATCAAGAACCGCCCTACCGCTTCGGCAGCCCCTGCCGGTGACGGACCACCGCCGGTGCCGCTGCCGTCGGAGCAGGGGTGGGCCGTCACCGCCGCCCTGCTGCGGCAGCTGCGCGATGAGGTGTCGGCCAGCGGCGCCCGGCTGATCGTCACCAGCCTCAGCAGCCCCGAACAGGTGTGGCCCGTGCGGGAGCGGCGGCCGGCCGATCCCTTCGCCCGCGAACGGCGGCTGGCGGCGATCCTGGCGCCCCTGGGGGTGCCCTACCTGCCCCTGGCCCCCGGGCTGCAGCGCCAGGCCGACCGCCAGCGCCTCACGCTGCACGGCTTTGCGGGGCAGCAGCCCGGCATCGGCCACTGGAATGCCGACGGCCACCGGCTGGCCGCCGCCGTGCTGGCCGACGACCTCTGCCGGCCATGAACCGCCGCCGCCCCCTGCGTCTGGCCCTCACCGACGGTCTGCTGGTGGCCGCCAGCTGGGCTCTGTACTACCACTGGCGCTACGGCACCTGGCCCGGCCCCAGCCGCGGGCCGCTGCTGGTGGTGCTCTTCTGGCTGCTGCTGCACTATCTGCTGGGCACCTACGCCGACCTCAGCGGCCGGCAGCTGCAGCTGGGCCGCCAGCTGCGCAACGACCTGCTGGCGGCGGCGGGGGTGATGCTGCTGGCCGTGGGTTTCACCGGCCTCAGCGGCGGCAGTTTCGCCAGCACCATGGGCCGCAGCTTCCTGCCGGTGGTGCTGGTGCTGGCGGTGGCCATCGGCCAGCTGCTGCGCCTCGGCCAGGACCTGGCCCACCTCTGGAGCCCGCAGCAGCAGTGGCTGCTGATCGCGGCACCGACCGAACGAGACGTGCTGGCGCGGGAGCTGGAGCAGCGGGGCTGTGCCGTGCCCTGCGGCATCGAATGGCGCGCCGCCTCGGGGCTGGCCCCCCTGCCGGCGGGGCTGCCGGGGCTGCTGCAGCTCGACGGGGTCGCCATCGGCGGTGCCGTGGTGCCGTCGGCCGCCGACCGCCAGACGCTGCTGCAGTGGCAGTCGCAGGGGGTGCGGCTGCTGGCGCTGAGCGGCTGGTGCGAGCTGTTCCTGCGGCGGTTGCCGCCGGAGCTGGTGCCCGAACGCTGGTCGTCGCGGGTGGAGGGCTTCGGCCTGTCGCGCACCGGTCCCAGCGCCCGCCTCAAGCGCCTCGGCGACCTGCTGGGCACCGGGGTGCTGGTGCTGCTGCTGCTGCCGGTGGCCCTGGGCCTGGGTCTGCTGCCCCTCTGCGGCCAGCCCCTGCGGTTCCACAGCGACGGCTGCAGCGGCCGCAACGGCCGGCCCTTCCGGCGCTGGCGGCTGGGGGCCGGCGACCCTGTCGCCCGGCCGCGGCTGGAGCGGCGGCTGCAGCGCCTGGGGCTGGCGGCCCTGCCCCAGCTGTGGAACGTGCTGCGGGGGGACATGAGCCTGGTGGGGCCGCGGCCGCTGCTGGTGCCGGTGCAGGCCGAACTGCTCGACCGCTTTCCCGAGGCCGAGCTGCGCTGCTGGATGCGGCCCGGCATGACGGGCTGGGGGCGGCTGCTGGGCCCACCGCCTGAAGACGACGATGCCCTGCACTGGGAGCTGGCCCGCGACCTGTACTACCTGCGCCACCATTCGCTGCTGCTGGACCTGCAGGTGCTGCTGCAGGTGGCGCTCACCTGGCTGGGGCGGCGATGACGGCGCCCCGGCGGCTGTCGGTGCTGCTCACCCATCCGGTGCAGTACTTCAAGCCGGTGTTCCAGGCCCTGGCCGCCGAACCCGACCTCGACACCGAGGTGCTGTTCGGCTGTGACCACGGCCTGCGTGATTCCCTCGACCCCGATTTCGGCGTCGCCTTCCGCTGGGACAGCGGCCCCACCGAGGGCTTTGCCCACCGCGTGCTGTCGCGGCGGCCCCTGGCCGACCTGAGCCGCCCGGGGCCGGCCCTGGCCCTGGCGGCCCGGGCGGTGGGGCAGCTGCTGCGGCGGCGGCCCGATGCGGTGCTGGTGTTCGCTTACAGCCCCGTGTTCATCACCGCCGCCAGCCTGGGCCTGGCGGCAGCGGGTCTGCCGCTGCTGCTGCGGGCCGACGGCACCGACCGGGCCTTCCGCCGCAGTGCCGCCCGCAGCTGGCTCAAGGACCGCCTGCTGCGGCGTTACTACCGCCTGTTCGCCGGTGTGTTCCCGATCGGCAGCGATTCCGACGACCACTTCGCCCGGCTGGGGGTGCCGGCCCGGTGCCGTCGGATGGTGCCCTTCGCCGTTGACCATGGCTTCTTTGAAGGCCAGCGCCGCCACTGGGGTCCCCAGCGGCACGGGCTGCGGCGGCAGCTCGGCATTCCCGACGGGGCCGAGGTGCTGCTGACGATGGGCAAGATGACACCGGTCAAGGCCCCGCTGCTGCTGGCCGATGCCGTCGCCCGGCTCGAGCCCCGGCGGCGGGCCCAGCTGTGGCTGATCGCCGTCGGCGATGGCCCCCTGCGGGCCGACTACCAGCGGGCGATGGCGGCGCTGCTGCCGGGGCGCTGCCACTGTCCGGGCTTCCAGAACCAGACCGAGCTGGGCCGCTGGTACGCCCTTGCCGACACGCTGGTGTTTCCGTCGGTGGAGGGGGAGACCTGGGGGCTGGTGGTCAACGAAGCGCTGCAGTTCGGCCTGCGGGTGGTGGCCAGCGACCACGTGGGCTGTGCCCGCGACCTGCTGACGGCGCCGCCGCACCGGGTGTTCACCAGCGGCAGCGCCGGGGCCCTGGCCGAGGCCCTGGCCGAGCCGGCTCAGGCCGGCCCGCCGGCCGCCGATCTGCCCAGGCCCGAAGCCCTGGCGGCGGCGGTGGCGGCGGCGGTGCGGGCGCTGCCCCGCCGCCAGGCGTCGAGCAGCCACCAGCGCCAGTAGGGCGCCCAGCGGCGGGGGGTGGCGCGCATCAGCAGCCAGCTGCGCAGCACCGCCCCCGCCGGGATGCCCAGCGGGGCCAGCCGCAGCGCCAGGGGGCCGGGGGCGAAGCGGGGATCGCTAAGCAGCCAGGGGGCCAGCGGCAGGTTGAAGCCCCGCTTGGGGGCCTGCAGCACTGCCGCCGGCAGCAGCTCGGCCGCCAGGCGCCGCAGGGGGGTCTTGGTGCCGTCGGCCAGCAGGTCTGCCAGGGGGCAGGCCAGGGCATGGGCCTGCAGGTGCGGATCGAGGAACGGCACCCGCAGCTCGAGGCCCTGGGCCATGGTGACGGCATCGGCATCCCGCAGCAGGGTGTCCTGCAGGTAGCCCCCCAGCTCGAGCCGGGCCGGCGCGCCGCCGCCGGCGCGCCGCCGCCGGTCTGCCAGAAGCGATGCCTTGCGCCAGGGGGGCAGGCCGCTGGCGGGGATGCGGCGGCAGGCCAGCCGCCGCCCCTCGTCGGGCCAGGCCATGTGGGGATAGCCGGCGAACAGTTCGTCGGCCCCCAGCCCCGAGAAGGCCACCACCATGCCGGCGGCGCGGGCGGCACGGGCCACCAGGAAGCCGTTGAAGCCGTCGATGCTGGGCTGGTCGATGGCGTCGAGGAAGGGGTCGAGGGCACCGTGCAGTTCGGCGGGGCCGATGCGAACGCCCGTGTGGTCGAGCCCCAGGTGGGCCGCGGTGGCCGCGGCGGCTTCGGCCTCATCGACGGCGCCCGGTAGGTCGCGGAAGCCGATGGCCAGGCTGCGCACGCAGCCCGGTTGCTGCCGCGCCAGCAGGGCCGCCAGCAGGCCCGAATCGAGCCCGCCGCTGAGAAACACCCCCACCGGCCGGTCGCCGATGCTCTGCAGCGCCACCGCCTGGCTCAGCAGCTCCGCCAGGGGCCGGTCGCCGTCGGCATCGGGCCTGACGGCGCCCTCGCGCCAGTGGCCGTCGTGCCAGCGGGCCCAGCGGCCGGCCGGAAATACCTCGACCCCCTCCAGCAGGGTGTGGGGGGCCGCCACCGAGCCCCACAGGGCGTAGCTCTGCAGTCCCCGGCGGCAGAGGCGGTCACGGGAGGCCAGGCCGGCGGCCTCGAAGGTGCTGAGCTCGGAGCCGAAGGCCACACCGCCGTCGGGCCGCCGCTGCCACAGCAGTGGTTTGACGCCGCAGGCGTCGCGGGCCAGGGTCAGCGACCGGGTCATCCCATCCCAGACGGCCAGGGCGAAGATGCCGTTGAGCCGTCGCCAGAGGTCGTCGCCCCAGTGGCGGTAGCCCTCCAGCAGCACCTCGGTGTCGCTGCCCGAGCGGAAGACGCTGCCCCGGGCCTCGAGGTCGCGGCGCAGGCCGTGCTGGTTGTAGATCTCCCCGTTGAACACGATCTGCAGGCGGCCGTCGGCGCTGGCCATGGGCTGTTGGCCCAGGGGGCTCAGGTCCTGGATCGCCAGCCTGGTGTGCAGCAGCGTGAGCCCATCGGCCCGGGGTTCGCGCCAGACGCCCTGGCCGTCGGGGCCGCGGCCGGCCAGGGCCGCCAGCACCGCCGCCGTGGCCTCGGCCGTGAGGGGACTCCCCAGCTGGCCGAACAGGCCGCACATCAGCCCAGTTCCTCCAGCCAGGCGGCCACCGCCGCCGTGAAGCGGTCGCGGCCGAAGTGCTGCAGCGCCCGCCGCCGGGCGGCGGCACCCCGGCGGGCGAGGGTGCCGGGGTCGGCCAGGGCCTCCTGCAGGGCCGCCGCCACGGCGGCGGCGGTGGGCTCCACCAGCCAGCCCGTGAGGCCGTGCTGCACCAGGTCGGTCTGGCCCCCCTGGTCGCAGGCCAGGGCGGCGCGGCTGGCCACCGCCGCTTCGAGGTAGGCGATGCCGAAGCCTTCGCCGGTCCAACTGCCGTCGGGCCGCTCCTGGCAGACGCTGGGCATCGCCAGCAGGTTGCAGCGGCGGTAGGCCTGCCGCAGGGCGTCGTCGTCGACGGCGCCGCTGAAGCTGACGCGGTCGGTCAGGCCCGCCTCCCGCACCCGCTGCTGCAGCCGCGGCCGGTCGTCGCCGTCGCCCACCACCTGCCAGTGCCAGTCGCCGTCGCCCAGGCCGGCGAGGGCGTCGATCAGCAGGTCGTGGCCCTTGTAGCGCTCGCTCGCCGCCAGGCGGGCCACCGTCAGCAGCCGCAGGCCCGGCGGCAGCGGTGCCGGCAGGGCGTCGTCGGTCCAGAGGGCGGCCGGAGGGTGAATGACCCGCACCGACGGCCAGGGTCCGGGCTGTTCGAGCAGGCGCTGGCGGGTGTGGCCACTGCTGGCGGCCAGGCCCCGGCAGCGGCGCAGGCTGGCGGCCACGGGCGGCAGGGCGCTGCCCCAGACCTCGACCCCGTGCAGCCAGGCCAGCCGGGGCAGCCGCCGGGGCAGCAGCGGCTCCACCGACCGCAGCAGGCCGGCGTGCAGGCTCAGCAGCAGCCGGCAGCGGCGGCTGGCCCAGGCCAGACGCAGCAGAAACAGGGCTCGGCCCAGCCCACGGCCGATGGGTCCGGGGCCGAGGCGGCGGGTGTCGAGCAGTCGCACGGTCTGGCCGCTGGCCTCAAGCGCCGCCCGCAGGTCGTGGCCGAGGCGTTCGATGCCCCCCCGGCGGCGCAGGTCGTAGCCGATCAGCAGCACGGTCATGGCAGCAGGGCGGCGTAGGCCTCGATCGATCGCTCGCGACCGAAGCGCTGGTCATACAGCGCCCGGCTGCGGCGGCCCATGGCCGCCACCCGCCCGGGGTCGCGCTGCAGCTGCCGCAGGGCGGCGGCCAGCTCGGCCGCTTCGCCGGGTTCGACCACCAGGCCGCAGTCCTGCTCGATCACAAGCCGGGCCAGGTCGCAGCGGCGGCGGGCGATCAGCAGCACCGGCCGGGCACTGGCCAGGATCCCGTAGAACTTGCACGGCGCCACGGTGTCTTCGGCGCCGGGGATGAGGCCGATGGCGGCCAGGTCGCAGGCGCCGAGGCTTTCGGGCAGCCGTTCCCTCGGCTGGTAGGGCAGCTGCAGCAGGTTGGCCAGCCCCAGACCCTCGCGGTAGGCGCGGATCTGGTCCCCCTTGGCGCCTCCGCCGATGAACAGGAAGCGGATCGGGTCGTCGACCAGCAGCCGCGCCGCCTCCAGCAGGGTGAGCAGATCGTGCAGGCGGCCGAAGTTGCCCGAGTACTGCACGGTGAACAGCCCGTCGAGGCCGAGTTCACGGGCGAAGGGGTTGGCGGCGCGGGGCAGGGGCAGGGCCGCCTCGACGGCCCAGTTGGGGATGAGCGTCAGGGGCAGGTCGTGGCCGAAGTCGCGCCGCAGCCGTTCAGCCATGGCTTCGCTGAGCACCACGGTGCGGCTGCTGCGGCGCACCACCCAGGTCATCAGCCGCCGCCAGAGGCTGGTGAGCGGTCCGGCGGCGGGCAGCACGCCGCTCAGCACCGCCGAACGGGGGAACAGGTCCTGGAAGACGAACACATAGCCGAGGCCCCGCAGCTGCAGCAGCGGCCCCAGCAGGCCGATGAAGGGCGGGTTGGAGGCGATCAGCACCCGCTGGCCGCGGCGGCCGTTGCGCAGGCCCCAGAACAGGCTGCCCGCCAGGAACACCAGGCCGCCCAGGGCCTTGCCCAGCACCCCGTGGCGGGGCCCTGTCCGTCGCCGATGCAGGCGCACCACCCGCAGACCCGCCGGGGTGGTGGTGCCGTCGTTGCCGTCGTCGCCGGTGGCGGTGAGCACCGTGACGCGGCGGCCGCGGGCCACCAGGCCATGGGCCAGGTCGGTCATCAACTGGGCGGTGGCGCCGGTGGACGGGGCGAAGTGCTCGCTGATCAGCAGCAGAGCGGGTGGCGGTGGTGGTGCTGACTCGCGCTCCAACCCCGGCGTCCCCCTGATGGATCCGGGCTTCATTGCACCACGGGTTGTCCCGCTGGGAGTGGGGTCAGAGGGGCCGGCCGGCGGCGCGCCGCCGCCCTTCGATCACCTTGACCACCGTGAACAGGTCGTAGCTGGCCATCAGCAGGCAGAAGAGCAGCGCCTGCCAGCCCTCGAGGAAGCCCAGCTGCAGCACGTACTTCTGCCCGAAGCGCAGGGCGGGCCGCAGGGGCCAGAGCCGGGCCGCCAGGCGCCGCAGCCGCCGCCAGCGGCGGGTGGCGAGGGCGGCGGGGTCGCGGCTGGCCAGGTAGGCGCTGATGGTGGCGGCATCCCAGTCGGCGTAGCGGCGGTGGCGCTCGAGCCAGTCGTCGAGGCCCTTGCTGAAGGCGAAGTGGTCGTAGGGCTCGGCCAGGCGGCCGATGCGGGCGCCGGCCGTGAAGGCCTCCCAGACGCCACC
Organism: Prochlorococcaceae cyanobacterium; assembly: GCA_049317465.1. Lineage (GTDB taxonomy): Bacteria > Cyanobacteriota > Cyanobacteriia > PCC-6307 > Cyanobiaceae > CAIQIA01. The sequence goes on along the minus strand of JBMOIF010000003.1, from coordinate 32,517 downwards.
TTCGAAGTGCAGCCGGCCCCGGCGCAGCAGCCGCGGATGCCAGTTGGGATAGCCCTGGGTGCGCCGGAGCCAGCGGCCCAGAAACCAGTAGCGCGGCGTCAGCTCATAGCCGTCGGCGGCGTCGGGGTCGGCGATGGTGCGGCGGATCGCGGCGACGCAGGCCGGCGGCAGGGTTTCGTCGGCATCGAGGAACAGCACCCAGTCGCTCTGCAGGCTGCCGTGGTCGAGGGCCCAGTTGCGCTGGTCGCTGATCAGAAAGCGCCCCTCGGGCCGGCGGGTCAGCACCCGGGCACCGGCGGCGGCGGCCACGGCGCAGGTGGCGTCGCTGCTGCCCGAATCGACCACCAGCCGTTCGTCGCACCAGGCCAGGGAGGCAAGGGCCCGCGGCAGATCCACCGCTTCGTTGAGGGTGAGCACCACCCCGGCGATGCGGGCCGTCATGGTCGGCCCAGCAGCTCGGCATAGGCCCGGCACCAGGCGCGGGCCACGGCCTCCTGGCCGGTCCAGGCGGCCAGGGCGGCCGGGTCGGGTCGCCGGGGAGGCGCCGCCAGCCAGGGGTCGAGCCAGGCCCGCCAGGCCCCGTGGCGGCGGGGCAGCACCGCCCCCCAGGGCTGGCCTGCCAGCACCGCCGCCAGGTCGGCACCGGCCCCGACGGCGGGGCTCAGCAGCACCGGACAGCCGCAGGCCAGGGCCTCGACGGCCACGTTGCCGAAGTTCTCGTGGCGGCTGGGCATCAGCAGCAGGTCGGCGGCGCGGAACAGGGCCGGCAGGTCGGCCCCATCCTGCAGCGGCAGCCGCCGCAGCCGCTGGCCCAGCCCTGCCCGTTCCAGCTGCCGTTGCAGCTGCGCCCCACTGCCGTCTTCGTCGGGGCCCACCAGCAGCAGGGTCCAGGGCCGCTGGGTCAGCCCTTGCAGCAGCGGCGGCAGCAGGTCGAGGCCCTTCTTGTGGTGCAGGCGGCCGCAGACCAGCAGCAGGCGGGTGTCGGCGGCGATGCCGTGGCGGCGGCGCCAGCTGCCGGGGTCGGGCTCTGCGGCGGACAGGGCCAGGGGATTGGGCAGCCGCACCAGGGGGGGGCGCCGGCGGTGGCCGAGGCCCAGCCAGGGCGCCTCCAGCTCGCGTTCCTCCTGCAGCGAGGTGACGTGCAGAGCGCGGGCCCGCAGCAGCAGGGGCCGCTCCACCAGCCAGTGGTAAGGCAGTTTTTTCCAGGGGCCCCGGCGCAGGCTGTAGGGACCGAGGGCCCCGCGCAGGCTGTGCACCACCGGCACCCCGGCGGCCAGGGCGGCCCGTTGCACCGGCGGACCCAGGGCCTGCCAGATGGCGCTGAGGTGCAGCAGGTCGGCCCCGGCGAGGCGCTGGGGCAGGGCCGCCAGCAGGGCGCGGGAGCGGATGGGGCCTGCCCCGGGGCGATCGACCGGGTAATAGGTGACCGACACCCCGCGGATCGGCAGCGGCACCCCGGTGCGCTCAGCGGGCCAGTCGGGCAGGCCGGCGGTGGTGGTGAGCACCTCGACCGTGACGCCGGCGGCGGCCAGGCCTTCGCAGAGCCGGCCGACGCTGTGCACAGGGCCGCCGAACTGCCAGGCCGGCTCCCACACAGGCAGCACGTGAACGACCCGCATGGGGGTGGTTGTGGGGTTGTTCCAGCATCGGGGATCAACCTGATCACCCTTCCAGCAACAGCAGCTGGCGCGCGGGCAGCAGGGGCACGAAATCCCGATCAAAGGTCACCAGACGGTCGCGACCCGCGAGCACGGCGGCGGCGATCCAGCCATCACTGATGGCGTTCCCCACAAGCTGGTGCTCCCGGCAGAGGGGCTCCAGCAGCGGCCATTCGCCGGAGAGGGCCACCAGTTGCACCCCTTCCATGGCCAGCAGCGCCCCAAGAAACTCCTGGGCTGCCGCCAACGGCGTGGGCTCGACGAACACGCGCGGGTGGGTCACCAGGCGCAGAAAGCCTGCCGCCACCATCGGCAGCACAGCGAGCCGCTGGCCCAGGGAACACTCCGCCAGAGACTCCTCCAGCCAGCGGAGCGCCACCGGGTGGTGCGGGTGGTCGGAGCGGGAGGCCGCCACCAGCACGTTCACATCGGGCGTCATGGATGCGGCAGGCCATCGGCCGCATCCAGCAGCGCCGCGTTGCGCCGCGGATCCGCCACGGCGGCGGTCAACCCGCCACGGCCGGCATGCACCGGCAGGGCGGGGCGGCACGTGGCGGCCGCGACCCCGGTGGCCCGCCGCAACCGCAGGGCCAGGCCCTCCTCGATCAACCGCGTGAGGGTGAGCCGCTCGCGGGCCGCCAGGGCCTTGGCCTCCGCCAGCAGTCCGTCATCGAGATCAAGCGTTGTGCGCACCGGGCCACGCCATGCAGATTTCTGCATTGTAGGAGGAGGGATCGACGACTGGGTCCCTCTGGGATCTGCGGCTGGTGGTCTGATCCGACGCGGTCAGGCCGATAGATTGGCTTGCTTTGTATCTGGGTTTTGTGAGTTCTTCACTGATTCCCAGGGGATGGCAATTCCGCTGGACCTGGGTCGATACCGTCAGCTGGATGGTGATGGCTCTGGCCTGGTCCGGCGCCTTTGTGACGCTCACCTGGTCGCCCGATAATTATCAGCAGGTGCTTGAACTGGGCCAGTGCACCACCCTCTGGGCGCAGCTGGGCCGTCCGTTGATGGACCTGCTCTACTGCCAGCTGTTCCGCGGTTTTCAGCCGCAGCTGCATCTGCTGCTGGCGTTGGTCTGCCTCTGGGGCATGGGGCGTTTGCTGGGCCACCTGTGGCGGCTTGATCGCGTTGAATCGCTGCTCTTGCTGTGCTGGATCAGCACATTTCCGTTTTTGGTGAATGTCTTTGGCTTTGAAACCGGCAAGTTCAGCATTCCCCTGGCGTATGGGTTGACCACCCTGGCCTGGGTTCTGGTCTCACGCTGTTCCGGTTGGCGGTTCTGGTGTGCACCGTTGTTGCTGGCTGCGGCCCTGGCGCTTTATCAGACCAGCCTCAATCTGCTGGTGGTCGTTGCCATGCTGTCGCTTGTCTTCGGGACGGGTCGCACGGCTTCTGCCGATGGTGTGCGGGCAGCGTTCTTGCCGATCTGTTCCCGTCTGCTGCTGTTGGCGGGGCCTGCGGTGCTGCTCTACGGCCTCACGGCGGAGGTGGCCCGCTGGTGGTTCCATGCCGGTTACAACACCCGCTACGCCGCAATGGGAGGCCCCGAAACCCTGCCGGGCCTTCTGCGCCAGCTCAAGGACATCGCCGGGCATTACAAACACTTTCTGTGGCCCGGCCATGCGCTGTTGCCGCCTGTCATGGGCGTCGCTGTGGTGGTGGCAACCGTTGCCGTGCTGGGCCGTCGCCGCTGGTTCCAGCTGGCCGCCCTGGCCGCCGCCGCCGTGGGGGTGTGGACCACCGATCTGCCGGTCTCCGGTTCGCTGCTGGGTACCGGTTACCGCCACACCTATCCCGTCGCGGTGGTCTTCGCGGCCGTCTGCATCCTTGCCTGGCGCCAGGCCCGCCATCCATCCCGGCTGGCCCTGGCTCTGGCGGGGCTCTATGCGAGCACCATCGCGGCCTTCATCCTCGTGGATAACAGCTGGGCGTTTGACACCCATCGCCTGGCGCTCTTTGACGCCGCGATCGCCCAGCGTCTGGCCCAGACCATCGAGGCCTCCCCCTTTCACTCCCCCCGTCAGCCGCTGTGGATCGTCGGTGCCCTCAGGTCTTCCGCCAGACCGCCGGGGCTGCAGCCCAGGGGCTTTGATGTGCTGGGCTCCGGCCTCGACAATCCAGGGGCTGCCCGAGCCCTGCTGCGCACCGTGGGGTTGCAGTTCAGCGATCCAGCCCCCGCCGCCGCTGACCGCTGCCAGGCCCTGCTGCCTGCAGCCAGGCCGGTTGTCACCGGCCCTGGCTGCACGGTGGTGGATCTGTCGCAGCTGTGACCCTGCCGATGGGGCGCCTGACAATGCCACTGCCCCGCATCGCGACCGCCATGGGCCCCGCACCCTGGCTCCTGGCCCTCTGGGCGGTGCTGGTCGAGCTGCTGGGCCGGCGGCTCTTTCCCAACTGGGACGTGAGCTACGCCCTCTATGGCGCCCGCTTCACGATGGAGCGCGGCGGCCCGTGGATGAACGTCTGGCCTGGCATGGACCTGCTGCTCGGCGGACTCGGGCGGCTGCTGGGCCAGCCTGAAGCCGCCCTCACCCTGGTGGGTGTGCTGCTCAACGTGGTCGCCACCCTGGTGGTGTGGGGCCTGTTCCGGCGCCTGGGGGCCGATCGGCGCCAGGGGCTGCTGGCGGCCCTGGCCACCGGCCTCTGGTTCAAGCCGCCCCTTGGGGGCTGGATCGGCGACCACCTCAGTTTCAGCGTGGCCCTGGCACCGGCCCTGGGTCTGGCCCTGGCCCGCGGCCGCTGGTCCGCCGCCCAGGGGGTGCTGTCGGGCTGCTGCCTCGCCGTTGCCCTCACCCTCAAGCTCAACAACAGCGGCCCCGGCCTGCTGCTCAGCGGCCTGTGGATGGCAGCGGTGCTGCTGGCCGGTGGTGGCCGCCGTCTGACCCTGCGGGGGGTGCTGCCCTTCGGCCTCGCCGCCGCCGCCACCGCCCTGCTGCTCGATCGCCTCGCCGGCCTCGCCGGGGGTCTCTACCCCCGCATCGCCGCCACCTACGGCGCCGTGCTGGCGTCCCAGGCCAGCAGCCAGGCGGCCCCCTGGCGGCTGCTGCTGCTGCCGCTGCAGATCAATCCCGTCGAGGCCATCACCGAGGGGCAGGGGGGCGTGCTGCTGTTTCTGCCCCTGGTGACGGCCTTCTGGCTGGCCCTGGCCTGGAGCGTCCGCCGCCTGGGCCGGCCCGGCGACCATCGCCTGCGCCATGCCACGGCCCTGCTGCTGCTGCTGGCCAGCGCCCTGGTGGGCCTCAGCCTCGGTCGCGGCCTCACCCATCGCCTGTTCCTGCTGCCGGCAGGCCTGCTGCTCAGCGCCGTCGACCTGCCCCTGCCGCCGTCGCGGCGCTGGCTGCCCGGGGCGCTGCTGCTGGCCTGGCTCACGGCCCTGTGGCTCAGCTTCGCCTGGGTGCAGCGCCAGCTCGAGCGCACGGCCCTCTACGACAGCCGCCTGCTGCTGGCCGATCCCACCCCCACCGTGCTCTGCCTCGGGGCCACCACCCCGGCTCCCGCCGGGGCACGGGTGCTGCGGGCCGAGGCCCTGCCCGGCGCCCGCCCGGCCGACCGCCGCTGCTTTGCTGGCGGCGACCTGCGTCGTCACATCGCCGGTGTGGTCGACGTGCAGGAGCTGGCCAATGCCCTCGGCGCCAGCTACCCCAACCAGACCATCGGCGCCGGCGACTTCCGCGAGAAGTGGGACTGGCGCCAGGCCACCCCGCAGGGGCGCCGGGCCTGGGTGCAGGCCGAAGCTGCCCGCATCAATGCCCTGCAGCTCCCTTACCTGGTCGAACGCCTGCCCCTCAACGCCGTCGAGGTGGCGATCCCCGGCTACGGGGGCTGGCGGGCACCGAGGCTGGAGCAGCGGCACCGCCTGGCCGAGGCAACGGGCGGCACCGCCATCGGCCGCCTCGGCGAGCTCACCCTCTGGCGCACCCGCTGGGCCCCCTGATCCCCCTGATCCCCTCCGGCCATGGCCCTGTCCCTGGTGATTCCCTGCTTCAACGAACGCGACAGCCTGGGGCCCCTGCTGCAGGCCCTGGCCCGGCTGCGCCGGGACCTGCCCGCCGACCTGCCGCTGGAGGTGGTGCTGGTCGATGACGGCAGCCGCGACGGCACCGCCGAGGCCCTGCGGCAGCAGGCGCCGGCCCTGGCGGCCCTGGGGCGCTGGCAGGTGCTTGAGCTGTCCCGCAACTTCGGCAAGGAGGCGGCCCTGCTGGCGGGTCTCGACCACGTCAGCGGCGCGGCGGCCGTGCTGCTCGATGCCGATCTCCAGGATCCGCCCGAACTGATCCCGGCGATGGTGACCCTCTGGCGCGAGGGCCACCAGGTCGTGAACGGTGTGCGGCGCCAGCGGCAGGGGGACGGCTGGGCCAAGCGGCTCACCGCCCACTGGTTCTACCGGGTGTTCCGCGCCACCAGTCATCTCGACATCCGCCTCGATGCCAGCGACTTCCGCCTCATCGACCGGACGGTGATCGATGCGATCCTGTCGTGCCGCGAACGGGTGCGGTTCAGCAAGGGCTTCGTGGCCTGGGCGGGCTTCCGCCAGATCGACCTGCCCTACGACCGGCCCGCCCGCGAGGCCGGCCGCAGCGCCTTCGGGTTCTGGAAGCTCTGGAACTATGCCCTCGACGGACTGTTCAGCTTCTCGACGGCACCGCTGCGCATCTGGACCTACCTGGGCACGGCCGTGGCGCTGCTGTCGGTCACCTACACGGTGGTGATCGTGCTGCGGGCGCTGATGGGCGGCATCGATGTGCCCGGCTATGCCTCGATCGTGGCGATCCTGACCTTCCTGGGGGGCATGCAGATGGTGGGCATGGGGCTGATCGGCGAATACGTCGGCCGCATCTACCTCGAGGTGAAGCAGCGGCCCCATTACGTGCTGCGCCGCCGCGACGGCGGTTAGCCCAGCCCCGCCGCCGCCAGCATCTCGGCGCCCCGGCGGCGGGTGGTCTGCCCCCGCACCCAGTCGAGGGCCGCCTGCTGCAGCCGTCGTTCCTCCGCCGGATCCAGGGCCTCAAGCCGCTGCAGCAGCCCGGCGGCGCTGCCATAGGCGAGGCAGTTGACGCCGTCCTCCAGCCCGTGGGGGGCGCAGCGGGCCGGCTTGCGGTTCAGGTCGCGGAAGCACAGCACCGTGCCGCCGGCGGCGATCTCGTAGTGGCGCAGGCAGTCCCATCCCGCCCGCCGGCCCGTGATCCCGAAGCGGGCTCCCCCCAGGTCGGCCCGGTAGGCGGCTTCGTCGGCGAAGGCGTAGCCGGTGCTGCCGCCGATCAGGGCCTGCAGTTCGGCATCGACCACATGGGCCGGAAACCGCTGGGCCTTGGTCGGCACGGCCGCGGCGATCACCTCCTCGGGCACCGCGAAGGCCAGGGGGTGCAGCTGCAGCCGGCGGCCCCAGGGGCGGCTGCGCTCCGTCAGTTCGCGCTTGAAGTAGTGGCAGGTCGGTGCCGCCAGCAGCTGCCGCAGGCCGCTCAGGGGGCCGAACTGCCGGTAGCGGGTGCCGCTGCTCGGGTAGAGCCGTTCGTCGTCATCGCCATCGAGCAGCAGCAGCGGCGTGCCGGCCAGCAGCGCCTGCCACTGCAGCAGCAGGCCCCACTGGCGCCAGACGTTGCCCACCACCACCGCATCGAACCAGCCCGCCTCCAGCCGTCGCCAGATCTGGCTGCGGTCGATGCCGCCGGCCGGTTCCTGCAGCAGCCCGTAGAGGGTGAAGCCACCGCCGCGCACCCCCAGCTCCGGAGCCACCCGGCAGCGGCGGCCGCCGACGTACAGACACTCCTTGCGGGGCACGTCGACCACGTCGACACCGTCGAGGCTGCGCAGGCCGTGCAGCACGCCGTCGGCCAGGTAGTCCTCCCGATCGTCGGTGAGGAACAGCAGCCGCAGGGGTCGGTCGCCGGTCATCGCCGTCGCCCCTGCACCAGGGCCAGGGCCGCCAGGCCGCCGCTGGCCAGGGGCAGCAGCACCGCCGCCACCGGCCCCGGCTCCGCCGGCAGCAGCGGCAGGGCCAGCAGCAGCGCCAGCCACGGCAGCAGCAGCGCCCGCGCCCGCAGCAGTCCCCGGCGGTCCTGCAGGCTCAGGGCCATGAGGGTCAGCAGTGCCATCAGCAGTTGCAGCAGGGCATAGCCGGCTGCCCCCTGCTGCGGCAGCAGCCAGGCCCACCCCAGCGGTGCCAGCAGCAGCACCGGCAGCACCTGCAGGGCGCTCACCAGCCGCAGCTCGGCCCCGCGCAGGGCCTGCTGCAGGAACAGCTGGCTGGTGCCGCTGCACACCGCCGCCAGCACCAGGGCCCGCGCCGGCTGGCGTGCCGCGGTGTAGGCCGGCCCGAACAGCAGCGGCAGCAGCCAGGTGTCCACCAGGCACCAGCCGGCGAACACCAGCACCCCCGAGGCCATCACCAGCGCCAGGCTGCGCTGCAGTGCCGGTCGGCGGCCCTCGCCGTCGCGGGCGCATTCGACCCGCAGGATCGGCGCCAGCGCCCCCGGCAGCAGGCTCACCACCTGCACCACCAGCTGCGCCACCTTGACCAGGCCCACCCGCGCCAGGCCACCGCCGGCCCCCAGCTGCAGCAGCAGCAGCCAGAACACCAGCTGCTGGGCCAGGGGCACGCCATAGACCGGCAGGCCCTCGCGCAGCAGCAGCTGCAGCAGGTCCAGCCGCAGGGGCGGCCCGCTGCCGGCGGGTCCCGCCGCCAGCGCCCGCAGGGCCGCCGCCCCGTTGAGCACCGAGGCCAGCAGCAGCCCCAGCAGCAGCCCCGGCCAGCCGAGCCACACCCCCAGGGCCAGGCTCAGCCCCCCGCGCCAGGCCGCCACCTGCAGATGGCGCAGAAACACCCGCCGGTAGCGCCGGTCGGCCAGCACCGGCTCCCACAGCACATCGACGTACGACTCGATCACCAGATAGGCCAGCAGCACCAGCCCCAGGGGCACCCCACCGGCGGCGGCACCCAGGGCCTGGCGCAGACCGGGCAGGGCCACGGCCGACGCCAGCACGCTGGTGAGCAGGTTGAAGCTCAGAAACGTGCGTTGCAGCGCCGCTGTCCCGTCGGCCGCCAGCCGTCCGTTCTCGACCTGAAAGCTGTAGTCGGTGCCCAGGCGGGCCAGGGTCGACAGCATCTGGGCGGTGCCCGTCACCAGCGCGAAGGCCCCCACGAGCTCTGGACTGAACCAGCGCACGAGCAGTAGGTTCGCCACGAACCCCAGGGCCCGGCTGCCCAGCTGCACCGCCAGGGAAAGCTTCGTGACCTCCGCCAGTCCAGACGCCTTTCCCCGGCTGCCGGCGTCAGCCTTCTGGGGACTGCTGATCGGGGCCGGCGGCTTCAACGAATGGACCGTGCTGGGGATGGGGGGCTGGACTCTGCTGCAGCTGCGCGACCGGCGCCAGCTGCGGTCCGGCGGCCTTGATGGGCGCGATGCCGTGGTGGTCGGCATCGGCATTCTGATGCTGCTCTACTGGTCCTTCCCGGATCCCGAAGTGCCCCGCTCCCTGACGGGGCTGACCCTGCCGGAAATCGGCAAGGCCCTGGTGTGGATGCTCTTCGCCCCGGTGCTGCTGCGCACTGATCCCGCCGGCCGCGGCCGCGATCTGCTGCGGGGCCTCGCCGGCGGCCTGGCCCTTTACAGCGGTGCCACCCTGATCGGTTCGCTGCTCACCCAGCCGTTCCAGGGCAGTTACGGGAAGCTGTTCAACGTCTTCAGCGGCCGGCTTGACGCCGGCAGCACCGAACCCGGCTACGTGGCCTGCGGCGTGCTGCTGCTGCTGCTGCGCCTCGACCGGCGCTGGCTGCCGCCGGCCCTGGCCCTGGCGCTGGGCTATGCGGTGCAGGCCCGCAACCGCTCGGCCCTGCTCGTGGTGGTGGCGGTGCTGGGTTGCCTGCTGTGGGAGGGGCGGCAGCCGTTGCTGGCCTGGTGGCGGCAGGCGTGGCGCCATCCGCGCCAGCTGCTGCCGGCGGTGCTGCCGCTCACCGCCGCCCTGGTGGCCCTGGGTCGCTCGACCCTGCTGCAGCGCTTCGGTGATGTGTTCACCGCCGGCCGGGCCGAAACCCATCGGGTGGGCTTTCAGCGTCTGCTGCAGGCCTATGCCAGCGGCGAACGCCGCTGGCTGGCCAAGGTGCCGCCGGGCCTGACGGTGCACGACCAGTGGTGGCACAACCTGCCCCTCGATGCCCTGCGCTGCGGTGGTTTCGTGGCCCACGGCCTGGCGCTGCTCTGGCTGCTGGGGCTGCTGCTGGCGGCCTGGCGCTGGGGCCGCCGCGGTGCCGCGGACGGGGTGCTGGTGGCCCTGTTGGCCCTGGCGATCCTCTGGACCAGCCTGCCCCTGGGGGTGGGCTCCTACGAGCTGCTGAGCGTGTTGGGACTGACCCTGGTGAGCCTGGCCGATCCGCTGTCCCGGTAGAGCCGCCAGCGTTCCGGCAGCCAGGCCAGCAGCGCCAGGGCCGTGCGGGTCAGCCCCGCCGCCCGGTCAATCGCCGCCAGATCGCGTCCCACGGCGTGCCGGTCCCCCGCCAGCAGCCGCTTGCCCAGGTTCCAGAGCTGGAACTGCATCAGCCGTGCCGCCCAGCGGTGACGCCGCCGTTCGGCCGCCAGCAGCGGATGGCGACGCAGGCCCGCCACCACCGCCGCCACCTCGGGCAGCTCATGGCCGCTGCGGCGGTTGGCATCCGACAGCTGGGCATCGTGGGTGCGCACTGCGGCGATCGGGGTGCGGTTGAGCAGCACCGGCCCCGCAGCGGCGGCCCGGGCCAGCCACTCCCAGTCGGCGGCATGGCGCCAGTCCTCGCGGAACGGTCCCACCCGATCCCACAGCGCAATCGGGAAGGCCATGCCCGTGAGGTTGCCATTGAGGCTGCCCAGCCGCAGCAATTGCGGCAGGAAGCGTTCCGGCGGCAGCAGGGCGGTGCTGCGGCTCACCAGGTCGTGGTGTCGGCCCGATTCCGGCGGCCGCGGGCTGCCGTCGGCACCGATCGAGTCGAAGGTCGACAGCACCAGCTCCGCTGTCGGCCACTCCCGCCGCAGCCGTCGCAGGTCGGCCACGGCGTTGGTCCGCAGCAGGTCATCGCTGCAGAGCAGCAGCACCCAGGGGGTCGTCACCTCCGCCAGGGCGGCGTTGAGGTTGGCGAACAGGCCGCGGTTGCGGTCGCTGCGGCGGTGCCGCACCGTCCGCCCCGCCGCAGCGGCCGCCTGCCAGGCCTGCAGCTGCCTCACGGTGTCCTGCGGCGAATGGTCGTCGGCGATCAGCAGCTGCCAGCCCGGGTCGCTCTGGGCCAGCACCGACTCCAGCGCCTGGGCCAGCAGGGCCGGGCGGCCGTATACCGGCAGCACGATCGTGATGGCCTCGGTCATTGGCGGAGGTTACGCCGCGCCTTCATCCCCTGCCGTCGGCCCAGGCCAGGATCGCCTCCAGGCGGGCGGTGTAGCTGTGTCGATGCTGACGCAGGCACCGGGTCCCCAGCTCCCGCAGCCGCTGGCGCAGGGCCCCGTCGCCCAGCAGCACCCGCGTGTGCCGCTCCAGTTCGTCGGGGTCCCGGAAGAAGCCCACGTCGGGGTAGCCGGGCAGTAGGGCCCGATGCACGGGACTGTCCTGGTAGAGGCCGCAGCCGCCGATGGCGCCGATCTCGAACGACCGGTCGGTGCAGGTGTCGCCGTTCGCCTGCCGCAGCAGCCCCAGCACGACGCGGGCGTGGTAAGCGGCGCGGCAGTAGTCGTCGCCCAGCACCTCAGGCCCCTGGCGCCAGCCCGGGGTGGTGAGGCCCCGCCAGTCATTGCCGTGCAGCCGGCAGTCGGCTCCGCCGCCGGCCGCGGCTGCGGCCGCCGCCAGCCACGGCAGACGCTCGCGCGCACCGGTGCCCACGAACACCAGGTCGCAGCCCCAGCGGTCGCGGTCGGCTGCTGTCACCGGCAGGGGCGGGCGGTGCAGCGGCGGATGGTGGGCGAAGGGCAGCCAGCTGGTCGACGGGCAGCCGGCCGCCTCCAGCCGCGCGCCCAGGGCCTCCTTGGTGCTGAAGATGTGGTCGTAGCGGGCCAGGTCGGCGAGAAAGCAGCGGCGCCGGTGGATCGGGTTCCAGGGGTCGTCGGTGAGCAGGTTCACCACCCGGCCGCCACCCTCTCGCACGGCCGCGAACACCCGTGCCTGCAACGGCAGGATGCCGGTCACCAGCACCAGCCGTGGCGCCGTGGCCTGCACCACCGACAGCAGCTGCTGCTGGAAGCCCCACCATTCCCAGCTGCGGCGGTCGGCCAGCCGGTAGAAGACCTTCCCTCGCCGCCGCCGCATCGAAGGGGACCAGTGGGGCGCCGGTGAGCTGTAGGCCACCGGTGGATCGAGCCCCAGCTGCCGCGCCGCCGCCAGCAGCTTGCTGCCCAGGGCCTCGGGTGCCGCCGTGTCGGCCACCAGCAGCAGTGGGGTGGGGCCGTCAGCCACCGCCCGGCTGCAGCCGGGCCGCCAGGTCGGCCAGCGGCACCGTTTCGTCGCCGCCGCCGTCGGGCTGGCGCAGGTCCTTGAGCCGTGCCATGCCCTCGGCCGCCTCCCGGTCCCCCAGCAGCACCGCCCAGCGGGCGCCGCTGCGGTCGGCCCGCTTGAGCTGCTTGCCGAAGCCGGCGCCGCTCAGGTCAAGGTCCACCGCCAGCCCCGTCTGCCGCAGCTGGCGCGCCAGCTGCAGCGCCAGGGCACCGGCCTGGTCCCCCTGGTTCACCAGGTAGACCTCGGGGGGCGGCGCCGCCGCCGTGGCCCCGCTCCGCTCCTGCAGGATCAGCAGCCGTTCCAGCCCCAGGGCCCAGCCGATGCAGGCGGTGGCAGAGCCCCCCAGCTGCTCCACCAGTCCGTCGTAGCGGCCGCCGCCGCAGACGGTCGCCTGGGCCCCGAGGGCGCCGCTGGTGATCTCGAACGCGGTGTGGCCGTAGTAGTCGAGGCCCCGCACCAGGCGTGGATTGCGCACGGTCGGGATGCCCAGCTGCGTCAGCCCCGCCAGCACCTGCTCGAAGCGGTCGCGGCTGGCGTCCGAGAGGCTGTCGGCCAGCTGCGGCGCCTCGGCCAGCAGTCGCTGGGTGTCGGGGTGCTTGCTGTCGAGGATGCGCAGCGGGTTGGTGGTCAGCCGCTGCTGCGAATCGGCGTCGAGGGCGTCGTGGTGCTGCTCCAGCCAGGCCACCAGCTGCTCCCGGTAGCGGCGCCGGTCATCCGGGGTGCCGAGGCTGTTGATCTCCAGGGTCAGGTCCCCCAGGCCCAGGGCGGCCAGCAGGTCCCAGGCGATGGCGATCGCCTCCCCATCGCTGCGGGGATCGGCGAAGCCGAGGAATTCGAGGCCGATCTGATGGAACTGCCGCTGGCGCCCCCCCTGGGGCCGCTCGTAGCGGAACATCGGCCCGCCATACCAGAGCCGCTGGGGCCCCTGGCTCAGCAGGCCGTGCTGCAGCGCCGCCCGCACCACGCCTGCGGTGCCCTCGGGTCTGAGGGTGCAGGAGCGGTCGCCACGGTCGACGAACGAATACATCTCCTTGCCCACCACGTCGGTGGCTTCGCCGATGCCCCGGGCGAACAGCTCGGTCGCCTCCAGCAGCGGCGTGCGGATCTCGTGCACCCCCGCCCGGCGGAAATGGTCGCGGGCCGTGGCCTCAAGGGCCTGCCAGCGGGCCGTGGCCCCCGGCAGCAGGTCCACCATCCCCCGCAGGCTCTGCAGCTGCTCCACCACGCCCTCGGCCAGTCCGCGATGGCGGCCATCCTGCCTGGCGGCCCGGGCCTGGCCTCAGAATGGCGGCGCTCTGTCCTCCCCCCATGGCCCGGCTGCTGCTCACCGGAGGTGCCGGCTTCATCGGCAGCCACACCGCCCTCGTGCTTCTCGAGGCCGGCCACGAGGTGGTGGTGCTCGACGATTTCCGCAACAGCTCCCCCAAGGCCCTGGAGCGGGTGCAGGAGCTGAGCGGCCGCCCCCTCGATCTGGTGGCGGGCAGCCTCGGTGATCCGGCGACCCTGGAGCGGGCCTTCGGCGGGGGCCTTTACAGCCGCGGCGGCGGCATCGACGCCGTCATCCACTTCGCCGGCCTCAAGGCCGTGGGCGAATCGGTGCGCCACCCGCTCCTCTACTGGGACGTGAACGTCAACGGCAGCCGCCTGCTGCTCGAGGCCATGGACCGGGCCGGCTGCCGCACGATCGTCTTCAGCAGCAGCGCCACCCTCTACGGCATGCCCGAGCGCACCCCGATCGTCGAGACCGATGCGGTGCGGCCCATCAACCCCTACGGCCACAGCAAGGCCGCCGTCGAGCGGATGCTGGCGGACCTGTGCGAGACCGGTGCCGACTGGCGGGTGGCCAGCCTGCGCTACTTCAACCCGGTGGGGGCCCACCCCAGCGGCCGCATCGGCGAAGACCCCGAGGGGATCCCCAACAACCTGTTCCCCTTCGTGAGCCAGGTGGCGGTCGGGCGCCGGCCCGAGCTGCAGGTGTTCGGCAGCGACTGGCCGACCCACGACGGCACCGGCGTACGCGATTACATCCATGTGATGGACCTGGCCGAGGGGCACCGGGCCGCCCTCGACACCCTGCTGCGCGAACCGCCCCAGCTGCTCACCCTCAACCTCGGCAGCGGCCGCGGCCATTCGGTGCTCGATGTGGTGCGTGCCTTCGAGGCCGCCAGCGGCCGGCCGGTGCCCTACCGCCTGGTCGACCGCCGCCCCGGTGATGCCGCCGAGACGGTGGCCGATCCCTCGCGGGCGGCCGAACGGCTGGGCTGGCGCACCAGCCGCAGCCTCGAGGACATCTGCCGCGATGGCTGGGCCTGGCAGCAGGCCAACCCCAGCGGCTACCGGTGACGCAGCTGCTGCTGGCGGGTGGTGGCCACACCCATGCCCTGTTGCTGCGGCGCTGGGCCCATCGACCCGGCGCGAGGCCGCCCGCCCGCATCACCCTGGTGAGCCGGGCACCGCTGACCCCCTATTCGGGCCGCCTGCCTGCCTGCCTGGCCGGCCGCTGCAGCCTCGCGGCCGCCAGCCTGCCGCTGGCGGCCCTCTGCGCCGCCGCCGGGGTGGCCTTCGTGGAGGCCGAGATCAGCGGCCTCGACCCCCAGGGCCGTCGGCTGCAGCTGGCACCGCCCCTCGCGGCCCAGGGCTATGATCTTCTCAGCCTCGACGTCGGCGCCGAGGTGCCGCTGCCGGCCACGGGGTTGACCGGTGGAGCGCCGCTGCTGCCCATCCGCCCCGCCGCGCCGGTGCTGGCCGCCCTCGAGGGCCTCGGCCCCGGCGCACCGGTGGCGGTCTTCGGCGGTGGCGCCAGTGCCGTCGAGGTGGCCTTCGCCCTGGCGGTGCGCGGTTGCCGCGTCAGCCTGCACCCCCGTGGCCCGGGCCTGTGGCAGGCCTTCGCGGCCCCCCTGGCCGCCGCCGGCATCGGTCTGGTGCAGGGTCCCGCTGCCGATGGCACAGCCCTGGCCCTGGCCTGCACGGGGGCCCGGCTGCCGGCGTGGCTGGCCACCAGCGGCCTCCCCCTGGCGCCCGGCGGTCGCCTGGCGGTCGAGCCCGACCTCACCGTGGCCGGCTGGCCCCGGGTCTTCGCCGTCGGTGACGCAGCCCAGGTGCGGGGAGCCGAGAGGCCCCCCGCCGGGGTGTGGGCGGTGAAGGCGGCGTCACGGCTGCACGACAACTTGTGGCGGCGGCTGGGCGGGCAACCCCTGCGGCCCTGGCGGCCGCCGCAACGGGCGCTGCAGCTGCTGGGGGACGGCCGGGGCCGGGCCTGGCTGCTGCCCCCCTCGGGCCGCGGCGGCCGGCCCCTGGGACCTTCGCTGCTGCTGGGCCTCTGGAAGCAGGGTCTCGATGGGGCCTTTCTGGCCCGGCTGCAGCCATGACGGTGCAACGCCGCTGGCTGTTCTGGGGTGGCCTGGCGCTGCTGTGGCTGCTGGCCACCGCCGCCGACCGCGCCTGGCTGGCCAGCGACGGGCGCCTGCCCTCGTGGGACCAGGCCGATTACCTCAACAGCGCCCTCGACCACGGCCGTGCCCTGGGGCTGCTGCCCGGCGGCGGCTGGCAGGGCTGGCAGGCCCTGCTCGACCTGTCGCCCAAGATTCCGCCCCTTGCCTCCCTGGTCAACGGCACCGTGATGGCGCTGGCCGGTGACGCCCCCGACCAGGCCGCCTGGAGCCTGAGCCTCTGGCATGGCCTGCTGCTGCTGGTGGTGGCCCTCTGGGGCCGGCAGGTCGGCGGTGTCGGCCTTGGGCTGCTGGCGGCCCTGATCACGGTGCTGCTGCCGTCCTTGGCGGCCCAGCGGGTCGATTACGTGCTCGAGATTCCGGTCGCGGCGGCCGGCACCGGTGCGCTCTGGCTGCTGGGGCGCTGGGCCCGGCCCAGTCCGGCAGGCGGCCGCTGGGGGCAGGCCCTGGGGGCGGCCCTGGCCCTGGCCGCCGCCGTGCTGATCAAGCAGAGCGTGCTGTTGCTGCTGCTCGGTCCGCTGCTGTTGGCAGCGGCCACCGGACTGGCCCGCCGGGGCCGGCGCCTGCAGGTGCTGGCGGCCCTCGGCCTGGTGCTGGCCCTGGTGGCTCCCTGGCTGGGCCACAACCTGATCACGACCGTGTCAGGGACCGACCGGGCAACGCTCGAATCGGCGGCGCGGGAGGGCGATCCCGGTGCCGGCAGTCTCGCGGGCTGGCTCTGGTACCCGCGCAGGCTGCCGCAGCTGATCGGCTGGTGGCTGCCTGCGGGAGCCCTCGCCGGTGCACTGCTGGCCCTGCGGTCCTGGCGCGGGCGTCGGCCGGCTTTCGACCAGGGCTGGCTGCTGGGCAGCCTGGGGTCGGCCTGGCTGCTCACCACCCTCAGCCCCAACAAGGACCCCCGCTATCTGGCACCCCTGCTGCCGCTGCTGGCGCTGCTGCTGGCCCAGGGCTGGGCGGCCCTGGCCCGGCGGTTGCCGCAGCCCTGGGGTCCGCTGCTGCTGGGCCTCGGCCTGGCGGGGGCCGGGGTGGCCACGGCCCGTGAACGGCTGGCCGACCGGGTGCCGGCCACGGCCCAGCCCCTGGCGGCGGTGGTGGCGGCGGTCCAGAACGGCACGCCGGCCACCCCCCGCACCCTGATCGTCGTGCCCAGCACGCCGCAGCTCAACCAGCACAACATCAGCTACGTCGGCCGTCGCGACGGCGGCGCCCTGGTGGGGCGGCAGCTGGGCAGCGGCGCCGGCGACACCGCGGCGGTGCTGGCCCAGGGCCGGCTGGTGCTCCTGGCCAGCGGCGACCAGGGTTCCGTCAGCCGCCGGGCGGCAACGCTCTCGGCGGCGGTGCGCAGCCGCGGTGTCTTTCGTCTGCGCCAGCGCTGGCCCCGGCCGGAGGGGGGCGCCCTCGAGCTCTGGGAGCGGCGCCGCGATGCACCGCCGCCGCCCGATTTCGCCACGGTGTTTCCCGAGCTGGCCGCCGGTCTGGCCCGCGGTCCCGCCGGCCTGGGGCCGGTGTCGGATGCCGTCGGCCGCGAGCACCAGCTCGATGGCCATCGCCTCTACCAGGAGCGGGTGCGGCGGCAGGCGCTGCAGACCCTGGCCCGCCGGCCCGACGACCGCCGGGCCCTGTGGAGCCTGGCCCTGCTGGCCACCCTGCAGAACAGGCCCCTGCAGGCCGACCAGTGGTTTGCGCGACTCGAAGCCCTCGAGCCCGCCAGCCCCTGGCCGGCGGCCTACCGGGCGGTGGTGCTCACCGCCGCCGGCCGTCCCTGGCAGGGAGCGGCGGTGGCCGAGGCCGCCGGCCGCCGCACGCTCGATCCGGTGCTCACGGCCCTGGCCGACGTCGACAGCCTGCTGTCGGGCCGGGTCTGGCGCCTGCCGGCCCTGCAGCGGTCACTGCCGAAGGCCATCGAGGCCGTCGAGCGCCAGTGGGTCAGCCCGTCGGAATCAGGGCACTGAGCCGGTCGCGGAAATCACCCTTGGGCATGCCGCCCCGCAGTTCGCCGTGGATGCGGAAGTCGCCCTCGGGGTTCTCCACCAGCAGGTAGGTGGGCCAGCCCATCCCTTCCTTGTTGGGGTACTGGGCCAGCAGCACCTTGCGGTAGCGGCGGTAGGTCTCGGTGTCCTGCAGCATCACGCTCACGAACGCCAGCCCCAGCTCTTCGGCCACGCTGGCGTCGTAGTGGCTCATCCGGTGGCAGGTGCCGCAGTCTTCGGAGCTGAACTTCAGCACCGTCACCGACGTCAGGGTCTCCATGGGCGTGTGCGGGGCCACGAGGTGGGGGGATGGTAGCCAGTGCATTCAGCAGCGTTCGTGCAGCAGCCGCCCGCGGCGCAACCGGCGCAGCTCGTGCCCCAGGGCCGGCCCGGCCGGCACCCCCTGGGCCAGCAGCTCCCGCGCACTGATCGGACTGCCCAGCTGGCGCCAGCGCAGCAGCCAGCGCAGCAGCGGTCGCCGCCGCTGCCGTCGGCTCGCCAGCAGGGCCAGGGTGACCGCCTCGGCTCCCACCGGCGCCAGCCGGTCGTCCCAGCCGGCCGCGTCGATGGGGGCCGGTTCCGTCGCCAGCTGCCGCCGCAGCTCCGCCGCCGCCGCCAGGGCCCGGGCCTGTTGCAGGGGCAGATCCAGCCGGGCCGCGGCGGCGGCGGGCTGGGCCAGCCCCGCCAGCAGGGCCGGCAGCAGCGGCTGCCGCCGGCGCTCGGCCCAGGCCAGCCGCAGCGGCCAGTGCCGATCGTTGGCCAGGGTCGGATCGATCAGCCCCAGGGCGCCCCAGTGCTGCAGCAGGGCCAGGGCCCGCCGCCAGGGTTCCTGGTCCAGCAGCAGGTCCAGCTCCATCCGCAGGCGGCTGCCCAGGGCGGGTGGTGCCGGCGTGGCCGCCCACGGCCAGGCGGCCAGGGTCCGCTGCACCTGGGCCAGGTCGTCGCCCTCCAGCCGCAGCCCCAGCCGGGCGCCGTAGCGGGCGGCCCGCAGCACCCGCGTGGGGTCGTCGCTGACGCTGGCGCCGTGCAGAAACCGCAGCCGTCCTGCCACCAGGTCGTCGCGGCCACCGTGGGGGTCGAGCAGGGGTCCGTCGGGCAGCAGCAGGGCCATGGCGTTGACGCTGAAGTCGCGCCGGTCCAGGTCGGCCTCCAGCGGCACCCCCAGGGTCACCGTCGGATTGGCGCCGGGATTGGCGTAGGTCTCGCGACGGGCGCTGGCGATGTCGATGCGCAGGTCGTTCCAGCCCAGGGAGACCGTGCTGTAGGCCTCGTGCAGCCGCAGGTCGTGGGTCGCGGCCGGGTCGGCCGCCAGCATCCGCCGCGCCAGCTCCGGCGCCGGCCCCTCCAGCAGCAGGTCGATGTCGGGGCCGCTGCCGGCCCGGTCCAGGTGGCCGTCGCGCACGGCGCCGCCCACCAGGGCCAGGCGCCAGCCGGCGGCGCTGGCCAGCTGCTGCAGCTGGCTCAGGGGTGCGGCGGCGGCGCGGTCGCGGGCCTCCCTTAGCGTGTCCAAGCGCCACACCGTGGGATGGCCGCCCGATTCTGGCTCTACGCCCACGAGTTCAGTGAATCCGGGGCGCCGCTGGTGCTCGAGACCATCGCGGCCGAGCTGCAGGCGGCGGGCCTGGACCAGCAGCTGCGGCTGCTGGGCTGGGGCGGTGCCCACGACCGTCGCCATCCGAGCCTCTGCCGCCGCCTGCGCAGCCGTGGTTTGCGGGTGCAGGTGCTCGACCGGCACCGGCGACCGCCGCGGCCGCGGCGGGGTGACCGGCTGCTGCTCAACAGCCTGGCCCTGCCGCCGCCGGTTTCGGCCGCCGCCCTGGGCTGGTGTCTCGAGGGCCGCCTGCCGCGCCTCGACTGGTTTGCCCATGAGCTGCACCCCGGGGCCTGGCTCGATGGGGCCCTGCGCCCTGACCTGCGCACGCTGCTGAGCAGCGGCGAACTGCAGCTGCGGGTCCCGTCGCGCCATTGTCTGGCCGGTTACCGCGACTGGCTGGGGCACGACGGCGCCCCGGGCCTGGCGGTGCAGCCCCACCGGCTGGCCGATCCGACGCTGCTGCAGCGGCCCCTGCCGGATTTCGCAGAACTGCGGCTGCAGCTCACCGGCCAGGTGCAGCAGGGCAACAAGGGGCAGATGTGGCTGCTTGATCTGGTGGAGGCGGTGCTGGCCCGGCCGGCGGCGGCGGTGCCGCGGCCCCTGCGGCTGCAGTGCATCGGGCTCGAGGCCAGCCCCGCCGCCCGGGCCGTCGGCGAACGGGGCCGGCAGCTGCTGGGGGAGGCGTTCCATGCCGAACCGCTGCTGCCCCGGGCCGAGGCCCATCGGGCCATGGCCCGCAGCAATGTCGCCGTAAGCTGCTCCCGCGAGGAGACCTTCTCCCTGGCGGCCCTGGAGGCGATGGCCCTCGGACAGATCCTGCTGCGCAACCGCACCGGTGGCTGGCACGAGCAGCTGCTGGCGGGGGTGAACGGCTTTGACCTGGGGGATCCCGGCCAGCCGGTGACCCGGGAGCAGGTCGATCTGCTGGCGGCCCTGCTGGACCGGCAGCGCTGGCCCGATGCGGCCCTGCAGGGCCTGGCGGCCGCGGCCCGCCGCCATGCGGCAACGTTTGCCGCCCACCGCTACGGCACCTGGCTGCTGGGGGCCAGGGGGGCGGCGCCGTGCTGAACCTCTCTGAACGGCTGCGGGATCCGCTGCTGGCCCTGGCGGGGGTGCTTTACCTGCTGCCGCTGCCGCCGGCCTGGAGCACGGCGGCGGTGCTGGCCTGGCTGGTGCTGCAGCTGCTCGACGGTCCCGCCGGCGACCGCCGTCGCCACTGGCCCCTGGCGGCCCTGCTGCTGGCCCTGGTGCGGCCGTGGGTGCGGGGCGAGATGCCCCATCCGGTGTCGGCCGACGATCTGCTGCTGCTGGCCCTGGCCTTCGTGGCCGCCAGCGGCTGGACGGTGGCCCGCTGGCAGCGGCTGCTGCCCTGGCTGTTGCCGCCTCTGGCCGTGGCCCTGCTGGCCGGCCCCCGCCCCTGGACCCCTAACCCCCTGGCGGGGGTGAACCAGGGCGCCTACCTGCTGGGGCTGCTCACCGTGGCCGCCGCCGCCTGGACCACGGCCCTGCCGCTGCCGCTGCCGCTGGCCCGCCGCTGGCCCGGGGCCGTTCTGACGCTGCTGGGCGTCTGGGGCATGTGGCGCTCGGGCTCACGGGCGTGCCTGGTGGCGTCGGCCCTGGCGGGGCTGGCGGTGCTGCTGGCCGAACGGGCCCGCCAAGGCCGGCCGGTGCTGCGGCCGCTGCTGCTGGCGGCCGGCGCCGGCGCCGGGATGCTGGGGCTCAAGAATCTGCTGGGCCATCCGGGCATCGGCATCGACTGGACGTCCGACAGTGGCCGCATGCAGGGGTTTGGCTGCTGGGCCGGCCTGCCGTTCAGCGGCGACAACCGGCTGCTGTGGGGGGTGGGCTTCCACAGGCCGGGGGCCTTCTGCCAGCAGCCGATCCACGGCAGCCCCCTCACCCATGCCCACAATCTCTACTTGCAGCTCTGGGGCAACACCGGCCTGCTGGGGCTGCTGGCCGCGGTGCTGCTGGTGGTGCTGTTCACGGGCCTCTGGCGGCGGCGGGGGGGGAGTGATCTGACGCGGCGTCTGGGACAGGCGGCGCTCGTCTACACGCTGCTGCAGGGCTGCTTCGATGTGTCGCTGCTGCACTGGCCGCTGCTGCAGGTGCTCACGGCCACCACGGTGGCGGCCCTCACGGCAGGGGACGGATCGGCGCCAGCCGCGGATCCAGGATCTTCGGCGCCATCCCCTCGAACCTGACGGCCAGCGAGATCTTCTCGCCGCTGCCGAACAGGTGGGTGACGCGGCCTTCACCGAAGCGGTCGTGCTGCAGCCGGTCGCCGACGTTCCAGCTGTGGCTGCCGCCGCGGCGACCCTCCGCCGGTGCCGCCGGTTCGCGGTCGATGCGGGTGAGGCGGTCGAGGCGCTGCTCCCGCCGCAGGGCGGCTCCGCCGGTGCGGGGCACGTCGCCCTGGATGAGCTCTTCGGGCAGTTCGGCCAGAAACGCCGACGGGATCGCCGGTTCGCGCATGCCGCCCCAGAGGCGCCGCTCGCTGGCGTGGGAGAGGAACAGCCGCTCCTTGGCCCGCGTCACGCCCACGTAGCAGAGGCGCCGCTCCTCCTCGAGGGCGGCGGGATCCTCGAGGCTGCGGTAGCTGGGGAACAGCCCCTGCTCGAGGCCCACCAGGAAGACCACGGGAAACTCGAGGCCCTTGCTGGCGTGCAGGGTCATCAGCACCACCCGTTCGGCGGCCAGGTCCTTGTCGTCGGCATCGCTGGCCAGGGCCGCCGAGGCCAGGAAGCCCTCCAGGTCGCCTTCCTCGTTCTCCTCCTGGTACTGCAGGGCGGCGTTGACCAGTTCCTGCAGGTTGCGGCGGCGTTCCTCGGCCTCGTCGGTGGCCTCGGCGATCAGTTCGGCCAGGTAGCCGCTGCGTTCCAGCACCAGTTGCACCAGCTCCGACGGGGGGGCGGTGGCGGCACGGTCGCCCAGGTCGCGCAGCAGTTCGGTGAAGCCCAGCAGCCCCCGGGCCGAACGGCCGGCCAGGCTGCGCACCGCTTCCGCATCGTTCACCACCTCCCAGAGGGGCACCCCCAGCTGCACGGCCGCGTCGCTGAGGCGCTGGATCGTGGTCTTGCCGATGCCGCGGCGGGGAACGTTCAGCACCCGCAGCAGACTCACCGAATCCGCGGGGTTGAGCAGCAGCCGCAGGTAGGCCAGCACATCCTTGATCTCGCGCCGGTCGTAGAACCGCAGGCCCCCCACCACCGTGTACGGCACCCGCCAGCGCACCAGGGCCTCCTCGATGGCGCGCGACTGGGCATTGGTGCGGTACAGCACCGCCATGTCACCCCAGCGCAGGTCGGGATGGCCGGCCTGCAGCTCGCGCATGCGCTGCACCACGGCCTCGGCTTCGGCCACTTCGTCATCGCAGCGGGTGAGGCGGATCAGTTCACCGGCGCCGCGGGTGGGTCGCAGCACCTTGTCGATGCGTTCGCGGTTGCGGGCGATCAGGGCGTTGGCCGCCTCCAGGATCGTGGCGGTGGAGCGGTAGTTCTCCTCCAGCTTCACCATCGTGCGGGTGGCGTCGTCGGGGGCTCCATCGCCGAAATCCGACTGAAAGCCCATCAGGATCGTGAAGTCGGCGGCGCGGAAGCTGTAGATGCTCTGGTCGGCATCACCGACCACGAACACCGAGCGGTTCTGCCAGTCGTCGAAGTGCGCGGGGTCGCGGCCGTCGGTCACCAGCAGCTTCAGCAGCTCGTACTGCGTGCGGTTGGTGTCCTGGTATTCGTCCACCAGCAGGTGGCGAAAGCGCCGGTGCCAGTAGCCGCGCACCTGATCGTTCTGGCGCAGCAGCTGCACCGGCAGCAGCAGCAGATCGTCGAAGTCGAGGGCATTGTTGGCGGCGAGGGCGCGGCGGTAGCGGCGGTAGGTCTCCACCAGCAGCTTGCCGCGCTGGCCCTGGCCCACCTCCTGCTGCTCCAGGTCACTGGGCAGCCAGCCCTGGTTCTTGGCGTTGCTGATGGCCCAGCGCAGCTTCTTGGGTTCGAAGCGCTTGGGATCGAGCTGCAGCTCCTGGGTGACGATCTCCTTGACCAGGCTCTGGGCGTCGCCTTCGTCGTAGATGCTGAACTGCCGGGTCCAGGCGTGGCCTTCGGGGTCGGTGTACTTGTCGATGTCGAAGCGCAGCAGCCGCGCGAACAGGGCGTGAAAGGTGCCGATCCAGAGGTCGCGGGTCACCTCGCGGTGGATGCGGCTGCGCAGCTGCCGCTGCTCCCCCTCGGGCAGGGTGGCCATGGGCTGGCCGAACTGCCCCTGGGCCAGGCGCTGGGCCAGCAGCAGCTCCAGCCGCTCCTTCATCTCCCGGGCGGCCTTGTTGGTGAACGTCACCGCCAGCAGCTCGGCCGGCTCGACACCGTGGTGGCCCAGCAGGTGGGCGATGCGGTGGGTGAGGGCGCGGGTCTTGCCACTGCCGGCGCCGGCCACCACCAGCAACGGACCGCAGTGGTGGCCCACCGCCCGCGACTGGGCCTCGTTCAGGCCGGCCAGAAAGCCGGAGCTGCTGCTCGAACTGGTCATGGGCGCAGACTAGGCAGTGGCCTTTCGGCTCCGATGTCCCTGCCCCTGCGACTGTTCATCGGTGTCGACCACCGCGAGCGGGCCGCCGCCAACGTGCTGATCGATTCCCTGGTCCAGCACAGCAGCATGCCGCTGGCGATCACGCCGCTGCTGACGCCCCAGCTCGAACGGCAGGGGCTGCACCGGCGACCCCGGGATCCGCTCCAGAGCTCCGATTTCTCGTTCACCCGCTTTCTGGTCCCGTACCTCTGCGGCTACGACGGCTGGGCCCTGTTCCTCGACTGCGACATGCTCTGCCGCGGCGACATCGCCGAGCTGTGGGCCCTGCGCGACGACGACTGTGCGTTGATGTGCGTGCAGCACCACCATGTGCCGCGTGAAACGGTCAAGTTCCTGGGCGAGCCGCAGAGCGCCTACGAGCGCAAGAACTGGAGTTCGCTGATGCTGTTCAACACCCCCCGCTGCCGGGCCCTCACCCCCGAGCTGGTCAACACCGCCAGCGGCCTCCATCTGCACCGGTTCGCCTGGCTGGGGCCCGACGACCACATCGGCGCCCTGCCCAGCGTCTGGAACCATCTGGTGGATGTGCAGCCGCCGGATCCGGCGGCCCAGCTGCTGCACTGGACCCTGGGGGGGCCCTGGTTCCGTGAGCAGCGCAGTGCCGGCGGACCCCTGGCGGCCGAATGGTTCGCCGCCCGTGAAGCGTCCCAGAGGCTGTACGACTGATGGCGGTGATCGTTGCCGTGCCGGCCAGGCTGGCCTCGAGCCGGTTGCCCCGCAAGCTGCTGGCCGATGTGGGCGGCCGGCCGCTGCTGCGGCGGGTGCTCGAGCAGTGCCTGCAGGCCCGCCGTCCCGCCGCCGTGGCCCTCTGCACCGACAGCGACGAGCTGCGGGCGGCGGTGGCGACCTGGGGCCTGGCGGGGCAGGTGCCGGTGCTGATGACGCCGACCGACTGCGCCAGCGGCAGCGACCGCCTGGCGGCGGCCCTGCCGGCCCTCGAGGCCCTGGTGCCCGGCTGCGGCTGGATCGTCAATGTGCAGGGCGACCAGCCCTTCCTCGACCCAGGCCTGATCGACACCCTCGCCGCCGCGGCCCTGGCCGCCGGCCCCGCCGATCCGCCGGTGCTCACCCCCGTCTACCCGTTGCCGCCCGGGCGGCTGCACGACCCGGCGGTCGTGAAGGTGGTGCGCAGCCACAGCGGCCGGGCGCTGCTGTTCTCGCGCAGCGCGCTGCCCCATGTGCGCGACCTGCCGCTGGACGACTGGCACCGGGCCGGCCCCCACTGGGGTCATGTGGGTCTCTACGCCTACCGGCTGGAGGTGCTGCGCCACTGGCCGTCGTTGCCGCCGTCGCCCCTCGAGCAGGCCGAGAAGCTCGAGCAGCTGCGGCTGCTGGAGGCCGATGTGGCCGTCGGCTGTGTCGAGACCGCCGCCGATGCCTTCTCGATCGACACGGCAGCCCAGCTGGAGGAGGCCCGGCGGCGGGCCGCAGGCCAGTGATGGACACCCCTGCCCCCGACTGGTTCCCTGCCGCCGCGAAGCACCTCTATCCGGGCTGGGTGCAGCGCAAGGCCGTCACCCTCTGCAAGCGGGACCAGAAGCGTGGCGGCAGCGGCAACGTGCAGCAGTACCGACTGGCGATCCATCAGGCGGTGCTGGCCTCCGGCGGGCGGGACCACTGGACCGGTGAGCCGCTCGACTGGGCCTTGATCGGCACCTACGACACCCGCGAGGGGGCGGCCGGCAGCGGCGAGCAAAAGAAGCAGTACGCCATGCTCCCGACCATTGATCACCGCTCCAACCGACCGGAACCCGACGTCGTGATCTGCGCCTGGCGCACCAACGACGCCAAGCACGACATGACTCCGCAGGAACTGCTGGCCTTCTGCCGGGCCGTGGTCAACCACAGCCCCCATTGGGAGGGGGGCTGAGCGCCGCCGGCATCCGCTTCAGTCGTTCCGGTCGCGCCAGCCGTCCTCGGCCAGGGCCCGCCAGGCGCCGCGGGCCTGGAGGATCCGTTCCGCCAGTTCGCGTACGGCGCCGTGGCCGCCCCGCCGCCGCAGCACCAGGTCGGCCTGGCGCCGCAGGGGGGGCACGGCGTCGGCCGGGGCCACCAGCAGCCCCGCCAGGGGCCGCATCGCCAGGTCATTGAGGTCGTCGCCCACCACCGCCGTGGCGGCCGGCGTCACCTCCAGTTCGCCCTGCAGCTGTGCCAGGGCCGCCTGCTTGTCGCGGATGGCGGTCAGGCAGCGGTCGACGCCCAGCTGCCGCGCCCGCGCCTCGATGGCACCGCCGGCGGCACCGCTCAGAAACGCCAGCCGCAGGCCGGCACCGGCCAGCAGCCGCAGCCCCAGCCCGTCTCGCACGTCGAAGCGGCGCAGCACCTCGCCCGACGGTGTCATCAGCAGCCCGCCATCGGTGAGCACCCCGTCCACATCCAGCACCAGCAGCTCGACCGCCGCCAGCCGTCGTCGCAGCCTCACGGCGTGCTCGGGGCCGGGCCCGTGGCCGTCACCACCGCCCGCAGGGCCAGCAGCTGCTCCAGCAGCGCCTCCATGCGGTGAAGCGGCACCATGTTCGGCCCGTCGCTGGGGGCCCGGTCGGGGTCGGGATGGGTCTCCATGAACAGGCCGTCGACCCCCACCGCCACCGCCGCCCGGGCCAGGGGCGCCACGAACTCCCGCTGGCCGCCGCTGCTGCTGCCCTGCCCCCCCGGCTGCTGCACCGAGTGGGTGGCATCAAAGATCACCGGGCAGCCCAGCGCCTGCAGCTGCGGCAGGCTGCGGTAGTCCACCACCAGCGTGTTGTAACCGAAGCTGGTGCCCCGCTCGGTGAGCCACAGCCGCTGGGGATCGTCGAGCCCGGCGGCCCGCAGCTTGGCCACCACCTGGGCCATGTCCCATGGCGCCAGAAACTGGCCCTTCTTGATGTTCACGATCCGGTCGCTGCCGGCCACCGCCGCCGCCGCCGCCAGCAGCAGGTCGGTCTGGCGGCACAGAAACGCCGGAATCTGCAGCACGTCCACCACCGCGGCGGCGGCCGTCGCCTGGTGGCTTTCGTGGATGTCGGTCAGCACCGGCACCCCCACCTGTTCGCGCACCTCCGCCAGGATCGCGAGGCCCTCCTCCAGGCCCGGCCCCCGGAAGGAGCGGCCCGAGCTGCGGTTGGCCTTGTCGTAACTGGCCTTGAACACGTAGCGGATCCCCAGCCGCCGGCAGGTCTCGGCCAGGCTGCCGGCGATCTCGAGGGCCAGCTCGCGGGTCTCGAGCACGCAGGGGCCGGCGATCAGGGTCAGCGGAGCGGTCATGCGGCGGCGGTGCGGGGCAGGGTCAGGGGAATGGGCGCCGGTGTCGGCCGGGCCTGGCTGTCGAGGCCGGCCCGCACCAGATCGTGCAGGCGCAGCAGTCCCGCCAGCGTGCCATCGGCCTGCTGCACGGGCAGCACCGACAACGATCGCTGCGGGTCCCGTTCCATGAGCTCCAGGGCCGTCACCGCCCGCAGCTCCGGCGTCACGGTCACCGGTTGGGCGGTCATCAGATCAGCGGCACGGATGGCGGCCCAGTCGGCGGCGGCATGGCTGCGCAGGGCGCGCCGCAGGTCGCCTTCGGTGATCAGCCCCAGCAGCCGCCCCGGCCGCGCCGGGTCCTCCACCCAGGTGGCCCCCACCGGTGTCAGGGTGAGCCGTTCCACCACCGCGACAACGTCATCGGTCGGCGCCAGCGGTGGCCAGTCGGCACGGGTCACCATCAGGTCGGCCACCGTCAGGGTGAGCTGCCGGCCGAGCGAGCCCGCGGGATGGTTGACGGCGAAGTCTTCGGCCGACACTCCCTCCAGCTGCATCCACAGGGCCGCCAGGGCATCGCCGATGGCCATCGCCACCGCCGTGCTGGCGGTGGGCGCCAGGTTGAGCGGGCACACCTCCCGATCCACCGAGCCGTCGAGCGCCGCATCGCAGGCCCGGGCCAGGGTCGAGTCAAGACGGCCGGTGAGGGCCACGCAACGGCTGCCCCGCCGCCGCAGGTGGGGCAGCATCTGCAGCAGTTCGCCGCTCTCGCCGCTGTTGGACAGCAGCAGCACCAGGTCGTCGGCCCCCACCACCCCCAGGTCCCCGTGCAGCGCATCGAGGGGGTTGAGGTACAGGGCCATCAGCCCCACCGAGGTGAAGGTGGCGGCAATCTTGCGGGCGACGATGCCGCTCTTGCCCACACCGGTCACCACCAGCTTGCCGCCCCGTTCGCTGCACTGACACAGCAGATTCAGCACACGCTCGATGGCATCGGCGTCGAGGCGGGCGGCGCTGGCGGCGATGGCGTCAGCCTCCTGGCGCAGCACCGCGGCGAAGGCCTCGGCGACCGGGCGGCGGGGGGACGACGAGGTCATGGGGAGGGGGTGAGCCGGTCGAGGCGGGCGAGGTCTTGGAAGCTTGCGGAGCGCTCTTGCAGTTCCTCGAAACTGCCGTGGGCCTTGATCACGCCGTCCTCGAATTCGAAGATGCGGTCGCAGCGGGCGATCGTACTCAGCCGGTGGGCGATCACGACGGTCGTGCAGCGGCGACCAATCACTTCGAGCGCATTGATCACCTCATGTTCCGTGCGGTTGTCGAGGGCGCTGGTGGCCTCGTCCAGCACCAGGAAGCGGGCATCGCGGTAGAAGGCCCGGGCCAGGGCCAGCCGCTGCCGCTGGCCCCCCGAGAGCTGGTGGCCGTTCTCCCCCACCGGCGTCAGCAGGCCGTAGGGCAGATCGGCGATGAAGTCATCGAGCTGGGCGGCCGCCAGGGCCTCCCAGATGCGGTCGTCATCGATGCGCTCTTCGTCGATGCCGAAGGCCACATTGGCGCGGATGCTGGCGTCGAGCAGCTGGATCGCCTGCGGCACCTGGGCGCAGTTGGCCTGCCAGGCCGGCACCTCCTCGGGGGTCACCGGGCGGCCATCCAGTTCCAGGTGGCCCTGGTCAGGGTTGAGCAGGGCCAGCAGCAACTGGGCGGTGGTGCTCTTGCCGCTGCCTGTGCTGCCCACCAGGGCGATGCGGGCCCCCACCGGGATCGTCAGGTTGACGCCCCGCAGCACCCAGTCGTCGCCGCTGGGGTAGCGGTACCAGACACCATGCAGGCGGATCGAATGCTGGGGAAACACCCCGGCAGGGCTCGGCACGCCCGCGGATCCCAGCGTGAGCCGCTCGCAGGGGAGCTGCAGCAGCGCCACGGTGTGGCTGATCTGCGGCAGGCCGCCGCGCAGTTCGGTCAGGGCATGGAACAGGTCCTGCAGCGGTGGTGTCAGCCGCTGGGCGGCGATCGCCAGGGCCGCTAGGAAGGGCAGGATTCCCATGACCCGGTCGGGATCCCCCTGCAGCAGGGGTGGCACCGCGCCGATCACAAAGATGAGCGAGATGCCCAGGGGTTCGATCAGCAGCCGCGGCACCACCGGCAGCAGCCCCGCCATCCAGGTGTAGCGCCGGGCCCGTTCGCCGGTCTCGGCGAAGGCCCGCTGAAAGTGGGGTTCGGTGCCCGTGAGCTGGATGTCGCGCACCGACGAGAGCGACTCGAGCAGCAGATGGGTCGATCGCACATCGAGCCGCAGGCCCTGCTGTCTCGCCAGCCGCAGGTAGGGCGTCACCAGGGTCGACAAGCCCAGGTAGGCCAGCACCACGATCACCAGCAGCACGCAGGCCGACAGGCGGCCGATCCAGAGAATGCCGATCGACAGCAGCAGGATCGACACCGAAGCGCTGAACATCCGCAGCAGCGGGTTGATCACCCCGTTGGACGCCTGGCGGATGTTGGTGAGGATCAGCGTCGTCAGTTCGGCGGTGCTGCGGGTGAGGTGATACGCGTACGACTGGCGCAGCACCCGTTCATGGATCTGGTCCGACAGGTCGCGCCAGATCTGTGCCGTGAGCCGCTGCTGCACGAACTGCAGGCCGATCTTGCTGATCGACGCCAGCCAGGCGCAGCCCACGAACAGGGCGATGAGCCACAGGGTCTGGCTCAGGGGGCTGCCGCCGAAGACATGGATGCCCGGCACCCGGTCCTCCAGCCGCGTGCCCACCAGGGCGCCGATCAGCCGTGTGCCGATCGCCACCAGGGTCAGGTCCAGCAGACCCGGCACCACCGACAGCGGGATCAGCCGCCACAGGGCCCGGCGTCGCCGGGCCGGCAGGGCTCCGATCAGCTCGAGCAGCTGGTCGGTGGTGCTGCTGCGGCGGCGGAGCCATTCCAGCGGGAACGGCCAGGCGGCGGAGGAGGCATTCACGCAGGCACCCTATGGCGCCCGACCCAGGCGGAACCGTCGCTGGATCCGGCTCCACCGCCGGCCCCAGCGCAGGGAGCGGGTGCCGGGGGCCTGCAGCGGCTGAGCGCCCGCCGCCAGCCGGTCCCAGTGCTCGTTCACCCGTCCCAGGGCCATCCGCCAGCGTTCGCGCACGGCCGCCTCGCTGTGGCGGGCGAGCAGTTGCCCCAGGGCGTCGGGATCGGGGAGGAAGGCCGCCGGGCGCTCGACGGCGGCGGCGATGCGCTGCACGTCCCCCTCCAGGGTGCCGGCACCGATGGGCCAGCCCACCACCCCGGGATCGAGGCTGTCGGCCAGGGCGTGGTTGAGGCTGCTGAACACGACGCAGCCGCAGGCCAGGGCCTCGAGGGGTGGCAGTCCGAAGCCCTCGCTCACCCCCACCGACCGCCAGTAATCGGCCGAGTCGTAGAGCACCACCCGGCTGCGGCGGAACAGGGCCGCCAGGTCGGGCACCCAGCCCCCCACCTCCTCCACCGCCAGGCCGCGCCGGCGCAGGGCAGGCACCAGTTGCCGCCGCAGGTAGTGGCTGCTCTTGCGGGTCTGCAGCAGCACCTGCACGGGCCGGCCGCCGGCGGGTTCGGGGGGCGCCGGGGCCAGAAAGGCCGGATCAAGGGCATTGGGCACCAGCTCAAGGGGCTGGCGCGGGGCCCGGTCCCCCCAGTGGCCGAGGGTGTTGCGGCTCACCGCCAGCACCGGCACCCCCGGCGGCAGGTCAAAGCCATAGCCGCTGCTGTGGGCGTGGTACAGCACCGGTCGCCCCCGCAACCGCCGCAGCAGCCGCGGCACGTCGAAGCCCCAGCTCACCACCCAGAGGGCATCGCCTGGGGCCGGCTCCTGCTGCAGCAGATCGTCGAGAAACGGGCGACCTGTCTCCCGCACCCGGTAGGTGACCACCTGCACCCGGGGGGCCAGGCCCTCGCAGATCCGGGCGCTCTGCAGCTCCACGGCCAGGCCACCGCTGCGGAATCGCAGACCCGTGCCCGGGACGAGAAACCGCAGCGGCCGCTCCGTCACGGCCCTCAGGCGGCCGCCACAGCCTCGGTGCTGCCCTGGCGCTGGCGGCGGGTCAGGAAGCCGAACAGCACCTTGCCGATGGCGGACACCAGGTTGCCCTCCAGCTCCTGGAACATCAGCATGTTGAGCCGAAAGGCCTCATTCGCCTCCTCCACGATCCGGTCGGCCATGGCCTGATCCACCGGCAGGGCATCGAGGGCAGACCGATAGATGTCCTTGAAGGCCTTTTCGTCGTCGATCGCCTCGAATCGGTAGAAGTTGAGTCCCTGACCATCGGTCAGGTTCATTGCCCGGCTGGCGATGGTGCTGAGGATCTGGCCCCCCGACAGGTCCCCCAGGTAGCGGGTGTAGTGGTGGCCGACCAGCAGCTCGGGGGCACTGTCGCTCAGCTCCTCGATGCGGGCCACGTAGGCGGCGCAGGCGGGGGACTGGTGGATCTGCTGGCGCCAGTCGGCCCCGAAGTAATAGGCCAGGTCACGCTCGAGGGCACCGCGGCGGTTCAGCTGCTCGAAGGCGATGGGGGCCAGCACGGGATGGCTGCGGTGCTGATCGATGGCCTTTTCCATGGCCGTGTACACGAAGTACAGGTCGGCCACCAGGGTGCGATAGCTGAGCTTGTCGACCACTCCCTTCAGGAAGCAGCTCACGAAGCCGGTGTTCTCGGCCATCGTGTGGGACTTCTTGGTCCCTTCGCGGAGCTGGGAGGCGAGGGCCACGGCCATGGATCCTCTCGACATGGAACGGGAACGGCCACCTTATGCCGCCTGTCCCGGTCCCAGCTGCCAGGGTTGCGAACGGTTACGCCGCCGGGTCGCCGGCCCGGCACTGCAGCCCCGCCAGCAGCTCCCGGCAGAAGTGCTGCAGCTCCGCCGCGATGGCCTCGGCCGGCGGCCGCCGGCCCGTCACCGCCCACGACCCCACCGTCGCCAGCCGCCACTGCTCCCCCTGAAAGGTGAGGCCGCTGATCAGCACCCCCACCAGCCGGGGCCTCCCGGCCACGGGCCGCATGGGCAGCGGCTCCGCCAGGCGCAGCTGCACCAGCACGCTGCGGCACTGCCAGCGCGGGCTCCAGCCGGGCAGATGGAAGGCGATGTCGACCGAGCTGCCTTCCGCGAAGCGACGGGTCTGGTCGTCATCACGCCAGGGGGCCAGGTTCGGCCTGGCGTCGGGGAAGCGCTGGCGGAAGAGGCCCACGGCCGTCGCGATGGCGGCGGCCAGTTCGACGCTGCGGGCCTGTTCTGCCGCATTCATCACCCGACAGGTCCGAAAACTAGGCTCACCTTGCCGAGACCCTGCGGCTTGTGCACGCCATGGCCAGTTACGACAAGCTCACCCCCCCGACGGGGGGCACCCCCATCCGGTTCGAGAACGGCCAGCCCGTGGTGCCTCCGGACCCGATCATTCCCTTCATCCGTGGGGACGGCACCGGTGTCGACATCTGGCCCGCCACCCAGCGGGTGCTCGATGCCGCCGTCGCCCGCGCCTACGGCGGCGCCCGCCGCATCGAATGGTTCAAGATCTACGCCGGCGACGAGGCCTGCGAGCTCTACGGCACCTACCAGTACCTGCCCCA
>JBMOIF010000002.1:0-104342 GCA_049317465.1 Prochlorococcaceae cyanobacterium | reverse complement strand
ACGACAACCGCCCGACCCCGGGCGGTTTTTTTGTGTCCGCTCGGTCGCGACCCGGGGATCTTCCGTTCGCCTTTCGGTCAACGGCCGCTGCGCTCGTTAAACAAGGGCATCCGAAGCGCTCCGATGACCGCCTCGCTCACCAATCCCCTCCGCGTCGGCCTGCGCCAGGAGCGGGTCATCTCACCCCAGTGCCTGGTGATCTTCGGGGCAAGCGGCGACCTCACCCACCGCAAGCTGGTGCCGGCCCTGTTCGAGCTGTTCCGCCAGCGACGGCTGCCGAGTGAGTTCGCGGTGCTGGGCTGTGCCCGGCGCCCCTGGAGCGACGAGGAGTTCCGCCAGAAGATGGAGGAGGCCCTCGGCCCGCTGATCCAGGAGGATCCCCAGGCCTGGCGCACCTTCGCCGCTGGCTTGTTCTACGAACCCGTAGACCTTCAGAAGGACGGCGACGTGGTGCGCCTCGGCAAACGGCTCGACCAGATCGATCGCCAGCGGGCCACCCGCAACAACCGCACCTTCTACCTGTCGGTGTCGCCCGCCTTCTACGGCAGCGGCTGCCGGGCCCTTGCCGCCGCAGGGCTGCTCAGCGATCCGAGCCGCAGCAGGGTCGTGATCGAGAAGCCCTTCGGCCGTGACTTCGCCAGCGCCCGCGAGCTGAACCGGGTCGTGACCGGCTGCGGCCAGGAGAGCCAGATCTTCCGCATCGACCACTACCTGGGCAAGGAGACCGTCCAGAACATCCTGGTGCTGCGCTTTGCCAACACCATCTTCGAGCCGATCTGGAACCGCAATTACATCTCCAGCGTTCAGATCACCGCCGCCGAGACCGTGGGGGTGGAAGAACGGGCGGGGTACTACGAGACCTCGGGGGCCCTGCGCGACATGGTGCAGAACCACCTCACCCAGATGCTGGCCCTCACGGCCATGGAGGCCCCGGGCCGCTACGACCCCGAATCGATCCGCAACGAGAAGGCCAAGGTGCTGCAGGCCGCCCACCTGGCGGATGAACAGGAACCCTGGCACTGCTGCGTCAGGGGTCAGTACGGCCCCGGTGGCAGCAGCAGCAACCCGATGCCGGGCTACCGACAGGAACCGGGGGTGGATCCCAACAGCACCACCGAGACCTACGTGGCCATGAAGCTGTTCATCGACAACTGGCGCTGGCAGGGCGTCCCCTTCTACCTGCGCACCGGCAAGCGCATGGCCAAGCGGCTGAGCGAGGTGGTGCTCACCTTCCGCGAGGCGCCGGTGCATCTGTTCGACGCTGCCGGCGGCACCCCCACGGCCAACCAGCTGATCCTGCGCATCCAGCCCGATGAGGGAGCCGAGTTCCGCTTCGAGGTCAAGGCCCCCGGCTCGGGCATGCGCAGCCGACCGGTCGACATGAACTTCTCGTACGACGAATCCTTCGGCGAACCCTCCGACGAGGGCTACGTGCGCCTGCTGGCGGACGCCATGCTCGGCGATCCCACCCTCTTCACCCGCAGTGACGAGGTCGAGGCCGCCTGGCGCCTCTACACGCCCCTGGTGGAGCTGATCGAGCAGAGCCCCTGGCAGCTGCCGGTCTACCCCTATGAGGCCCGCACCTGGGGGCCGGCCGCCGCCGACAGCCTTCTGGCCCGCGACGGCCTGCTCTGGCGCCGCCCCTGATCGCACCGGTCCGATCCACCCCGACGTTCCGTCTCAGACCCGCCATGTCTCCCCAGCTCACGCTTCAGGCCCCCCTCGCCCTGCCCCCCCAGGACGTGGCGGCCTATCTCGGCCGTCTCTGGCAACGGGACCACGAGCCCGCCAGCGGTGCCTCGACCTTCACCCTGCTCGTGTGGGAACCCGCCTGGGTCGAGCAGCACCTGGTGCGGATGGGCCGCCTTGAGGGACCGATCACGGGCCTGGAGCGGCCGGATCTGCTGCAGGCGGCCCGCGAATCCATCCCCGTCTGCGGCCTGCCCCTCAGCACCGCCCCCCTGGCCCCCGAGCTGGCCTGGCAGCTGGGACTGCAACCCGGCAGCGGCGAGGCAGAAGACCTGCGGGGCCAGCACGTCGATGCCGCCATCAGCCGCCATCAGCCCCGGCGCCTGATCACCCTGGCACCCACCCTGGACGCCGAGCAGACCCTCGAGACCCTGGTCGCCGCCTATTGCCCGCTGCCGGAGGAAGGGCCCCTCAGCGCCGTCTGCGGCGACGTCGTGGTGATGCGCGGAGGGGTGCCGGCCCTCGAGGACGGACTGGCCATGGTCAATCCCCTGATTCCGCCGGAACTGCCTTGCTGGGTGTGGTGGAACGGCTCCCTGGACGAGGCACCGCTGCTGTTCGACGGCCTGGCGGTGCCGCCGCGGCGGCTGGTGATCGACTCGGCGATCGGCACCCCGGGCCGGTGCCTCGACGTGCTGCAGTCCCGCATCAGCTCGGGCCAGGCCGTGAGTGACCTCAACTGGTACCGCCTGGTGCCCTGGCGCGAGACGCTGGCGATGGTCTTCGACCTGCAGCAGCGTCGCGAGGCGCTGAAGAGCGTGGTGCAGCTCGACATCGACGTCCAGGGCCAGCAGCCGGTTCAGGGGTTGCTGATGGCGGCCTGGATCGCCGATCGGCTGGGCTGGCAGCTGGAGCACACCGCCGCCAGCGAAGGTGACGGCATCACCGCAGGCTTCCGACGGCCCGACGGCGCCCCGGTGCGCTTTCGGCAGATGCCTGTTCCCGTGGGCCAGCCGAGCACCCATCCCGGCAGCCTCGTGGGCCTGCGGCTGGTGTGCGAACCCGGCGACCGGCCGCCCCTCTGCGTGATCCTCTGCGGAGAGACGGGGGGCTGTATGCGCCTCGAGGCCGGCGGCATGGCCCGGATGGAACTGATCGAGGAGGTGGTGGCCGCCGACATCAGTTCCGTTCAGGTCGAGGTGTCCCGCACCCTGCGAGGGGGCCACGACAGCACCAACCCGCTGCTGGCCGCCTGCGCGCCCCTGGCTGCGAAGCTGTTGCCGCGCTGACCCTCGGCCTTGGCCCTGCTGATCGCCGCCCCCTGCAGCGGCAGCGGCAAGACGCTGCTGTCGCTGCTGCTGGCCTCGGCGGCCCGTCGGGCCGGCCAGGCCCCGCAGCTGTTCAAGGTGGGGCCCGACTACCTCGATCCGCAGCTGCTCTCGCACGCGAGCGGCCGTCCCTGCCGCAACCTCGACCTGTTGCTGGCCGGGCCTGAAACGGTCCGCCGCAGTTTTCTGCACTGGGCCGGCCGGGCACCCCTGACCCTCGTCGAGGGGGTGATGGGACTGTTCGACGGAATGGGCGCCGGCCAGGAGGGCAGCTCGGCCGCTGTGGCCCGGCTGCTGGACCTGCCGGTGGTGATGGTGGTGGAGGCCAGCCGGCAGGGGGCCTCCCTGGCGGCGCTGGTGCGGGGCTTCCGCGACCACGACCCAGCGCTGCGCCTCGCGGGTGTGGTGCT
This sequence comes from Prochlorococcaceae cyanobacterium, assembly GCA_049317465.1. GTDB lineage: Bacteria > Cyanobacteriota > Cyanobacteriia > PCC-6307 > Cyanobiaceae > CAIQIA01. Next base: position 100,915 of record JBMOIF010000002.1, on the reverse strand, counting down.
CAACGGCGTCTCGAGCCCGAGGCACCGGCAGCTGCTGACCGAGGTGCTGGCCCCCTCGGGGGTACCGCTGCTGGGGGTGCTGCCGCGGGATCCGCTGCTGGAGCTCCCCTCGCGTCACCTGGGCCTGCTGCCCCCCCATGAACTGCCGGACCTTGACGGCCGCTGGCAGGCCCTGGCCGAGCGGGCCGGCCGCTGGCTGCAGCTGGACCGGCTGCTGGCATTGATGGCGCCGCCGGAGGGGGCAGGCGAGGGACCATCCCCGTTTGCCGCCGCAGCCGACTGGCCCCTGCCGGCCGGGGTCCGGCCACCACGCATCGCCGTGGCCCAGGACGCCGCTCTGCACTTCTGCTATCCGGAACAGCGCGAATGGCTGGAACAGCTCGGCTGCGAGGTGCTGTCCTGGTCACCCCTCGCCGACCGGCCCCTGCCGCCCGGGAGTGATGCCCTCGTGCTGCCCGGCGGTTACCCGGAACTGCAGGCGGCCAGCCTGGCCGCCTGTGGGGCCAGCCTGGAGGCCATCCGCCGTCATGTGGCCGCCGGCCGGCCTCTCTACGCCGAATGTGGAGGGATGCTGCTGCTGGGCCAGCGGCTGCACGACGTCACCGGCGTCGGCCACCCCCTGGCCGGTGTGCTGCCCTTCTCGGCCCGCCGGGCCGACCTGCAGCTGGGCTACCGGCAGGCCACGGCCCTGGGGGACGGACTCGTGTGCCGCCGGGGGGAACGCCTCTGGGGCCACGAATTCCACCGATGGCAGCTCGACAGGGAGGGGAATCCGGGGCCATGGCGGCTGGAAGGGTGGGGAGTGGTGTCTAGGGTTGAGGGATGGACGACGACCACCTTGCACGCCAGCTGGCTTCACCTCCACTGGGGTGGATGCCCTTCGATACCCCGGCGCCTTCGGGACGCAACCCTCGCCGCCGCAGTTCGGCCCAGCGGGAAGCCGAGCTGAGCCGCCAGCGGCGCACACCGCGCCGCTCGCCGCTGACGGCCGAGCGTTGGCGTCTGGTCGTGCGCGGAACGGTCCAGGGCGTGGGATATCGCCAGGCTTGCCGGCGCCGGGCGACCGATCTGGGCCTGGCCGGCTGGGTGCGCAACTGTGGCGACGGCAGCGTTGAGGTGCAGGCCGAGGGCCCGGAACAGAGCCTCACCGAGCTGCGGGTCTGGTGCGAACAGGGCCCGCCCCAGGCTCGGGTGGCCAGTGTGCTCACCAGCCGGATCGCCACCACCGGGGCTGACTGGTTCGAGATCCGACCTAGCGTGTCCACGAACGATCGCGGCGAGGCCTGACGGCCACGCCCCCACCGATGAGCGACGACCGCACGGTCTGGCTGCTGCGCCACGGAGCGACGGAGTGGAGCCGCAACGGCCGTCACACCGGCAGCACCGATCTGCCGCTGCTGCCCGAGGGCGAGGCCGAGGCTGCTGCCCTGCGGCCCCAGCTGGCCGATATCTCCTTCGCGGCCGTGTGGGTCAGCCCCCTGCAACGGGCACGGCGCACCTGCGAGCTGGCGGGCCTGGGGGGCCGGGCCGAGGTGGTTGAGGCACTGCGGGAATGGGACTACGGCCGCTACGAGGGCATCACCACCGCCGAGATCCGCCGGACGGTGCCTGACTGGAGTGTGTGGAGCCACGGCTGTCCAGACGGCGAAGACGCCGCTGGGGTCACCCGGCGCTGCCAGACGCTGATCGACCGTCTGCTGACCCAGCCCGGCCCGGTGGCCCTTTTCGCCCACGGCCACATCCTTCGCAGCCTGGCGGGCACCTGGATCGGCCTGGGGGCTGTCGGTGGGCGTCACCTCGTGCTGGGCACGGCCACCAGCAGCATCCTCGGCTTCGAGCGCGACAATCGAGCCCTGCTGCGTTGGAACGCGCCTCCATGCCCCTCGCCCGCACCCTGACGGAACTGGCAGCCCTCGGCTTCGCCGTGGCCCTCAGTCCCCTCGACATCGCGCTGGTCCTGCTGCTCTTGCTGGGAACAGCGCCGCGGTTGCGGTCCTGCCTCTTCACCCTGGCCTGGTTCCTCAGCGTCGCCACGACGCTCGGACTGCTGGTGACCGTCGGGCGCAGTCTCACCCTGTCGATGGAACAGGGGGGCGTGCATCAGGTCGGCCTGGACCTGTTCGCCGCCGGGGCCCTGCTGGCCCTGGGGATCCGGGAACTGGACCCCAAGCCCGAAGGCTATGAGGACCTCCAGGAGGGCTGGATCCACAAACTCGAGCGGGTGGGACAGCTGCCCCTGCTGGTGCTGCTCCCCCTGGCACCGGCGACCCTGCTGCTGAGCCCCGACAATCTGTTTCTGCTGGCCAAGGGAGCGTCGCTGGTGCAGGGGGGGCACCACGACGCCACGACCGAAGTGCTGCTGATCCTGTTCCTCAGCCTGCTGGCCAGCCTGACGCTGCTGGCGCCCATCGTTCTGGTGCTGATCGGCCGCCAGCAGGTCCAGCCGCTGCTGGAGCGAGGCAAGCAGCTGCTGGAGGACCGCAGCAGCCTCATCCTGGGAGGTCTGAGCCTGGCCCTGGCGGCCTATCTGGGCTGGCAGGGCTGGACGGGGCTGGGGCAGTTCCAGGTGCTCAGCTGAGGGGCGGCAACTCCGGCTCCCCCACCAGACGCTGCCAGTCCTGGCGCAGGGCATTCGTGGCTGCCCCACCCACGAGCCACACCCGCCGCCGGGCCCGGGTGACGGCTACATAGAGCAGCTGACGTCGCAGGTCCGGATCCTCCGGGCTGTGCACATCCGGCGCCACGAACACATCGTTGAAACTGCTGCCCTGGCTGCGGTGGACCGTCAGCACCGCAGCGGGTCCGACCTTGGCAAAACTGTCGCGCACCAGAAAGAACAGCCGCCAGGCCTGGCTGCGCTGGCGCCCCTCACTGCTGCGCGCCCGCTGCCCAAGGTCGCTGAGCAGCGCCGCCAGGCGGCGCCCGCCGTCACTGGTGGCGGCGGGCGCCAACCGCAGGGAGAGGACCGCTTCGCCCGCCTCCACCTCGACCCTCAGGGTCTCGATCACCGGCGCCTGGGGCACTCCCAGATCAGCCAGGTCGCAGCGTTCCGGGGCCACATCCCGCACCAGCAGCTCCCGATTCGACCCCAGCACCAGTTCCCCGGGACCTTCATCCCCCAGGCCCTGGCGGCTGGCGGGTGCCATCACGGCGAGGCGGGTGATCAGCACCTCCCCGGGCAGCACCGGCAGCTGGTCGGCGAGTTCGCCGTGCAGGGCACGGCGGGCGATTGGCACCAGGCGCTCGAGGGTGCGGTTGGTGAAGCAGAGCAGGCGGGCATGGTCGGGGTCGAGGCGCTCGCGGCTGAGGCGCAGGGCCGCCTGGGCCTCGGCGATCCAGGTGCCCCGGTCCACCACCGCCACCTGACCGCCGCGATCATCGGTGAGGGGGGGCAGCAGCGGCGGGGCGACGCTGGCCAGGAGTCCCTGACGCAGGGCCGTGGCCAACCGCAGCACGGCGCCACCGTGGCGAACCACCTCGGTGAGTTCCTGGCGCACGGCTTCCATCAGGGCGAACACCGGACTGGTGGGCTCCCCCACCGGCGGCAGCTGGCCCGGATCACCCACGAAGACCAGGCGGGTGCGTCCATGGCGGGCGCAGCGCAGCAGGATCTCGAGCAGGGCCCCGTCGACCATCGAGGCCTCGTCCACCAGCACCAGGCCGAGGGCCTCGAGGGCGGTGGCGGTCTGCTCGGTGGGTTCGCAGCGTTCCACCCCCTCTGCACGGCTCAGCTTGAGCCTCAGCAGCCGGTGCACGGTGGAGGGGTACCAGGTGGGACGCAACCCCTCGATCTCCAGGGCCTGGCGCAGCACCCCCACGGCCTTGTGGGTGGGAGCCGCCACGGTCCAGCAGAGGGCCTCGGCCTCGACCAGGGCGAGAAGCCTCGAGGAGAGAAATGTCTTGCCGGTGCCGGCATGGCCGGACAGCACGAAGGGCCTGGCCTCGGCCGGATCCTGCAACCAGCCGGCAAAGGCCTCGAGGGCTCGCAGCTGACCGGCGGTGAAGTCCTGGGGGGATGGCGTGGAGACCACTCAGGCGAGCGGCGGCAGCCACCCCAGGCGCTGGGCAAGCTGCAGGGGGGAGCCCACCAACAGCAGCCCGGGCAGGGCGACCAGGGGACCGAGCAGCCCCCCCACCAGCACCTCGAGCCGGCTGTGGCCCAGGCTGGTCTTGAGCGGTGCCAGCCCCTCGCTGGAGGGCAGGGCATTGAGGCGCTCGGCCATGGTCCCGGCGGCCCGGCGGACCCCCGCCGCGTCGTACATGACCACGAAGGCCACCGTCGACGCCAGGGCGAAGAGCGCACTGTCGAAGCCAAGCTGCCAACCGATGGCAGCCGCTGTGCCGGTGACGAGGGCGGAATGGCTGGAGGGCATGCCGCCAGTTTCGATCAGCACGGCGGGACGCCAGCGACCGTGGCGCACCAGTTCGACCACGAGCTTGGCCAGCTGGGCCACGCCGCAGGCGGCGAGTCCCCAGGCGAGGGGGCCATTGGCGAACAACAGCAGGGGGGAGGACAGGGTCATCGGTCGCGGGCGGTGATGTAGGCCGCCAGGGCCAGCAGAGGGGCGGCCCGGTCGCGCCAGGGCTCAAGAGCTGCAGCCGCGCCGCTGATCAGCCCGTCGGCGCGGCGACGGGATTCCTCCAGACCCAGCAGCTTGGGGTAGGTGGTCTTGTCGGCCGTCAGGTCCTTGCCGGCGGTCTTGCCGAGCACCTCACTGCTGGCGGTCACATCGAGGATGTCGTCGATGATCTGGAAAGCCAGACCGATGCCGTGCGCGTAGACGCGCAGGGCGTCCAGCAAGGTGCCGTCGGCGCCGCCGATGATGGCGCCGCTGAGCACCGAGGCCCGCAGCAGAGCGCCGGTCTTGTGACAGTGGATGTACTCGAGGGTCTCGAGGTCGACGGCCTGTCCTTCGGAGGCCAGATCGACCACCTGGCCGCCCACCAGGCCCGGGGCACCCGCCGCCAGGGACAGCTCCCCGACCACCTGGAGCAGACGTTCGGCCGGAACGTCCGGACTGCGCAGGGCGACCATCTCGAAGGCGCGGGTGAGCAGGGCATCGCCGGCCAGGATGGCGTTGGCCTCGCCGAACACCTTGTGGCTGGTGGGGCGACCCCGGCGCAGGTCGTCGTTGTCCATGGCCGGCAGATCGTCATGGATCAGCGACATGGTGTGGATCATCTCCAGCGCCACGGCGGTGGGGATGGCCAGGTCGGAGTCGCCACCGGCCAGTTCACAGGCGGCCAGGCAAAGCACCGGCCGCAGGCGCTTGCCTCCGGCCAGCAGGGAGTAGCGCATGGCCTCCCGCAGGGACTCGGGCCGCTCGGGCAGCAGGGCCGCATCCAGGGCCCCCTCGATGCGCTGGCGGGCTCCGGCGAGGTAGGCGGCGAAATCGAAGCCGGTGGTCACCGGGGCAGACATGCGCAGGACGGGGCCTCAGGTGCGTGGATTCTCCCTCAGCGCCGGCAGCTCAAGGACGGAGCGCAGCAGCGCCAGGAGGGCCTGGGGCAGCTCCATCACCAGGGAGACCGCCGCAAATTCGCTGACCTGGGGATGGGACCAGGCGATGGCGCCGTGGCACCGCTGCATGGTGTCGAGGACCTGAAGACCGGACATGGCCCTCAGCTCAGCCGCCGTCGGGTCGACGGATCCCCGGGCCGGATCGGCATGATCCATGGCCATCTCCCAGAACCTAAAGAGAATCTTAAGGGCTGATGGTGATGGGGGTCCGGTCAGGGTTCACCCGGTTCATCCTGGCGATCACGCAGGTCCCAGGGGCGCTCCAGCCCCCCGGGGACATCCCAGACCCCGAGGCCGCGCCCGCGGGCTTCGTCTTCCAGGGCTCTGTAGGGAAGGTCGTCGCAGCGGCCCAGGTACCCCTCAAGCACAAACACCCGGCCCGACCGCAGCTGGCCGGCGGCCACATCCTCGCCGCGGTGGCGCACGACCGCGACGATGCGGTCATAGACATCCCGGGCCCTGAGTTCGACGCTGACCGGCGTGCCGACGGGCAGGGTGCGCTCCAGGGCCTGACGGGCCTCTTCGGCCCAGGGCTGCTGCAGCGGTTCAGGGGCATCGACGCAGGCCAGACGGATGCGCCGGGGCCGCTGAGCCAGCCGCACCCGCAGCACGTCGCCGCTCTCCACACCCAGCACCGTCGCCGGCATCGTGGGCTGGTCGGGCGCGGCGCGGCCGGGCAACGCCAGCAGAACAAGCAGCGGCAGCAGAACGGGCAGGGGACTCACGGTTGCGCCAGGGGGTCCGGCAAAGCATGGCGGCGGGCCCACGCCCGCACCGTATTCGCCAGCAGCATCGTCACCGTCATCGGACCGACCCCCCCCGGCACCGGCGTGATGGCCCCGGCCAGGGGTTCCACCTCGTCAAAGCGCACATCACCGCAGAGACCGCCGCCCTCCCGCCGGTGGATGCCCACATCGACCACCACCGCCCCGGGACGCACATGGCCGGCGCCGATGAGGCCGGGGCGCCCCGCCGCCACCACGAGCACATCGGCCTCGCGCGTGAGCGCCTCAAGGTCTCGGCTGTGGGAGTGGGCCACGGTGACGGTGGCGTCCGCCTGCTGAAGCATCAGGGCCATGGGCTGGCCCACCAGCACGCTGCGGCCCACGACCACGGCCCGGGCCCCCCGCAGGGGCACCCGGGCCTCGGCCAGCAGGGCCATGACCCCGGCTGGCGTGCAGCTGCGGGGGCCGGGCTCACCACAGACCAGCCGGCCCAGGTTCAGCGGATGCAGCCCGTCGGCATCCTTGTCCGGGTCCAGGGCCAGCAGCAGGGCCCGGCTGTCGAGATGCCCCGGCAGCGGCAGCTGCACCAGGATGCCGTCGACGGCCCCATCGGCATTCAGCCGGCGGATCTCGGCCTCAAGGTCAGCCTGTGGTGTGGCGGCGGGGTGATGGCCGCCGAGGCTGGCCATGCCGATGCGCCGACACGCCTTTTCCTTGTTGGCCACATAAACGGCACTGGCGGGATCGTCGCCGACCCGCAGCACCGCCAGACCGGGGGGACGCCCCGCCCGGGGCAGACCGGCGGCGATCGCCTCGGCCAGAAGGGATTCGTAGCGGGCCGCCAGGGCGCGGCCGTCAAGGCGCAGGGCTGCCATCACCGTTGTGGGAGCTAGCGTCAGGCTGCCATCCAGCCCAGCCATTGGCCCGCGATCAGCCCAGGCGGTTGCAGACGCTGCGGGCCGGCCTGACCCTTGCCTGGCGAGCTTTCCGGCGCCGGGAACAACCGCGGCGGCTGCCTGTGGTGTGGCTGCGGCATGACCTGGTCAGCCTGCTCCTGGCCAGCGGTCTTGTGGCCGTGCTGTCGGTGTGGCCCTGGGTTGTTCAGCCCACCCTCCGGCCCGGGCTGCCGGCCCCCTTCGACGCACGGGCCCCCCGGGCCGCATCGGTGGTGGACCGTGAGGCCCTGGAGCAACGCCGGTCGCAGCTGGGGCCACGGCTGCAGGTGCAGGTGCCCGATGTCGCCGCCAGCCAGCAGCTGCAGCAGCGGCTTGACCGCCTGCTGCAGGAACTGCTGCAGGCGGTGGGCCCCGACCAGCAGGAACAGGAACTGCCCCCCCTGCCCCTGACGGGGGCGGAGCGCGCCTTTCTGGAGGAGACCCCGGCCGCCGAACTGGAGGGGTGGAGTGCCGAGGTGCGGCTGGCCCAGCAGCGGATGCTGGCCCAGGGCGTGGTCGGCACCCTGGCCCCTGGACGGCTGCTGCAGGCCACCTGGCTGCAGCTGGACCGCCTGCCCGAACCCCAGCGCAGCCTGGGCGCCAAGCTGCTGACCCGTTCCCTGCAGGGCAGCACAAACCTGCGCACCGACAGCGGCCTCACGCAGTTGCTGCTCGATGATGTGATCCACCAGGGGGGCATGCCCCGAATCCAGGTGCGGGCCGGGGAAGTGATCACCAGACGGGGCGAGCCCCTGTCGGCCCGCGCCTATGACGTGCTCGACCACTTCGGCCTGATCGGCCGCCGCGCGGCCCTCGGCCAGGTGCTGGGCCGTGGCCTCGAGGCCCTTGTCGGATCGCTGCTGCTGGTGGCGGTCTGCCGGCGCTGGAAGCCGGATCTCGAACCCGCCCAGGCCCTGCTGGTGCTCGGCACGCTGGCGGTGGTGCAGGCCTGCAAGCTCTGGTTCGGTGCCGCCGCCAGTCCCCTGGCCCTGCTGGTGCCCCCGAGCCTGCTGATCGCCGAGGGCCTGGGCACCGCCTGCGGCCTGGCCTGGCTGGCCCTGGCCACCCTGCTCTGGCCCATTCCTCTGGGTGGGTTGGCCACGGCGCGGATGCTGGTGGCCACGGCCGTCGCCGCCGTCGCCACATTGCTGGCGGGCCGCCAGCGCACCCGAGCCGAGATGCTCCAGAACGCCGTGCTGTTGTCGGTGGGGGCGCTGCTGCTGGAGGCCCTGCTGATCCCGCTGCTGGGCGGCGTTGTGCGCCCCTTCAGCACAGACCTGCTCGGGGAAGGGGTGCTGATGGGCGGCCTTCTGCTGCTCGGCCTGCTGCTGGCCCCGCTGGTGGAGGACCTGTTCGGCCTGGTCACCCGCTCACGGCTTCTGGAGCTGAGCGATCTGCAGCGCCCGCTGCTGCGCCGGCTCTCGAACGAGGCTCCCGGCACCTTCGAACACACCCTGATGATCTGCAGCCTGGCGGAGGAAGGCGTGCGGGCCATCGGCGGCGATGTCGACCTGGTGCGCACCGGAGCGCTGTATCACGACGTCGGCAAGCTGCATGCACCCCAGTGGTTCATCGAGAACCAGAACGACGGCGTCAACCCCCACGACCGCCTCGATGACCCCTGGCGCAGTGCCGAGGTGCTCCAGGCCCATGTTGATGAAGGTCTGCGCATGGCACGTCGCTACCGGCTGCCGCGACCGGTGAGCGATTTCATCCCCGAACATCAGGGCACCCTGCGCATGGGTTACTTCCTCCACAAGGCCCGCGAGCAGGACCCCAGGGCCTCTGATGTGCCCTTTCGCTACCGCGGCCCGCGGCCCCAGTCGCAGGAGACCGCCGTGCTGATGCTCGCCGACGGCTGTGAAGCCGCCCTGCGGGCCATGCCACCCGAGACCAACGAAGCCGAGGCCTGCGAAGGCGTGCGGCGGATCATCGCTGGCCGATGCCGGGAAGGGCAACTGGCCGACAGTGGCCTGAGTCCCGGCGAGATCGAGCTGCTGGTGCGGGCCTTCGTGCGCGTCTGGAAACGGATGCGTCACCGGCGCATCCCCTATCCGATCCCGGCCCGCAGGGCGTTCAGCGCCTAGAGCCGCAGCGCAGGTTCCGCCGGGCGCCGCGGGGCCAGGCGTTCGTAGGCGCAACAGAACGACTCGCCCAGGGCCTCGCGCAGCACCCCATCGGCCGCCAGGGCCTCGAGGGCCTCTGTCAGGGAGCCGGGCAGGGGTTGGCCGTCCCGCGGGCGTTCCTGGTGCAGGTCCTCAAGGCTGCAGGGGCCGGGGTCGAGCCGGCGGTCGAGACCGTCGAGCCCCGCCGCCAGCACGGCCGCCTGCAGCAGGTAGGGGTTGGCGTCACCGTCGGGGAGCCGCAGTTCGAGCCGCTGCTCGTCCGGCACACGCACCATGTGCGTGCGGTTGTTGGCTCCCCAGCTGATCCAGGCCGGTGACCAGGTGGCTCCGGAACTGGTGCCGGCACCTGCCAGACGCCGGTAGCTTTCGTCGGAAGGATTGGTGAAGGCACACAGCGCCCTGGCATGGGCCAGCACCCCCCCGAGGAAGAAGCGGGCCGTCTCCGAGAGCCCCTGGGGATCGTCCGGAGCGGGGAAGAGGTTGCGACCGGTCTCATCCCAGAGCGAATGGTGGAGATGACAGCCGTTGCCGGTCAGATCGCTGAAGGGGCGGGGGCGGAAGCAGGCCGTGAGCCCGCGGGCCTCGGCCAGGCTGCTCACCAGCCCCCGGAAGAAGGCATGACGGTCGGCCGTCACGAGGGCATCGGCGAAGGTCCAGTTGATCTCGAACTGGCCGTTGGCATCCTCGTGGTCGGCCTGATATGGCCCCCAGCCCAGCTGCTCGAGGGCCAGCAGCAGCTCGCTGATCAGCGGGTACTGCCGCAGCAGGGCCAGCTGCTCGTAGCAGGGCTTGCGGCGTCGGTCGAGCGGATCGCCCAGCCCCCTGCCGCCGCCATCCAGAAGCATGAACTCCGGCTCAACGCCGGTGCGGAAGTGCAGACCGCGATCGGCGGCCCGCTGCAACTGGCGGCGCAGGACCCCGCGCGGACAGTGGTCCAGGGGCTGCCCCTCCAGCCGCAGCTCGGTGGCCACCCAGCCCAGGTCTGACTGGCCGGGCATCATCATCAGGCTGGCGGGATCGGGGAAGGCGAGCAGATCAGCCGCCGCCGGCGACAGGTCGAGCCAGGCCGCGAATCCGGCGAAGCCGGCCCCCCCCTGCTCCAGGGCCTGCAGGGCTGACGCCGGCACCAGCTTCGCCCGTTGCACCCCGAACAGATCGGAAAAGGAGAAGAGCACGAAGCGCAGTCCCCGGTCGGCGGCGAGGGCGGCAAGGCTGGACATGGCGGCAGTGGCGTAGGGCAGCGGGGACGGAGAGCGTCAGCAGGACCGTTCGAGCAGGGCATCGAGGGCGGTCCGGATGCGGTGCTGCAGGGCGGGATCATCGCGGGGGTTGCCGGCCCGGTGCCCCAGGGTCGAGGGCAGCAGCTCAAAACGGGCCCCGTTGATCAGGGCCGCCTCGGCGGCACAGTCCTCGGGTGGGAAGTAGAGGTCGTGGCTTCCGGCCATCACGGTCACCGCCGCCGAGACCCGTCCGAGGGCGGCCGGCAGATCGGCGCCGCAGCCGCTGGCGCTGGCCACATCGCTGGCCCACCAGGTGTCGATCATCGCCAGCAGGTCGTGGGGATCATGGCGCCGGTAATGCGGCAGCCAGGCCCGCTCGACGTGATCGTCGAGGCTGGACCAGCCGCCGGCCCCGAGGGACAGATCGCGGTAGTGGGCCTGGCTGGCGGCCCAGCTGGCGTAAATGCTGGCGAAAGCCCGGAGGCCGCGCAGCGGCTCGGCCTCGAAGCACTGGCCGTTCCAGGCCGGGTCCGCCGTGAGGGCATGGCGAAGGCTGAGCAGGAACAGACGGTTGTGGGGGGTGGTGCGGGCGGTGCCGCAGAGGGCCAGCAGACGCCGGCAGCGACCGGGCTCGAGCACCGCCCAGTGGTACCCCTGCTGGGCCCCCATCGACCAGCCGTAGATCAAGGCCGGCGCCTCGACACCGAACACCTCCTCGAGCAGCCGTCGCTGGGCACGCACATTGTCGACATGGGTCACCGGCCAGCCGATCCCCCCCTCTCCGGCAGCTCCGGTGCTGGGGCTGCTGGAGCGGCCGTTGCCGAACTGGCTCACGAGCACCACACACCAGCGACCGGGGTCGAGGATCGGACCGACCACCCAGTCGATGTCCTCGGGCCAGGCCCCGTAGGAGCTGGGATAGAGCACCAGGTTGTCGGCCGTGGGGGCCGCCTGGCCCAGCACCCGATACGACAGATGGGCGTCGGTGAAGACCTCCCCGCAGGCGAGCGGAAAGCGTCCGAGGGCAAAGCGGCGATCGTGGCTCACCGCAGGGAGGCTGCGGTCGGCAGGGCAAGGGCGTCAAGGTCAGCCAGGAACCGCCGGTGCACCGCCAGGTAACCGGGCGTCAGGTGGACCAGGCGTGAGGCGATCTCACGGTGGGCCGCCCCGAGGGCATGGAAGGGCAGCGATGGATAGAGGTGGTGCTCGGCATGGAAGGGCATGTTCCACATGAGCCACCGCAGGGGCGGCAGCGTGAGGGTGGTGCGGGTGTTCTCAAGACCGTCGTCGGTGGTGGTACAGCCTCCGTGCTCAGCCATCAGCACGAACCGCAGCAAGGGTTGCCCCAGCAGCAGGGGCAGAAGCCAGCCCCAGACCAACAGACCGTTGGCAGCGGGCAGGGAGGCGAGCAACAACCCCATATAGACGAGAAACTGGCGGCGGATCGAGTCGCGCACCTCCGGAGCCGCTTCCGGGGAGATGTAGGGACAGCCCCGGAAGTCGCCACGCAGCCCCTGCCAGTGGCCGCGCAGCTTGCCCAGCCACCAGGGAAGGCCACTCAGCTCAAGCAGATACCCGGCCAGGCTGCTGGGGGGGCTGTCCTCCAGCTCTGGATCGAGGCCCGGCTGATGGGTGTAGCGGTGGTGCCACTGGTGATAGCGGCGGTAGAAGTCGGCGTTGTAGAAGCTCAGCACTCCGGCCCACCAGGCCACGGCATCGTTGAGCCCGCGGGAGGCGAACGCCGTGCGATGGCCGCATTCATGCATGGCACAGAACCCGAAGGCCAAGCCCCAGCCCAGCAGCAGCAGGGCCGACAGCCTCAGGAACCAGGGCCAGGAGGGCTGCAACCAGATCCCGGCGCTGATCAGAATGAGGCTCCCGTGGCCGATGACCTGCCACCAGCCGGCGGCGTCGCTGCGTCGGTTGAGTTCGGCCAGTCGCCTGGGGGCAATGAGATCGGTGTCGCCGGAAACCGCACGGGACGCCACGAGATCGAAACAGCACACACAACTTCAATCTTTCAGCGCCCGGCCGATGCTGGCGTTCAGGCTGAACATGGGCCCTCCGGATGGCAAGGGCACCCCACCATCCCCTCACCTCAGCCCTTGACCGCATCGGCGGTGGCGCTGGGCAGGATGAAGCGCTGCAGAGCGATGAACAGCACCAGCACCGGCACGATCGAGACCACGGCGCCGGCGGCGACCAGCCGCCAGTCGAGGGAGAAGCTGCTCTGGAGCTGCTGCAGTCCCAGGGGCAGGGTGTAAAGAGCCGGGTCGTCCAGAATCACCAGGGGCCAGAGAAAATTGCTCCAGGTGCCGATGAACACCAGCGTGCCCAGGTTGATCAGGTCGGGGCGGGCGGCGGGGATGAGCACGTTCCACCATTCCCCCAGGGGCGTGCAGCCGTCGAGCCTGGCGGCCTCCTCCAGCTCCACCGGCACCGTCAGGAAGCTCTGGCGAAGCAGAAAGATGCCGAAGGCTGTTGCGGCATTCGGCAGGATCACCGCCAGAAGCGTGTTGACCAGCCCCAACCGCACCATCAGCACATAGAGGGGAATCATCACCACCTCGAACGGGATGAGCACGGTGGCCACCACCAGGGCCAGCACCAGCCCGCGGCCCCGGAAGCGAAGCCGCGCCAGCGGGTAGGCCGCCAGAGAGCAGAACAGCAGGTTGGCCATCACGGCAAAGCCGCTGACGATGGTGCTGTTGAGCAGGTAACGCCCCAGGGGAACTGTGGTGAACACCCTCCGATAAGCCTCCAGCCCGGGCTGAGCAGGCAGCAGGGCTGGGGGGCTGGCGAAGATGTCCTCGGCGGGCCCCTTGAGGGACGTGCTCACCAGCCAGAGCAGGGGCAACAGCACCAACAGGGCCAGGGCCAGCAACAGCAGCAGCTGCAGCAGCACGGAGGAACGGGAGCGAGGCAGGGCACCTTGGGCCATCGGATGCCGCGATCTCAGATTGGGGAGATCATCGCGCCGGAAGGCCGTCTCCTCAGACGGTCTGGGTTTCCGCCAGGGGGAGCGGCGCCTTCTGCGGGTGCAGCGGCTGACGGCCACCGCCAGCCACCAGACGGTTCAGGGCATTGACGAAGGCCTGGGCCGCCGCCACCACGATGTCGGTGTCGGCCGCATGGCCGGAGTACAGCACCCCGTCGGACCGCAGGCGGATCGTGACTTCGCCCATGGCATCGATGCCTTCAGTGACCGACTTGACCGAAAACTCGACCAGCTCGTTGGGCACCCCGGCCAGACGGTTGAGGGCCTGGCAGACGGCATCGACCGGTCCGGTGCCGATGGCCGCCTCGCTGCGCTCCTCTCCGTTGCCGATCTCAAGGGTGACGGTGGCGGTGGGTCGCATGCCCGTCCCGCAGCTCACCTGCACCGAGCGCAGCTGAAAGCGTGCATCGCCCTGCTGCTGCACCTGCTCACTGACGATGGCCTCAAGGTCCCGGTCGCTGATCTCGCGCTTGCGATCCGCCAGTTCCTTGAAGCGCAGGAAGGCATCATTGAGATCTTCGCCTTCGAGGGCGTAGCCCAGCTCCTGCAGCCGGGCCCGGAAAGCACTGCGACCCGAGAGCTTGCCCAGGGAGATGCGGTTGTCGGCCAGGCCGACGGTGCGGGCATCAACGATCTCGTAGGTGAGGCGGTTCTTGAGCACCCCGTCCTGATGGATGCCGCTTTCGTGGGCGAAGGCGTTGGCCCCCACGATCGCCTTGTTGGGCTGCACCAGCATTCCGGTGAGGTTGCTCACCAGGCGGGAGGTCTTGGTGATCTCTTCGGTGCGGACGGCCGTGAGGGGTTCCTTGCCGTCGGCCGGCCTGCCGAAGAAGGGATTGAAGTAGCTGCGTCGCACGTGCAGGGCCATCACCAGCTCCTCGAGCGATGCATTGCCGGCCCGCTCGCCGATGCCATTGATCGTGCACTCGAGCTGGCGGGCTCCGTTCTTGACGGCTTCGAGGAAATTGGCCACGGCGAGACCGAGATCGTTGTGGCCGTGCACCGAGATCACCGCCTGGTCAATGTTGGGGACATTGGCATTGATGCCGGCGATGAGGGCCCCGAATTCGGCAGGGGTGGCGTAACCGACGGTGTCGGGAATGTTGATGGTGGAGGCCCCCGCCCGGATCGCAACCTCGATCACCTGGTGCATGAATTCCGGGTCGCTGCGCCCGGCGTCTTCGCACGAGAACTCGACGTCATCGACCAGGGAACGGGCGTAGGCCACCATCTCGCCCGTGATCGCCAGCACCTCGGCGCGGGTCTTGCGCAGCTTGTGCTCGAGATGGATGTCGCTCGTGGCGATGAAGGTGTGGATGCGGTGCCGGGCCGCCGGAGCCACCGCCTCGGCGCAGGCCTTGATGTCTCCGGCGGCGGCCCGGGCCAGCCCGCAGATCACCGGACCATCAGCGCTGCCCACCTGGGCGGCGATGCGCTGCACCGCCTCAAAATCACCGCTGCTGGCGAAGGGGAAGCCCGCCTCGATCACATCGACCCGCAGACGGGCAAGCTGCTGGGCGATCGCCAGCTTCTCGTCCAGGTTCAGGCTGGCCCCCGGCGACTGCTCACCATCCCGCAGGGTGGTGTCAAAGATCAGCACCCGTCCTGGATCCTTGGCCATGGCTCGTCCGCGGTGAACGCCCTCCGCATGCCTGTGTCCTCCAACTGTAAAGAGCACTCCCCGGGGGCCGTACGATTCGGCCGTTGACAGACCGGCATGGCCTCTGGCGCCCTGGCATTGGTGCTCCATGGCCACCTGCCCTACGTCCGCAGCCGACGGGCTGATTCCCTCGAGGAAGACTGGTTCTTCCAGGCCCTGGTCGAGAGCTACCTGCCCCTGCTCGGTGCCCTCGACCGCTGCCGGCGCACACCGGGGCTGAATCCGAGGCTCACGATGAGCCTCTCCCCCACCCTGCTGTCACTGCTCACCGATCCGCTGCTGCTGGAGCGCTTTCCCGGCTGGCTGGCCCGGCGCCGCTCCCTTCTCGACCGGGCACGACCCGAGGAGCAGGCGGCGGCGGAACACCTGGACCACCACCTGGAGCAGCAGCTGCGGCGGTTCGAGGCCCTCGGCGGCCAGCCCCTGAAGGGTTTCCGCAGCCTGCTGGAGGCGGGAGTGCTGGATCTGCTCACCTGCAGCGCCAGCCACGGCTACCTGCCCCTGCTGCGGGACCCGCCCCAGGCGGTGCAGGCCCAGCTGCGCACGGCGGTGCGGGAGCACGAACGACTGCTGGGACAGAAGCCCAGCGGCATCTGGCTGGCGGAGTGCGCCTACTTCGAAGGGCTGGATGCGGAGCTGGCCCGTGTGGGGCTGCGCTACGCCGTGCTCGATGCCCATGGCCTGCTGCACGCCCTGCCCCGGCCCCGCTACGGGGTGTATGCGCCCATCTGCTCTCCCGGCGGTGTGGCGTTCTTCGCCCGCGACAGCGAGGCGACGCTGCCCGTCTGGTCGGCCAGCGATGGCTACCCGGGCCACGGAACCTACCGGGAGTTTCATCGCGACCTGGGCTGGGATCTGCCCGAAGCCGACGTGACCGTCGCCGGTCTGCCCACCCAGCGTCCCCTCGGCCTGAAGCTGCGGCGGGTGAGCGGTGAGGGCATCCCGCTCGAAGGCAAGGAGCCCTACGACCCGGCCGCCGCCGCCGCCACGGTCAGGGACCACGCACGGCATTACGTCGACGGCCGCCTGCAGCAGCTGCAGCAGCTGGCCCAGGTGATGGACCGACCGGCGCTGCTGGTGGCGCCGTTCGATGCCGAACTGTTCGGCCACTGGTGGTTCGAGGGGCCCGCCTTCCTCGAGGCCGTTCTGCAAGGTGGTGCCGCCGCCGGGCTGGGGTTCGTGCGGCTGCGGGATGCCCTGGCCGACCAGCCCCAGCTGCAGGTGTGCCGTCCCTCTCCCTCCAGCTGGGGCCAGGGCGGCTACCACGGCTACTGGCTCAACCGGAGCAACGACTGGGTGGTGCCCCGCTGGCACCGGGCCGCCATGGCCATGGTGGCGGCAACGCGGCAGTGGCGGGGTCGCGGCGATGGGCCCGAGCGACGGCTGCTGCGCCAGGCAGGCCGGGAGCTGCTGCTGGCCCAGGCCTCCGACTGGAGCTTCATCCTGCGGGCCGGCACGACCACAGATCTGGCCCGCGACCGGATCGAGCGGCACCTGGAACGGTTCCAGCGACTGCTGGCCGGCCTGCCGGGGCCGGATCAGCTGCCCGTCGATCCCACCTGGCTGGGGGCCGTGGAAGCCGAGGACGCCCTGTTCCCCACCATCGATCCGGACGACTGGGCCGGCGAGCCGTGACCACCAGCATCGAGCGGGTCGACCCCGCCGCCCAGCGCCGGCGGCTTGCCGCCGCCCTGCCGGCCGACCGGGCCTTCCGCGCCCCCCTGCGGCGGGCCGACGACCTGCGGGTGCTGCAGATCAACCTCGGCCGACTCTGCAACATGCGCTGCGGCCACTGCCATGTGGACGCCGGCCCGCACCAGGGGGCCAGCCAGATGGCCGATGCCGTGGTGGATGACTGCCTGGAGGCGATCAACCGGCTGCAACCGGCCGTGGTGGATCTCACCGGCGGCGCCCCGGAACTGCATGGCCGCTTCCGGGACCTGGTGCGTCACGCCCGCCGCCGGGGCTGCCATGTGATCGACCGCTGCAACCTCACCGTGCTGCTGCTGCCCGCCCTTGGCGACCTGGCCGGGTGGCTGGCGGGGCAGGGCGTGGAGGTGGTCGCCAGCCTGCCGATCGACGACCCTGTGCAGACGGATGCCCAGCGGGGGGCAGGCACCTGGGCGGCCTCCCTGACGGCTCTGCGACGGCTCAACGGCGTCGGTTACGGCCTGGGCGATCCCGGGCGGCAGCTGACCCTGATGAGCAATCCGGCCGAGGCGACGGTGCAACGGCTCACCCCCTGCGATGAACAGCGCTGGCGGCAACGGCTGGCGGCCGAAGGGATTCGTTTCGATCGCCTCATCGGTCTGACCAACATGCCGATCGCCCGTTTCCTGGAGCAACTGGAGGCCGAGGGCACCACCGACCGCTACCTGGACCTGTTGCATCAGCATCACAACCCCGCCAGCCTCTGCGGACTGATGTGCCGCGACACCCTCTCGGTGGCCGCCGACGGCCGCCTGCACGACTGCGATTTCAACCAGATGCTCGACCTGCCCCTGGCCCGGCCCGCCACCATCGCCACGGTGGTGGCGAACGATCTCAGCGGCCAGGCGATCGTGACCGGCAACCATTGCTACGGATGCACCGCCGGCCAGGGCAGCAGCTGCGCCGGGGCCACCGCGGCTCAGGGCAGCTGAAGCTCGAGCACCGCCGTGTTGTTGCCCCGCTGCCGTTCGATCACCGTCTGCTGCGGATCGGCGATCACCTGAATCTGGTGCCGTCCGGGCGACAGGGACAGCGGCAGCCCGAAGCTTTCGGCATCCCCCGCCGCCAGCCAGGGCAGGCGCAGGTAGCGGTGGCTGGCATAGCTGTCATCGACCACGACGGCCACCCCCACGTCACTGACGTCAAGCTGGCCCCGGTTGATCACGCGGAACCGCAGCTCAGGGCCTGCGGCGGTGTGCACCTGCATCAGATCCTCCACGGCCAGATCCGAGCCCAGACACTCCACGCTGGTGAACGGATAGAGCACCAGGCGCTCCAGCCGGTCCAGCTGCGTATCCCCATGCTCGTGGAGGAGATGGCCGCCGTGGCGCAGGTCAGTGCTGCAACCATGCAGGTGGAGGTGGGCACCGGCCGCCGGCAGGGTCAGCCGCCCCCGCTCGGGTTCGGTGTCCCAGAAACCACAGCACTCCCAGCTGAGGCTGGGCCCCAGGGTGCGGATCGGATCATCCTCCGCGCCGGCCCCCGACCGGGCCAGACGGAAATGGGGCAGGTGTTCGTAGACGCTGCCACCGGCCATGGCCGAGGGAGCGACCGCACGGTTCCGCTTGGCCTCACCAAGGCAGAGCTTCGAGGAGACGGTGATGATCAGGCTGTCCCAGTGGGCCAGCAGCCGCACGCCGTAGACCGGGGCTCTGGGCAGGGCGCCGCAGGCGTGCAGCTGCTCGATGGCGCGCTGCAGCAAGGGCTGCAGCCGTTCCCCGGGGCGAACCGCCAGGGCGGACAGGTCCACGGCGAGCCCCCGGCCGCTCATGTCCTCGCTGAAGCAGACATAGGGAAAGTGGGCGCTGCCGTCGCCGTCCGTCAGCCGCCGCACTCCACCGTCGTGGGCCTGGCCCATCCAGACGTGGGTGCGCCCTTCCCCGGCCCGGTGCAGAAAGGTCAGTTCGCCGTTGTCAAGGCTGGTGGTGGTGCCGAGTCCAAGCACGTCCCCATCCAGGGGGATGCGTTCCAGGGGCAGGTGCTCATGCACGTCCCCCTGGATGAGATCGGAGACGCTGTTGGCAATCGACAGCCTGGCCATAAAT
This sequence comes from Prochlorococcaceae cyanobacterium, assembly GCA_049317465.1. GTDB lineage: Bacteria > Cyanobacteriota > Cyanobacteriia > PCC-6307 > Cyanobiaceae > CAIQIA01. The sequence continues at coordinate 81,975 of JBMOIF010000002.1, read as the reverse complement.
GCAGTTTAGGCGGCATCCTTGCCGCAGGCTTCCTCCCTGGCGGGGCAGAGGACGGTGCCTGACTGATTCGCTCCTTAGCCTGACGCCAACCGCCTGCCGCCCGTGTCCTCCCTGGTGCTGAGCCTGGGGCTGAGCGCGCTGGTGCTGCTGCTGTTGCGTGGAGTCCTGGATCTGGCCCTGCGGCTGCTGGAGCATCTGCAGGGATGCGGCCTGCAGGCCCTGCAGGAGCGGCTGCACGACGATCTGATGCTGCGTCAGGTGCGCTGGCGGGAGCAGGAGTTGCTGCTTGAGCAACAGGCCGCCCGACGGCGACGGCATGAACCAATGGTCGCCGTGATCGACCTCGAAGGCAGCCGCCGGCGTCTGTCCCCGGAGGAGGTGACGGCCTTCCGGCGTCGCTGCTGCGAGGAACTGGAGCTGCCGGAGGGATGCGACTGGAGCAGCATCAGGCGGTTCTGGCGCCGCGGCAGCCTGCACTGGCACCCTGACCGCGGCGGTGATCCGGGGCAATGGCTGCGCAAGCGTCGGGCCTATGAGGCCCTGGACCTGCTGCGCCATCGCGGCCACTGAACCGACCCTCTTGGCTCAGATCGGGGGGTCGGCCTCACTCTCCTCCTCGACGGCAGGCGGGACCAGCACCACCTCCACCAACCGGTCACCGCTGTCCAGCTTCTGCAGACGCACCCCCGTGGCCGCCCTCGACTGCTGGGGGATGGCCTCGGACTGAAGCCGCACGATCACCCCGCGCTCGCTGACCAGCAGAAGCTCCTCATCGGCCCCCATCACCCGCAACCCCACAAGGGAGTCACCCTCCCGGCGGAAGCGGATGCCCCGCAGCCCCATCCCGGCGCGTCTCTGGAGACGGAACTGGTCGACCGGCACCCGCTTGCCCAGGCCGCTGGCGGTGGTCACCAGCACCCATGGCCCCTCACTCGGCGCCACCTCATCGGACTCGTCATCATCGCCACCTGCGCCGGCCGCTGCCCGGTCGGCCAGCTCCGCCGGCAACACGTCCATGCTCACCAGCCGGTCTCCCGGCCGCAGGGCCATGGCCCGAACGCCACGGGCGCTGCGGCCCAGGGGGCGCAGTTCGTCGTCATTGATGCGGAAGTGGATGGTCATCCCGTTGAGGGATCCGATCAGAACACTGTCTCCGGCACGGGCAGGCCGCACCCAGCGCAGCGAATCAGACGCCTCCAGGCCGATGGCGATCAGACCGTTGGCACGGATGTTGGCGAAGGCCGAGAGGGGCGTGCGCTTGATGAAGCCACCGCAGGTGAGCATCACCAGCTGCACCTCTTCGGCGAAGGCGGTCACCTGCAGCACCGAGGTGATCTGCTCCTCCCGCGGGATCGGCAGCAGCTGCACCACGGGCGTGCCCTTGGCGGTGCGACTGGCCAGGGGAACCCGGTAGGCCGGCAACGCGTAGACCACCCCCCGGTCACTGAAGAGCAGCAGCGTGTCGTGGTCGTTGCAGCTGATGAACAGACGCACCGCCTCATCACCCTGGCTGCGGGTGCCCGCCTTGCCACGGGTGCCTCGGCTGGTGGCCTCGAAGTCGCTGACGGCCATCCGCTTGAGATATCCGGTCTCGGTGAGCAGCACCACCGAGCGCTCGTTGGCGATCAGGTCGATGTCGTCGAGCCCCCCCTCGACATCGAGGATCTCGGTGCGACGGGGGGTGTCGAAGCGGTCCCGGAGCTGCCGCAGCTCGGTCTCGATCAGCTCGAGAACCCGCTCGCGACGGGCCAGGATGTCTTTGTAATCGGTGATGCGCGCCAGCAGGTCTTCGTGTTCGAGGCGGATCTTGTCGGCCTCAAGGGCCGTCAGCCGCCGCAGCTGCATCTGCAGGATCGCGTCAGCCTGCAGCTCACTGAGGCTGAACCGATCCATCAGCTGCTGCCGGGCGCTGGCGGTGTCGGCCGCCGCACGGATGAGGGCAATGATCGCGTCGAGGTGCTCAAGGGCGATCAGCAGGCCCAGCAGGATGTGGTCGCGTTCCTCGGCCTTGCGCAGCAGGTGACGGGTGCGGCGCTCAATGGTCTCGATTCTGAAATCGAGAAACACCTGCAGCATTCCACGCAGGTTGAGCACCACCGGCTCCCCCTTCACCAGGGCGAGCATGTAGGCACTGAAGTTGTTCTGCAGCGGGGTGAGCTTGTAGAGGTTGTTGAGCACCACCTGCGGATAGGCATCACGCCTCAGCTCAATGACGATCCGCATGCCATCGCGGTCGCTTTCGTCGCGGATGTCCGAAATACCATCCAGTTTCTTGTCGTTCACCAGCTCGGCGATCCGCTCGATCAGGGCTGCCTTGTTGGTCTGGTAAGGCAGCTCGGTGATCACCACGGCATCACGGTCGGGCCTCCCCTTGACCTCAAGGGTCTCGACAGCGGCGACACCACGCATCGTGATCGAGCCCCTGCCGCCGGTGTAGGTCTCGCGGATGCCGCTGCGCCCCAGAATCTGACCGCCGGTGGGGAAGTCGGGACCGGGGATGATCGCCATCAAGTGACGATCGTCAATCTCCGGATCGGCGATGAGAGCCAGAACACCATCAATCAGTTCGCCAAGATTGTGGGGTGGGATGTTGGTCGCCATGCCCACGGCGATGCCGGATGAACCATTCAGCAGCAGTTGCGGCAGCCGGGCCGGCAACACGGTCGGCTCTTGCTGGGAACCATCGAAGTTATCGATGAAATCGACAGTTTCGTTCTCGATGTCCTCCAGCAGACTGTCACTGGTGAGAGCCTGCAGCCGCGATTCGGTGTACCGCATGGCCGCCGGCGGGTCGTTGTCAACCGAGCCGAAATTCCCGTGACCGTCGATCAGGGGGGCACGCATCGAGAAGTCCTGGGCCATGCGCACCAGGGCGTCGTAGACGGCGGTGTCGCCATGGGGGTGGTACTTACCGAGCACCTCACCCACCACACGGGCGCACTTGCGGTAGGGGCGGTCGGCGGTGAGCCCCAGCTCGTACATCGCGTAGAGGATCCGACGGTGCACGGGCTTGAGCCCGTCACGGGCGTCGGGAAGGGCCCGCCCCACGATCACGCTCATCGCGTACTCGAGGTACGAGCGCGACATCTCGTTGCGCAGGTCGGTCTGGATGATGCGCTCGCTGGAACCACCCGGGTTCGTGGGTCCGGTGGAATCCGTCATGCCCTGCTCCGCCCTGTGATCCAGGAACACCCAAGATTAACGAAGACTCCGCCCCCTGATGGCCTTTCCGGCCCGCACAATCGACGAACTGCGGGAACGGCAGCGCCAGGGGCTGCTGCGGGTGACGACGGCGCTCGACTTCCGCCGTCGGGTGGCGGACCTCGGACTGGCCAGGGCCTACGCCGAGACCGACGTGCTGGCGGCGGCAGGCGCCGACTTCACCGACCAGGGTCTGGTCACCATCAGCCTCGGTCCCGCCGACCCACCACTGCGTCTGCGCCGGGCCCTGCTCGGCGACATGACCCTTGAGGGGGGCTTCGGTGCCGGCGAGCTCTGCCTGCCCATCGGCGGTGGCCTGGGGGGTGGCGGCCGCCGGGGGGGGGCCCATGTGCTGGCAGACCTGCTGGCGGGTCGCGAACTTCCCCTGGCCCTGCAGGGCGAGGTGACGCCGCTGCACCCGCGGCGGGACCTGGTCACCAGCCTCGACCTGCGTCACCTGGGGAACGCTCGGCTGGTGCTGCAGCGGGGGTTGGTGGAAGGGGGCGTTGTGGCCGTCAGCAGCGCCGAAGGGGTGCTGGCCAGCCCTTACGGCCCCCTGCTCGGGCCCTATGGCAACGCGCTGTTCACCGGCAGCGGCGCCCGCAGCGTCGGCCACAGCATGCCGGGCCTGCTCGGGCTGGGCCCGGGCCAGCCGGTGCTGGTGGCCGGTGCGATCGGACAGGTGCTGGGCCCCGGCAGCGGCCACCAGCCGGGAACCCGCCGCCAGCCCGGCGGCCAGGCCCGGGCCCCAGGGGCCAGCCTCGCCCTCAGTGCGCCGCTGCCGGACCTGGACCCCCGCTGGCTGCGGCCGGCCTTCTTCGAGGGCCATGGGGCCAGCCTGCTGGTGGCGGTGGCCGCGCCGGTGCCGTTGCTGGAGGAACGGCACGCGCGTCAGGCCGCCGCCAGCGACGCCGAACTGGAAGTGCCTGTGCTCGATTTTTCGATCCCCCGCCGGGTGCGTCCGGGGTTCGGCACCGTGACCTACGCCGAACTGCTCGCCGGCCGCATCCAGGTGGACGGCCACCGCCTGCCCGTGGGGCCCGCCTGCAGCCTGCGGCTGACCGACGAGATCGCCGACGAGCTGGTGCAGCGGCTGCAGGACGGCCGTTTTCCCCTGGGCCCGGCGGCGGGCCTGCCGACAGTCCAGCCACCGCCGCCTCTGGAGGGCTGAGGCCGGCCCTGCCCCATAAACTCCCCGCCGTTGCACCCCAAGGCATGAACACCCCCGAGACGCCGGACACCCAGCAGCAGCAGCCCACGGAGCCCGCCGTTCCGGCGGTGGAACCGACCCCGGTGGCCGCCATCCTCGAGACGGTCGAGCTGCCCGCCGCGACCGATGCCGGCAGCGCCGAGCCCGGGGGCGAATGGCAGGAACTGCTGGATCGGCTGAACGGCTGGCTGGGAGAGGGCCGGGTGAGCGAGGTGTGGCAGCAGAGCCAGCGTCCCCTCAAGGCCCTGGGGGCGGCGCTGGCTCTGCTGCTGGTGCTGCGCCTGCTCGGCTCGGTGCTCGGCGCCCTGGATGGCGTGCCGATGCTGCCGCGGCTGCTGCAGCTCGTGGGCCTGATCTGGCTGGGGCTCTACAGCAGCCGCAACCTGGTGCGCAGCGACAGCCGCCAGCAACTGCTGGCCCGGGTCGACGGGATCTGGGGATCGGTGGTGGGACGGGCCGATTGATACCTTGATCCTCTGTCCGGATCAGGTCGTCGGTGAACATCCAGCTGGGCCGCTCCCGCACCGTGCGCCGGGCCTACGGGATCGATGAGATCGCCCTGGTTCCCGGAGGACGCACAGTCGATCCCGAGGTGACTGACAGCCGCTGGAGCATCGGCGGCATCGAGCGCGAGATTCCGATCATCGCCAGCGCCATGGATGGGGTGGTCGATGTCAGCGTCGCCGTCGAGCTCACCCGCCTGGGGGCACTCGGGGTTCTCAATCTCGAAGGTGTCCAGTGCCGTTACGACGACCCTGAGCCCGTGCTCGACCGCATCGCGGCCGTCGGCACCGACGCCTTCGTGCCGCTGATGCAGGAGATCTACAGCCAGCCCGTGCAGGAGGACCTGATCCGTAGGCGCATCGGCGAGATCCGCGACCGTGGAGGCATCGCCGCCGTCAGTGCCACGCCGGCGGCCGCCCTGCGATTCGGAAAGGCCGTGGCCGAAGCCGGTGCCTCGCTCTTCTTTGTGCAGGCCACGGTGGTGAGCACTGAGCACATCGGACCCGTGGGCCGCGAAAGCCTCGACCTCGCCGACCTCTGCGCGAACCTGGGCGTGCCTGTGGTGATCGGCAACTGTGTCACCTACGAGGTTGCCCTGCAGCTGATGCAGGCCGGCGCGGCCGGCATCATGGTCGGCATCGGTCCCGGAGCCGCCTGCACGTCGCGGGGTGTGCTCGGGGTCGGAATCCCCCAGGCCACCGCGGTGGCCGACTGCGCGGCAGCCCGCGATGACCACGCGGCGGCCACCGGACGCTACGTGCCGATCGTGGCGGATGGGGGCATCGTGACGGGCGGCGACATCTGCAAATGCCTGGCCTGCGGAGCCGACGCGGTCATGATCGGCTCTCCGATCGCCAGGGCCGAGCAGGCTCCAGGGCGCGGCTTCCACTGGGGCATGGCCACCCCCAGTCCGGTGCTGCCCCGGGGCACCAGGATCCGGGTCGGCACCACCGGCAGCCTCGAGAAGATCCTGCGCGGCCCCGCCAGCCTCGACGACGGCACCCAGAACCTCCTCGGCTGCATCCGCACCTCCATGGGCACCCTGGGGGCCCGCACCCTGAGGGAGATGCAGCAGGTGGATGTGGTGGTGGCGCCCTCGCTGCTCACGGAGGGCAAGGTCTACCAGAAAGCCCAGCGCCTCGGCATGGGCAAGTGAACCGGCTCAAGTCTCAGGCGTCGCAGGCGCTAGCCTGATGCCGTGGGGCTTCGGCCACACACTCCTCACACCACCCCGCCCGGCGCGTCCGGGCTTTCGTCTTTATCACTCCGCGGCTGGACACCGTCCACTCCCGGAGCCATTGCTAGATTCCGAAACCAGCACCCCCAGAGTCCATGTCGACTGCCACCCCCGTCACGGATGCCTCCTTCGAGCAGGACGTGCTGAAGAGCGAGGTGCCGGTGCTGGTTGATTTCTGGGCCCCCTGGTGCGGTCCCTGCCGGATGGTGGCTCCGATCGTCGACGAGATCGCCAAGGATTTCGAAGGCCGGATCAAGGTGTTCAAGCTCAACACCGACGAGAACCCGGCCATCGCCAGCCAGTACGGCATCCGCAGCATCCCCACCCTGATGGTCTTCAAGGGGGGCGAGAAGGTCGACACCGTGGTGGGAGCCGTTCCCAAGCCCACCCTGGCGGGCACCATCGCCAAGTACCTCTGATTCCATCGGAGTGCAAGCCTCTCCCCTGCCGGATGCGATCCGGAATCACCTCAGTGACCTGGCCAGGGAACTGAACGACCACAGCCATGGCGAGGTCGCCTGCAGGGTGCTTGAGACCCTGGTGCGCATCAGTCGTTCCGAGGCCGATGCCTCCGACTGGGAGATCATCGACGGCACCCTGGCCGACATGGCCGATGGCTTCCGGGTGTTTCATCCCCATCGCAGCACCCGCAAGGTCGCGATCTTCGGTTCAGCCCGCACACCGGAGGCTGATGCCGTCTACCAGCAGAGCATCGAGGTGGCGGCTGCCGCCGTCGCTGCCGGCTTCGAGGTGATGACCGGGGCCGGTGGCGGCGTCATGGAGGCGGCCAACCGCGGCGCAGGAGTGGGCCAGTCATTCGGCCTCAACGTCGATCTTCCCTTCGAACAGGAGGCCAACCCCTACATCAGCGGCAGTGACCGCCTGCTCACGTTCCGCTACTTCCACACGCGCAAGCTTTTCTTTCTGCGGGAAACCGATGCCGTGGTGGTCCTCCCCGGTGGCTTCGGAACCCTGGATGAGCTGTTTGAGGCCCTGACACTGATTCAGACCTCCCGCAATCCGCCCGTGCCCGTGGTGCTGGTGTGCCCTGACGGCGACGACTACTGGCACCGCTGGCACGCATACGTCAACCGGGCCCTCGATGACCGCGGTCTCATCTCCGCGGAAGACAGGCAGATCTACGGCACGGCACACACCGCAGAAGAGGCCGTGAGCCAGATCCGTCACTTCTACCGGGTCTTCGATGCTTCACGGTTCCGTGGCGACCACCTGCAGCTCCTGCTGCACTGCACCCTGCCCCCCGGGGTGCTGGACGATCTGAACCGCCGCTTCGCCGACCTGCTGCTCAGCGGTCGCATCCGCAGCCTTCCCTGCAGCGGTCCCGATGGCCAACGCCGTGACTGCCTGGAACTGCTGTTTGATCAACGCCAGGTGGGGCGGCTCTATGAGCTGATCCAGCACCTCAACAGCCTCGACCTGCCCAGCAGCGATCCCCTCGAGCACCCTGAGCGCCGGGTGGCGCTGGCCCCCTGAGGCCTGATGATCGGCGTCATCGATTACGGCATGGGCAACCTCCACTCCGTGGAGAAGGCGCTCCATCGCCTGGGGGCCTCGTGCCAGCGCGTCGAACACGCCGACGGCTGCGGTGCGTTCAGGGCCTTGGTGCTGCCCGGGGTCGGAGCATTCGATCCCGCGGTCGAGTGCCTGCGCGCCGGAGGCTGGGAGGCCCCCCTGCGCCAGTGGCAGGCCGATGGCAGGCCCCTGCTGGGCATCTGTCTCGGGCTGCAGCTGCTGTTCGAGGGCAGTGACGAAGGCCACCAACCCGGGCTGGGGCTGCTGCCCGGACGGGTGGAGGCCCTGCCGCTGGAACCCCGCGAACCACGTCCGCACATGGGCTGGGCTCCGCTGCTGCCAGCCACGGCAACCCCCCTGCTGGAGCCGGCGGCACACCCCCCCTGGATGTACTTCGTCCATTCCTTCGCCGCCGTTCCCCGCGATGGCTCCTGCGTCACCGCCCGGGTTGCCTATGGCGAGACCACGGTGGTGGCTGCGGTGGGCTGCGGCGCCCTGCAGGCCGTGCAGTTTCACCCTGAGAAATCCGGCCAGGCCGGACTGCAGCTGCTGCAGCGCTGGCTGGCCAGCCTGCCGTGAGCCTCCGGCTCAGCAATGGGCTGCGGCTGCTGAGCCCCCCCGGTGATCGGGCACGACCAACGGCCGGCAGGGTGCGTGAAGCCTTGTTCAACCAGCTTCAGGGGGCCGTGGCCGGCCGCCGGTGGCTGGATCTGTGCTGCGGCAGTGGCGCCATGAGCTGTGAGGCGCTGCTGCAGGGAGCCGAGGAGGTCGTGGCCGTGGAGCACGACCGTCGCATCGCGATGGTGGCCAAGCGCAATCTCTCAGGCCTCGGGGAGGCCTACAGCGGACGCTGGCAGGTGATCACGTCCGATGTTCTGCGCTGGCTGAAACGGGTCGGAACCCATGGACCATCCCTGGCTTTCGATCTCGTCTACGCCGATCCTCCCTACCAGTCGGAGCTCTACGGACCGCTGCTCGTGGGGTTGCAGAGCGGTGACTGGCTCAGCCCGAAGGGACGGGTCTGGCTGGAGGCGAGTCCAGAACGACAACCGCAGCTGCCGATGCCGTGGCAGGAACTGCGGAGACGGCGCTACGGGAGCAGCCTGCTGATTGAGGTGAGCTGCGACGGGTCGGGGACGACCTCAGCCGCCGAGGGCGCTGCCGCCGCGGCGGTACTGGTTCCAGGCGGCCACGAACAGGCCGAGAAGGGTGACGGGGATCAGACCCAGAACGATGCCGCAGAGCAGGGGTTCGATCATGGGGCCGGGTCTGAACTCAACTGACGCTGCAATCTATCCGCAGAGGCGCCAATGTGGTGGCCAGTGTGAACGGGGCCCCGCCTTGAGCAGCAGCGAATCCGTGGCGGTGGCCCCAGGCCGCACGGGGCTGATCGCCGCCCTGGCAGTGCTGGCAGTGGCCGCGGCCCTGGTGTTGGCCCTGGTGCTGCTGCTGCCGGCCCGCCACGACCCCTACACCCGCAGCAGCCTGGCCCTGGTGGGGGATGCCGAGCGGGGTGAGCGGCTGTTTCTGATCAACTGCGCCGGTTGCCACGGCATCGCGGGCCAGGGGCTGGTGGGTCCGCGGCTGCAGGGAGTCGAGCAGCGGCGCAGTGACGTGTGGCTGATCCGCCAGGTCACCAGTGGCCGCACCCCCCCGATGCCGCGCTTCCAGCCCGACCCCCAGGCGATGGCCGACCTGCTCGCCCATCTGCACTCCCTGCACTGACACCCCCAGTGGACAGCCGTCTCTGCGTGGTGCTCGTCGAACCCGCCGGCCCCCTGAATGTGGGCAGTGTGGCCCGGCTCTGTGCCAACTACGCCGTGCCGGAGCTGCGGCTGGTGGCCCCACGCTGCGATCCGCTCGCCGACGAGGCACGACGGATGGCCGTGCATGGTGTGGGCCTGCTGCAGCAGGCTCGCCTCTTCCCGACTCTGGCTGCTGCGATCGCCGACTGCCGCCGGGTGGTGGCGGCCAGCGGCCGCGACGGCGGCTCCGCCATGCCCCTGCCGCCCGAGGAGGCCCTCGCCTGGCTGCGGAGCCCCGTGGACGGACCGGCGGCCGTGGCCCTGGTGTTCGGCCGTGAGGACCGTGGCCTCGACAGTCAGGAGCTGGGCCAGGCCGGCCGCCTGCTGCGCATCCCGACCCCACCGGGGTATGGCTCCCTCAACCTCTCCCATGCCGTGGCGGTCTGCCTGGCGGCCGGCCAGCGGACGACGGCCGTCCTGGAGGCGATGGCCCCTCCGGCGGCAGCCGGCCCCCTCCCCCCCCGGCAGGCCATGGAGGATCTGCTGGCCGATGCCGAGGAGCTGCTTCTCGAGGTGGGCTTTCTTCAGCCGCACACGGCCCGGGCACGCATGGCCGGCTTGCGGGAGGTGCTGCGCCGGGCCGAGGCACAGCAAGGGGAACTGGCCCTGCTGCGCGGCATGGTGCATCAGCTGCGCTGGGGCTGCCGCCGTGGCAGCGACGTCGGTTCTGGATAACTTGGGCTGCCGATGGGATCCTCCGTGCTGCACCGTTCACCTGTGACGCGGCGTTCGGTCGACCGCGAGGCCGGCTGGGCGCAGCCGCTGCTGCTGCTGCTGCGGCTGCTGATCCTGGGCATCGGCCTGGGGCTGATCACCGGCACCGCCCTGCGGCTGCTGGCGCCACGGCTCAGCCCCGGGAGCACTCCGTTGCTCGGCCTGCGGCTCGCCCCACCGACCCTTCGACCGAGCCAGGGCCTTGGGCGGTTCGAGCCCCGGCAGGAGGACCGCTACCTGTCGGCGCGGCTGGCCCGCATCGCCGCCACCCAGAAGGACCTGACGGTGGGTGCGTTCGTGATGGTGCTCGACGACGGCCGTTACGCCGAACTTCAGCCGGATCGGCCCCTGCCGGCCGCCAGCTCGATCAAGACGCCGATCCTGCTGGCGGCCCTGGAGGCCGTGGATCAGGGTCGCGCCCGCCCCGACGAGAAGCTGCCCCTGACGAAAACGGTGATCGGCGGCGGCTCGGGCTGGATGGGGGCTCAACCCGTGGGCAGCCGCTTTGGGTTTGACGAAGTGGCGACCGAGATGATCCGTGTCAGCGACAACACCGCCACCAATCTGCTGATCGAGCGCCTCGGGGGGAAGGAGTCCCTCAACCGGCGTTTCGAGCAGCTCGGACTCACTGGCACCGTCATCCGCAACTGGCTGCCCGACCTTGAAGGCACCAACACCACCACGGCGCGGGATCAGGCCCGCACGATTGCCCTGGTGGAGACCGGCCGGGAGCTGTCTCCCCGGGGCCGGGACCGTTTCCGTTCGATCCTCGGCACGTCGGGCACCGACACCCTCATCCCCAGCGGCTGGCTGCGGGGTGCCGGCGGCGCCGCCGCCGCTGCCGGAAATGACGTCAATGACGGTCTGCTCAGCCGGGGGCTGCGGGTGCTCAACAAGACCGGGGACATCGGCACCGCCTACGTCGATTCAGCCCTGATCGAGCTGCCCGACGGACAACGGGCCGTGGCGTCGTTCATGGTGAAGGGTCCCTTCAACGACCCCCGCTCCACCGACATGATCCGGGCCCTGGCCGCCGCGGCCTCCCAGAGCCTCAGCCGCTGACCCCGCCATGCAACGCCGTCTTCTGCTGATCAGCCTCGCCGCTGCCGCCGCCGCCCTGCCCGCACGGCTGCAGGCCCAGGGAACGCCCCCCGCCGCCACCGAGCTGTTGCGGCCCCAGGAGGTGCGGCCCCTGCCCGGGGGACTCGACCGGGTGCCCATGGTCAACGACAACAACCCCGAGGTGGTGAAGGGGCCGGGGATTCTGCTGTCGACCTTCGAAGGCCGCGGACGCGGGGTGCCCGCCGCCCACCTCGACGTCCCCCTGGAGGGTCCCTTCGAACTCTTCAGCCACCACATCTTCGCGGGGCAGGGCCGCGAACCATCCAGCACCCTCTGGCTGGGGGTGGTGGTCGGCAACCGCAGCGACCGCCCGGTGCGGCTGCGGGTGCCATCGGGCGCCAGCTGGCTGTCGCAGCCCGACGCGCCCTTCCTGCCCCTGCCCGGCCAGCTGGAACACGACGGAACCAGCGTCTACGCCGGCCCCGGCGGCCGCGTGGCCGGCGACCTGCTGGCGGGGGTGCCCAGGCCAGCGGGGCTGCCGGCCGAGTTGACCCTGGCGCCACGGGCCACGGATCTGCTGCTGGCCCTGCCGGTGCCCGTGCGGGGGCTGGATCCGCTGCTCAACGGCCGCACGTTGCAGCTGCGGCTCGACAGCGATGGTCCGGTGTCCCTGGCGACCCTGGCCCTGATCAGCGGCGAAGCCCCTCCTTCCCGGGACAGCTGGCTGGCCCTGCTGGAGGGCGACCTGAGCGAGAAGGAGCACCCGCCCACCCCCCGGGGAGCCCCTGGACGGATCGTCTACTCCAGGGTCAGCGGCGTTCAGACCGGCAGCCGCTGGAAGGCCGTGCTGAGTGACCCAGGTCGGCAGGATCTGGTGATCGGTGACCGCCCGGTGTCGTGGCCCCTCGCCAGCCTCGTGGGGGGCACCCTGGGCACCGGCCAGGTGCAGTCGGCCCCCCTGAGGGCCTTCTATCCCGGCACCTCCTGGGAGGCCCATGGCAACTACGGCGTGCTGTACGACCTGGAGCTGCCGCTCCACAACCCGTCGGCCCAGCCCCAGACCCTCAGCCTGGGGCTGGAGATGCCCTTGAAGAGCGACAGGAACGAAGGGGGGCTGAGGTTCCGGCAGCCCCCCGGTGCGGCGGTCTTCTTCCGTGGCAGCGTCGAGCTGCGGGGGCTGCCGGGCGGCGGCCGGCGGTTCCTGCACCTGGTGCGCCGCCAGGGGGAGGCAGGGGAATCGCTCACGACCGTCAGCCTGGCCCCGGGAGAGCGGCGCCGCCTGCGGGTGCGGCTGATCATTCCCGCCGACATCACCCCGGTGCCGGTGCTGACGGTGGCGCCTGTGAAACAATCCGGATCCTGACGCCCCTCTTCTGTGACTCAGGCCGCCAAGCGCAGGGTCTACCCCTTCACCGCCATCGTGGGCCAGGCGGAAATGAAGCTGGCCCTGCTGCTCAACGTCATCGATCCGCGCATCGGCGGCGTGATGATCATGGGCGACCGGGGCACCGGCAAGAGCACCACGATCCGGGCCCTGGCCGACCTGCTGCCGGAGATCCCGGTGGTCGCCGGCGACCCCTACAACAGCTCCCCTTCCGACCCCGACCTGCAGGGCGACGAGGTGCGCGAGCGGCTGGACCAGGGGGAATCCCTGACCGAAGCCATGGTGCAGGTGCCGATGGTCGACCTGCCCCTCGGCGCCACCGAGGACCGTCTCTGCGGGACGATCGACATCGAGCGGGCCCTGAGCGAAGGGGTGCGGGCCTTCGAACCCGGGTTGCTGGCACGGGCCAACCGCGGCCTGCTTTACGTCGATGAGGTCAACCTGCTGGATGACCATCTGGTGGATGTGCTGCTGGATGCCGCTGCCTCGGGCTGGAACACGGTCGAGCGGGAGGGCGTGTCGGTGCGCCACCCCGCTCGCTTCGTGCTGATCGGTTCCGGCAACCCCGAGGAGGGGGAGCTGAGGCCCCAGCTGCTGGACCGCTTCGGCATGAGTGTCGAGGTCCGCACCGTCCGGGATCCGGAACAGCGGGTGCAGGTGGTTGACCTTCGCAGTCGCTTCGACGCTGATCCCAATGCCTTCCTGGCGGAACTGACGGCCGACCAGCAACAGCTGCAGCAGCAGGTGGTGGCCGCCCAGGAGCGGCTGGCCACCGTGGAGCTGGACCAGGAGCTGCGGCTGAAGATCGCTGAACTCTGCGGCACCCTGGAGGTGGATGGCCTGCGGGGCGATATCGTGACCAACCGGGCGGCGCGGGCCCTGGCGGCCTATGAGGGCCGGCCGGAAGTGAGCGAGGACGACGTCGCCCGAGTGGCCGCCTGCTGCCTGCGGCACCGCCTGCGCAAGGACCCCCTCGAGGCGGTGGACTCGGGCGACCGGGTGATCAAGGCCTTCTGCCAGGTGTTCGGCGGCAACCCCGCCGACCGTGAGGCCTTCCAGCTCGCCGTGGCGGCATGACCAGCGCCGCTGCGGGGCGGCGGATCCTGCTGACCGGTGCCAGCTCGGGCATCGGTCGGGCAGCGGCCCTCACCCTCCGTGAGGCCGGGCACCGGCTGCTGCTGCCCTGCCGCGATGGCGCCACAGCAGCAGCCCTGGCACGGCACCTTGACCTGGATCCCAGCCAGACCCCCGTGGCCGACCTGGCGGACCTGGACGCAGTGCATCAGCTGGCCGGGCTCCTTCTGGAGCGGGACGAACCCTTGGACAGCCTGGTGCTCAATGCCGGGCTCCAGTACGCAGGCGCCCGGGAACCGCGCTGGTCGGCGCAGGGATTCGAGCTGACGCTCGCGGTCAACCAGCTCGCCCACCAGTGCCTGCTGGAACGGCTGCTGCCGCTGCTCGGGCGCGGACAGCACCCGCGGGTGGTGATCACCGCCTCGGAGGTGCACGATCCCACCACCCCCGGGGGGCGGGTGGGCCCGCCCGCGGGGCTCGGTGATCTGGGCGGCCTCGAGGCCGGGCCCGGGGCTCCCATGATCGACAGCCAGTCGCCCTTCCATGCCGAGAAGGCCTACAAAGACAGCAAACTGGCCAACATGCTGCTGGCTAGGGAACTGGCCAGGCGACTGCAGGCGGCAGGCACGCCGATGCCGGTGATCGCCTGGAGCCCCGGCCTTGTGATCCCCAGGGGCCAGGGGGGGTTCTTCCGCCACAGCCGTGGTCACAACCCCGTCGGCCAGGCCCTCTTCGCCCTGGTGGCGAGGGATCTGCTGCGGGTCACCGCCACCCCTGAACGGGCCGGTGAGCGTCTGGCCGCCCTTGCCTCGGGCCCAGAACACGGCACCCCCGGCTTCCAGTACTGGAGCCAGCGGGTGGAGGGGCCAGGACGCCTGCGGTTCGCGCCGGCAGAACCCAGCGAGGAGGCCAACGACGAGGTCAGGGCCAGCCGTCTCTGGACGCTGTGCGCCGGGCTGATCGGCCCATCAGCTGAACCAGCAGATCACCCCACTGACGAGGCCGGCCAGGAGCACGGCCGCCGGCCAGGAATCATCTGAGAGGTCGAGCCGCTGCAGCACCTGCCTGCGCAGGTTCTCATCCTCAATCTCCAGGGCCCGGTAGTAGCGCCGGCATCCCCAGAGCATCAGCACAAACGACAGCAGGGTGAGGGAGTAGGCCACCACATACAGCTCGTCGATGAAGCTGAGGTACGGCAGTGGCGGCAGCTCACTGCTGTAGGACTGCTGCAGAAACACGAGGGTGAGCAGCACCGTGACCGGCATGGTGAGCCGTACCTCCCACTGGGCGGGATCCATCTTGGTGGCGCCCACCACCATCGCCATCACCACCATCAACGGCACCAGCAGCTTCCAGAAGGACGACCAGGCAGACGTGCCATAAATGACATCAAAGGCCAGCTGGCTGTAATTGATCGCAGCCCCTCCAAAACCGAAGTTGGTGGCGTAGTGATGGCGATACTCGGCGAGATTCCAGCCCTGGTTCATCCAGCCGGTGTTGACACCGACAAACTGACCGACGCCACTTCCCTGCAGGTCCGGCACAAGCCGGAAGGCTTTGTAATCAAGCTCGATGTCGTCGGCCTCCAGCAGCAGGGGAAGACTCAGTCGCGTGAAGGGATGACGCCGGAAATCGGCGCGATCGATGTAAAAGCTTCCTTTGTAGGCCACGATCTGGTAGAAGCTGCCGTCATCCCGTCGGATCGGCGCATCGACACCGATCGGCTGGAACACAGCATCGGCCGTCTGGGGAATATCGAGCAGGTTGACCGGAGTGATGACCTGCCAGAGCTTGAGATCATGCTCCTCCAGGTAGCGCTGCACGCGCCCATCCCAGCGGAACCACACATAGCCGGTGCTCGCGAACGACGGCACCCGCAGATCAATCGCTGTGATGTTCACCGCATAAACCCCTGTCGTCACCTGCAACACATCGCCTCCCGGCGGATCCCCCCCCGGAGCGCTGCCCCGACGCAGCACCTCAGGGTCACGCAGCAGCAATGAGTCGGGGCGCTCGCCGCGGGCCAGGCCCAGCCGCTGGGGGGTGGCCGTGAGATGCAGGCTGTCGCGGGTCACCAGGGGTTGGGTCTGCACCGACAGCACCGCCAGCAGCATCAGCAGCGATGTCAGCAGCACCAGCAGCAGGGCGGCCAGATTCCAGGGTTTCTGCCGCAGGGGCGGCGAGCGGCGCAGCATCGGACCCGGGCAGCATCCCAGGATGGGCAGCGGAACCGGTCGCTGACAAGCGACCCGG
The DNA here is from genome assembly GCA_049317465.1 of Prochlorococcaceae cyanobacterium. GTDB lineage: Bacteria > Cyanobacteriota > Cyanobacteriia > PCC-6307 > Cyanobiaceae > CAIQIA01. The sequence goes on along the minus strand of JBMOIF010000002.1, from coordinate 65,998 downwards.
AACCAGGGCCAGAACGAGGCTCACCGTCAGTCCGGCCCCGGCCTTGACCAGATCCCCGGTCAGCAGCCGGCCGGTGGCCCGCCATGGTGGGGGACGCTGCCGCCAGGCCAGGGCCAGTTCCCGTCCCGCCAGCAGCCCCAGAAAGACCCAGGTGGTGCTGAGGGGGCGGGGGCTCCAGCGGCCCAGCCCGAACAGAATCAGGCCATAGACCAGGTCGATGACGGTCGCCGACCGGCGGTCGTGGCTGTTCGTCTTGCCCTCCACGATGGCCTGCACCGGCCCACCGCGGCCGAGCAGCAGCACCGCCACGGCCAGCAACAGGGCGAGCAGGCTGAGGACCAGCGGACCGACCTCCAGCCGTCTGGGCAGAACCACATAGATGTTGGCCAGGTCCTGGATCAGCCACTGAATCCACAACCAGCCTGTGGCCAGCCACTGCAACGCGGGCCACCAGGAGGAGGCCGGAGGGATGGTCGGAGATCGGCCTGAGGTCGGGGAGGACGGCAACGGTTCCAGCCGACCGGCCAGCAACAGATACAGAGGCAGCGCAACGGCCAGGGCCAGGCCGTACCCAAGCAACGAGCGCAGCACGAGATCGCGACCGGCGGCCGGAGCGACGGCGGCGAGCAGGAGCACCGTGGTGCTGACCGGTGCCCCCCAGGCGGTGAGACCCAGCACCGCCAGCGGCGGCAGCAGATCGATCCAGCCCAGTCGGCCGGGGGGCGGGATGGAGGCCAGGCGCCCCCAGCTGGGATCGCCGTCACCCCGCCACCACCCGAGCAGCAGCACGAGCACCAGCAACCCACCGATGAACAGACCCTGCAACCAGCGGGGCGTGCGGTCGCGGTTGCTGCTCAGAAACGGACCCAGGGTCTGAACGGCGTCGTTGCCGATGACGGCGGACGCCGAAAGGCCGAAGACCAGGGCCGCCAGCCACGGGGAAGGCAGTTCTGGCAGTTGGATCGTCATGGGGATGCGTCACGGTCACAGCGCCGACCCGACCTGTGATCTTCATCCGGAGGCGCTAAGGGTGCGGTGTCAGCGCCACAGATCCCATGAGCCAGGCCAACCTGGATCTCTTCCTCAACGAAGCCCGCCGCAACCTTGCCCTCTCCGAGAAGGTGCGGGCGGCCCGCAGCCACGACGAGCTGGTGCGGCTGGCGGCCGAGCATGGTCATCAGGTGTCAAAACCGAGCCTGGTGCGCCACCACCTGCATCGGCTGGCCGGCCGCTCGGACGATGAGCTCGCGGCGATGTCGGCCAACCTCTTCGATCACGACTTCGGTGATGTCTTCCTGGGCAAGCTCATCTGAGCCGTTCCCTAGGACACCACCTCGCTGTTGTACTCGTTGAAGCTCTGGGTGCGGCGGCGGGTCCCGTCACCGGCCGCCGGCAGGCCGGTGACCGCCGCGAGGGCCTCTTCGACCGCCTCCTCGTCGATCCGGCCCTGGCCGTTGAAGCGGACGCGCCCTTCGCCATCGATCACCAGCAGCTGCGGCACCACCCCTGACCAGTAATGGGAGGGGTCATCGGCCGACGCCGAGGGATCGGGCCTGTAGGGGTCGCTCGCCAGGGCGATCAGCTCCACCGCCCGACCCCAGCGGCCCTGCAGATCGGAGAGCAGCGGAGCGAAGGCCTTGCTGGCCGCACTGTCGTCGAGATAGAAGGCCAGCAGCACCGGACGTTCTCCCCTGAGGGCTTCGGCCAGGGTCACCCGCGGCGGCACAAGGGCACCATTGCCGGCGTAAAGGGCAAAGATGTTGCCGTCGTAGCTGTCGCTGTCACGGGAGGCCCAGGCAGGGCCCACACCCCCCAGGGCGATCAGCACGGACAGCAGCAGGGCAAGGACGGGGGCCATGGGTCAGGGGCGCTCCGGTGGCGTGGTGGCATTCTGCAGGCCGCGGCCGAGCCCCTGGAGAATTCCGCGGCCGACCAGACCGATGGCGCGACCCAGCACCTGGGTCAGCAGCAACACGGCCAGTTGCCCCAGCCGGTTGAGGAGCAGCGCCACCTGGGGGGCGAGGGCATCGCGGATCTCCAGCAGCAGGGTCACCAGCTGGGGCCAGAGGCCGAGGCGCCTGAGCTCGGCGTCGCGGATCTCGCGCTGCATCTGCGGGGCGATGCGACGGTTCTCGATGGCGTAGAGCAGCCGCCGACTCTCGAAGATCGCCCGCGGCCGTTCGACCAACGCCAACCAGCGGTCACGGGCATTGAGGCGATTGCGGAACCGCTCCAGTTCGCGGGTTGCCAGCAGCTCCTCCACCAGCAGGGCGCGGCGCAGCTCAGGCCAGGCCGCCGAGGCCTCCAGCAGACGCCGGGCGATCAGCTCGGCATTGCGCACGAGCCAGTTGCTCAGCTGCCTCTGCAGCTCAAGCAGGGCGATGGGCTCATCCGGTGCCACGAGGGTTCCCTTGAGCAGCAGGGGGCGACCGCTGAGCAACCCCTGCAGACAGGGCCAGAGATCGGGCAGTTCGGGATCCTCCTCGGCGAGCAGTGGGTCGTCCTGCAGCAACTCGAGCGGTGACACCAGCTCTCCCTCCCGGGGCAGGCGGGTGTAGGCCCCCAGCAGTCCCTGCAGCGCCCGCCGGCGCAGGCGCGACTGCTGCAGCCGCCAGGGATCGTCGACGGCGGTCGGGGCTTCGGCGGCCAGGCGGTCGACCAGCAGGCGGAACTCGTGCAGCAGCGACTGCAGCAGCTGGCTGCGCTGCTCCGGCAGCAGGGCCTCCAGGGCCAGGAGGGGGGCGGCACCGTCGCCGAGTTCCAGATCGCGACAGCCCTCCCGCAGGCGTTCGTCGAGGTGGGCGAGCAGGGTGAGGGGCCGACGGTCCGGCAGGGTGTACCGCAGGGGAGCAGCCGCAACCACCAGGGGACCCGCTGCCCCGGCGACATCGGGGACGGGGGCAGCCGGCGGAACGCGCCAGATCAGGCGCAGCACCTGTTCAGCCATCGCCAGCTCCCGCAGCCGCCCTGCCAACAGCAGCCCGGACAGCCAACCGGGGGATCCGCGACGGGCCAGGGCCTGCAGCCGGCGGCGTTCGGCGGCGATCTCGGCCAGACCGCTGCGCAGGAGCCGCGCCGCCAGACCATCCTCCAGCGGTGCTGCGGCCGCGGTGGGGGGGGCGACCGGCAGGTCGACGAGCCGTCCCCCGTCGGCCAGCACCTCAAGGGCCTCGAGCATGCGCTCGGCGCTGGGCTGATGCAGCAGCCCCTCCACTGGCAGGGCCAGCCAGCCTGCGGCCTGGTCCGCAGGATCAAGCGAGAGCACCAGGAGCACGGGCACCGGGCCCCAGCGCTCGCGGGCGAGACCGAGATCGTGGGCGATGGTTCCCGGCGCCTCGTCGCCGCGCAACACCCACAGGACGAGATCGAGGTCGCGGGTCGGTTCGCTCACCAGGCGGAGGTCGGCCAGCCGGGCCGTGAACCAGGCCTCCAGACCCTGCCGCTGCCACGCAGGGGCGAGCAGCAGCAGCCGCAGCCCCGCCCTCACGCCGGAGCAGTCCGGGGCCTGCCCTGAAGCTGCAGGCTGTACGACTCGATCTCGAAGCCGGTGGCCAGCTCGATCTGCCGCAGCAGATCAGGGGGAAGCTGAATGTCGATGTCGCTGATTTCTCCGCTCTCGAGGCAGGTGAGGTGGCTGTGGGGATCGGTGCGATGGCCATACAGACGCCCGCCGGCCCGGTCCAGGCACTCGATCACCCCGTTCTCGTGCAGGGATTCAAGGTTCTGATACACCGAGGTGTGGCCGATGCGACGGCCGTCTGCATTGAGCTGCTCGAAAATGTCTCGGGCGCTCAGATGACCACCGGTGCGCCACAGGATTTCGAGCACCAGACGGCGCTGGCGGCTGAGACGCAGGCCCCGGGAACGGCAGTCTCGATAGGCGCCCTCAAGCCCACGGGAGGGGGAGATGGACGACGAGGATGTGGGGTCCAGGGGTGATGGCGGCGCTGACGAGCGCAACGGCGAATATCGAGAATTCGCTTCAGTTTAAGCCTGTGTCCAGTGATCTGCCCTGCAGAAATAAAGGCCCCACGGTCGTGGACGCTGACGCTGTCATGAACGGTGACGGTGTCAGGCGATGGAAATGTCGGAGCTGACGGGCGGGTCCTGCCAGCGCGCCGGTCCCACGGCGGTGATCGCCTCGGCCAGGTCGAGGCGGCCGTCGTAAAGAGCCCGGCCGACGACCACCCCGTGCACTCCCAGCGGTTCAAGGGCCAGCAGGCTGAGCACATCGGCCAGATCACCGATGCCGCCCGAGGCGATCACCGGAACCGGCGCAGCGGCAGCGGCCATGGCGCGCAGGGCCTCGCGGTTGGGCCCCGCCAGGGTGCCGTCGGTGGCGATGTCGGTGCTGATGATGGCGGTGATACCGCTGTCGGCGAGGCTCATCGCCAGGGCCGTGGCCTCGACGCTGCTCTCCTCGATCCAGCCGCGGGTGGCGACCCGTCCGTCGCGGGCATCGATGCCGACGACGATGCGGCCGGGATGGGCAGCCGCCAGCTCATGGACCAGAGCCGGCTGCTCGATGGCCACCGTGCCCAGGATCACCCGATCCAGACCGCAGGCCAGCAGGTCTTCGGCCCGGTCGCGGCTGCGCACGCCACCACCCAGCTGAACCGGAATGGCAAGGGCGGCGGTGATCGCCCGCACCACCGCGTCATTCACGGCCTCACCGCTGCGGGCACCGTCGAGGTCGACCAGGTGGAGCCGCGGAGCCCCCTGCCGCTCCCACTCCAGCGCCTGGCGCACAGGGTCGTCGGCGAAGCGGGTGACGCGGTCGTAGTCGCCCTGATGCAGGCGAACGCAATGGCCATCGAGCAGATCAATGGCCGGGATGATCTCCATCGGCGCCGGAATGCTGGCTCCATCTTCCCTTCAGCCTCGCCGCCCCCCCTTCGGGGGGTTGAATGGCGGCGCATCCGGCGCGTTGGCTCCATGAAGATCCTGGTGATGGGCGGCACCCGATTCATCGGACCTCCCCTGGTGGCACGGCTGCTGGCCCAGGGGCATGCCCTGACGCTGTTCACCCGCGGTCGCCAGCCCCTGCCCGACGGCGTCGAGTCGCTGACCGGCGATCGCAGCACAACCGAAGGGATGCAAGCCCTGGAGGGGCGTCGCTTCGACGTGATCATCGACAGTTCCGGCCGCACCCTGGCCGACAGCCAGGCGGTGGTCGCCCGAACGGGAGCTCCATCCCACCGGTTCGTCTATGTCTCCTCAGCGGGGGTGTACGCCGACAGCACCAGCTTCCCCCTCGACGAGGAGGCTGCCACCGACCCCGCCAGCCGCCACGCCGGCAAGGCCGAGACCGAAGCCTGGCTGGCCCGGGAGGGGATTCCCTTCACCAGCTTCCGGCCCACTTACATCATCGGCCCCGGGAATTACAACCCGATCGAGGCCTGGTTCTTCGACCGGATCGTGCACCGCCTGCCCGTGCCGATCCCCGGCGACGGAAGCACCATCACCCAGCTGGGGCACGTGGACGACCTGGCCCTCGCCATGGCCCGCTGTCTGGAGGTGGATGCGGCCACGAACCGCATCTACAACTGCTCGGGCCGGCAGGGCGTGACCATGCTCGGCCTGCTGGAGGCCGCCGCCCGCGCCTGTGGCGTCGATCCGGCGAGCGTCGACCGGCGCTTCTTCGACACCCGCGACCTTGACCCCAAGGCCCGCAAGGCCTTCCCCCTGCGACTCAGCCACTTCCTCACCTCGGTGGAGCGGCTGGAGCGTGAGCTGGCCTGGAGTCCGCGGTACGACCTGGCCGCGGCCCTTGCCGACAGCCACCAGCGGGACTATGCCCTGCGTCCGGCGGCAGCGCCGGATGTCAGCGCGGATGCGACCCTGCTGGCGGGTTGAGATAGCCCCAGGCCGACAGCAGAGCCAGGGCCAGGGCCAGCCAGAAGGCCGCCAGCCCCACGGCAGTGGCCAGGGCCTGGCCCGGACCGGGCCAGAGCAGCAGCAGCAGCGCCAGCACCTGCACCAGGGTCTTGAGCTTGCCGGCCGCCGAGGCCGGACCTCCCCCAGGGCGGTCCTGTCGCCAGCCGGTGATCAGCAGTTCGCGGGCCAGCAGCAGCCACACCGCCCAGAGCGGCAGCCGACCGTCGGCGGCCAGCAGCAGCAGGGGTGCGCAGACCAGCAGCTTGTCGCTGAGGGGGTCCAGGCGGGCCCCCCAGGCGCTGCCGCCGCCGGCCCGGCGCGCCACCCAGCCGTCGGCGGCATCGGTGAGGGCACCGGCCAGCAGCAGCATCCAGCCCATCCACCCCCAGCCGGCCTGCAGAACGAGCAGCAGCGGCAGACCCAGCCCAGCCCGCAGCAGAGTGAGCCCGTCGGCGAGGCGGCGCAGGGACGGACCGGTCATGGGCGCTGCAGAATGCCAGCAACCAGGATGACCCCATGGTGGTGCAGCGATCGGTGGCCGAGGTGATGAGCCGGCCCGTGCTCTCGGTGACAGCCGCCACCCCCCTGCAGGAGGCGGTGCAGCTGCTCAGCGAGCATCACATCAGCGGGCTGCCGGTGGTCGACGACGACGGTCGGCTGGTGGGCGAACTCTCGGAACAGGACCTGATGGTGCGCGAGAGCGGCTTCCAGCCGGGTCCCTACGTGATGCTGCTCGACGCGGTCATCTACCTTCGCAATCCCCTCAGCTGGGACAAGGAGGTTCACCAGGTGCTCGGCACCTCGGTGGCCGATGTGATGGGCCGGCAGCCCCACAGCTGCAGCGGGGATCTGCCCCTGCCGGCGGCCGCCCGGCTGCTGCATGAGCGCAGCACCCAGAGGCTGTTCGTGCTCGACGCTGATGAGCGCCCTGTTGGGGTTCTGACCCGCGGCGATGTGGTGCGGGCCCTGGCGGAGGCCTGACGGAAAGGCGCCTCAGGCCCCGGGGGCCGGCGGTGGCGCCGTCACGGGCGGCGGTGCCGTGGGCGGTGCGACCGCAGCGGGTGGCAGCTGCGGCGGCGGGGGCGGTGCGGGCGTGGATTCGGGCGCCGGAGCTGCGCCCCCCTCCAGGGGCAGACCGGGGTCGTAAACGGCATCGCTGCCGCGGCCGGAACGGTCAGGCACCACCTCGGGTGCCGGCAGATCCGGTGGCAGCGGCGCCGGGGCCACCGGCTGGCGATCGGCGGGCTGACGTTCCGCCGGCAGGCTGGTGGGCTGGGGTCGCGTCTGCAGGGCCCGGGCGGGATCGGCCGTGATCGGCGGCTCCCGCAGCGGAGCCGCGGCCGGGGAGCGGGTCGGCGACGGGCCGGTGGAGGGTCGCCACACCATGCGGGCCAGGGGCACCACCCCCCGCTCCATGAGGCGGTTGAAGCCGGCCAGAGCACGGTCCATGACCCGACCCCCCAGGTGCACGCCGCAACTGACGGGGTTGCTGCAGCCCGACGAGCGGATCAGGGGGGTGAGGTTGGCCAGCAGATCCCCCTGCAGGAAGAACGGACGCGGTTCGAGCCGGAGCATGTAAGGCACATGCACGAAGCTGGTGGCGCCGCCGCTGATCCAGTTGGCGTCTTCTTCGCTGAAGCCCTTGGTGCCGGGGATGATGAACCGGCTCTTGGAGGCGTGGTCGGGCATGTAGGCCGCCACCAGGCCGCGGCGGCGGGCCATGTCTTCGGTCTGCTCGAGGGTGAGGCCGTCGCGGCTCATGAACACCTCCAGTCGCCCGTCGCTGCGCAGGCCCATGACCATGCGGATCCTGGGCAGGAAGTAGCGGATCTGCTGGCCCATGCTGACGCTGTAGGCGCCTCGGTAGTCGCCGGGGGGCTGCTGCAGGTCGTTGTAGAGGGCGTGCAGACCGCCGATGAAGGTGTCGTACTCCCCCTCCCGTTCGGGGGTGAGTTCGCCGTAGCCGAAGTCGATGCGGCCGCCGTGGGTGATACCGATGAAGGCCCGCTGGCGTGACGCCGTGCGGTTGCGGCCGCGCCAGACCCGATCCCCCAGCTTGATATCCCCCAGCGGAACGGTCACCTCCTGACCGGGGGCGTCGGTGTAACGCTCGTACATCGGCCCCGACACGAAGGCCAGGGCCGAGGTGTCTCCGTAGGCCTCCTGTTCCCGGTCCCATCCCTCGAGCAGGCCGAAGCGCACCTTGCGGGGGTCGAAGTCAAGGGCATACACCTCCGGATCAGGGAGGTAGCGGAACTTCTCATCGACCGAGGCCCCGCCGGTGAGGGCAGCGGGGGAGCCGGGGGACACCGGCCGATGGCTCGGTGCAATGGCGACGCAGAACGTGAAGAGTGCGACGGGCAGCCCGACAAGGGACCAGAAGACCCAGCGGCGGCGCCGACCCCGGCGCCGCAGGGGGATCACCCGGGCGCCGCCGGCGGGGACGGGATCTCCGGAGCGGAGGATGGCCCGCCGCCGCCGCCGCGATGACGCCGGGGCAGGGACCGTGGCCAGCGTCGTCGCGGGCTGGGCCATCTCAGCACTGACCCGTCGGCGACGACCCATTGAGCAGCAATCCCCGAGGCTGGTTGGCCGCCAGTCAAGCAACCGAATGCTGGCAGAACCAGACGCGGCGGATGCTCCACAAGCGCGAAACAGGGTAAGCGAAGACGGTCCGCGGCGCCTGCAAGAACAGCCACAGGGTGGACATGACCACAGACATTCAGCCAATCCCCGCGTGGGGGTACCTCAGGCGCATGGCTGAGCCAGAGGCCGCCCCGCCGCTGGGAGACCTCCCCACGCAGCCCCGCCAGGGGACGCTGGCGGTCATGGTTTCCCTCAATCCAGGTCACCGGACAGGCCAGGTCTGTGAGGGTCCGGCGCAGCTGCTCCTCCAGGGCCGCTGTCACGGCCCTGGGGTGGTGGACGAGGTCCCCGAGGATGAACAGGCGCCGCGGCTGCAGCCGACGCCCCAGGCCAGCCAGTCGCTCCAGGTCGGCCCGGCCCCCGTCGCTCGGCACCGGCACCCCCAGGGCCTGGGCGTGCTCGGCCTTGGCCAGGTGCACGTCGGCCAGCAGCAGCCAATGCCGCTGCGGCAGCCACAGGGCCCGTTCGGGGAGCATCTCCAGTCGCTCCTCACCCCAGTCCAGAACTGCCGTGGTCATGGATCCCGGGCCTCCTGGCGGCTGGCCTCGGCCATCATGCGCTGCACCCGTTCCAGCAGGCTTTCGTTGCTGAGGCGGCTGTTGAGCCGCTCCACCAGCAGTGGAAAGGCCAAGGGGCCCGGCCGGGGGGGGGATTCGAGCCGCAGCTGACAGGCCCTGAGGCGCGCGAGGGACCGGCGCAGGCGGCCCAGGTCCAGCTGCTCGTCGAGCACCTCGCGGCGGGCCTGACGCAGCAGCAGATTGCCGGGCTCGTGGCGCTCGAACACATCGAAGAGCAAGGCGGCACTGAGCTGCAGCTGGCCGCCACGGCGCACGCCACCGGGGATCTGTCCCGGCACCAGTCCTGCCACCTGGGCGATGGCACGGAAGCGCCGCCGGCAGAGTTCGGACAGGTTCAGGGACGCCTCGAGTTCAGCCTCCAGCTCACCGTCCTCCAGCAGGGTGGCGTCGAAGAGGGTGGCGAACGGATAGCCCCGGGGGGCGAGAAGCTCGAAGCCGTAGTCATTCACCGAGACCGTGAACGTGCCCGCCTGGCGGCGGGCCAGGCGCCAGGCCCAGAGAAACCCCAGCCCCTCATGCACGAACCGCCCTTCGAACGGATAGGCATAAAGGTGGCTGCCCTCGCGACTGCGCACGAACTCCACCAGCAGGTCGCCGGGCCCGGGCACCCGGGAGAGGTCGTCCTGGCGGGCCAGCAGCGGCTGCAGGGCCCGCAGCTCAGGACCATCGAGCCGACCAGTGGCGCAGCGGTGCAGCTCCTGCCGCAGACCGTCGGCCAGCAGGTCGGAGAGGGCCAGCTGGCCACCGGCCCAGGCGGGAACGGTCGTGCTGCGGCCGCGGGCAGCCGTGACCACGGCGGTGCGCTCCCGCAGTCGCACGAACTGCAGGCTGCGGCCGGCGAACACGAACACATCACCCGGCCGCAGGCGAGCCGCAAAGGCCTCTTCGACGTGGCCCAGCACACCTCCCCGTTGCAGCCTGACCGTGACGGCCTGGTCGGCGGTGATGGTGCCGATGTTGAGGCGATGCAGCCGGGCAATGGCCGGATCGCTCACCCGCAGCAGCGGACCGTCGGCTTCGAGCTTGCGGAAGCGCGGATAGGCCCCCAGGCAGGCACCGCCGTCCTGCAGCAGCTGGAGGCACCACTCCCAGTCCTGGCGGCTGAGGTGGCGGTAGCTGCGGCAGCCCCGCACCACCTGCCACTCCCGCTCGGGATCGAGGCCCGGTCCACAGGCCAGACCGGTGAGGTGCTGCAGCAGCACATCGAGGGGCAGCCCTGGCGGCCGCCGCCGTTCCACCAGCCCCCCGGCCAGGCCACGGCGCATGGCCGACACCTCCAGCAGTTCGAGGGCATGGGTAGGCAGAAACAGCACCTCGGCGCGACCGCCGGGGGAATGGCCCGACCGGCCGGCCCGCTGCAGGAGGCGGGCCAGGTTCTTGGCACTGCCGATCTGCACCACCCGCTCGACGGGCTGGAAGTCGACGCCGAGGTCAAGGGAACTGGTGCAGACCACCCAGCGGATGGCGCCGCCCTTGACACCGTCTTCGATCCGCTCGCGCTCGGCACGGTCGATGGCGCTGTGGTGCAGGGCCAGACGGCCCTCCATCTCGGGGCAGGCCCAGCGCAGGCACTGGTGCCACTGCTCGGCCTGGTTGCGGGTGTTGGTGAAGATCAGGGTCGACACCGCCGGATCGAGGGCCCCCACCAGCCGGTCGTGCATTCGCAGCCCCAGGTGGCCGGCCCAGGGAAAGCCATCGATGCTGTCGGGCAGCAGGGTGCGGATGGCCAGGGGCCGCTTCAGCGGGGCCTGCACCAGGGTCGCGGGGCGCCCGTCCCCCACCGCCGTGGCGGCGGCCTCCTCCGGGTTGCCGAGGCTGGCGCTCACGGCCCAGGTGCGCAGATCGGGCCGCAGGGCGCGCAGCCAGCTGAGGCAGAGCTCGGTCTGGGTGCCGCGCTTGCTGCCCATGAGCTCATGCCATTCGTCGATCACCACTGCCCGCAACCGGCCGAACAGGGCGGGCGCGTCGGGCGACGCCAGCAGCACGGCCAGCGACTCGGGCGTGGTGATCAGGATCTCGGGGGGCCGGCGCTTCTGGCGGGCCCGCTCGCCGGCCGTGGTGTCGCCGGTGCGCAGGCCCACCCGCAGGGGCCAGCCCATGGCCGAGATGGGCTCCTGGAGCGCCACGGCCAGGTCCCGACTGAGGGCCCGCAGCGGCGTCAGCAGCAGCAGCTGGAGGGCCGGCTCCCCGGGCGGAGGGGCCGCCAGCATCTGCGCGATGGGACCCATGACGGCGGCATAGGTCTTGCCCGAGCCGGTGGGCACCTGGATCAGGCCGTCCTCGCCGGCCAGATAGGCCTGCCAGCAACGGCGCTGGAAAGGCAGGGGCCGCCAGCCACGCCGGCGGAACCAGTCCTCCACCGGCGCCAGCCGGGGGTCGCGGGGCGCCCCCGGCGGGGCTGCGGCATCAACCGGCATCGGGGGCGTGCTCCAGCAGCGCCCGGGCGCTGGCCAGGCTGTCGGCCTCGGCGACGGGCTTGTCGCGGCGCCAGCGGCCGATCCGGGGAAAGCGCACGGCGATGCCGCTTCTGTGGCGACCGGATGGCTGCAGCCCCTCGAAGGCCAGCTCGAACACCTGCAGCGGTTCCACGGCCCGCACGGGCCCGAAGCGTTCGCGGGTATGGCGGCGGATCCAGCGATCCAGCTCGCGGATCTCGTCATCGTCGAGGCCCGAATAGGCCTTGGCGAAGGGCACAAGCTGGAGCCCACCCTCGGCCGCCGGGTCCCCATCCCAGAGGCCGAAGGTGTAATCGGTGTACAGGTTGGCGCGACGGCCGCTGCCGGCCTGGGCGTAGAGCAGCACGGCATCGAGGGTGTACGGCTCGCGCTTGTGCTTCCACCAGCTGCCGCGGCGGCGGCCGGCCTGGTAAGCCGACCCGAGGTCCTTGAGCATCAGCCCCTCGGCACCCGCTGCGGCAGCCTGCTGGCGCAGGGGCTCCAGGTCGTCCCAGGACGCCAGGGACAGGGCGGGCGAAAGACGCAGACGCCCGGCGGGGGTGTCCTGCGCCAGCGGCGATGGTGTCGCGAGCAGCTCCTGCAGGGCGGCCCGCCGCTGGCTCAGGGGACGCTGGCGCCAGTCGTCGCCGCCCATCTCCAGCAGGTCGTAGGCCACGAAGGCCGCCGGGCAGTCCGCCAGCAGCCGCGCGGCGGGCGCCTTGCGGCCTAGGCGCCGCTGCAGCTGATGGAAGGGGGCCGGCTGGGTCGCACCCGAGGGCCACACCAGCACCTCGCCGTCGAGCACGGTGCCGCCCGGCAGCGCAGAGGCAGCGGCGGCGACCAGCTCGGGGAAGGCCGGGTTGATCAGCTCCTCGCCGCGGCTCCAGAGAAACGTCTGGCCGGCGCGGTGGATCAGCTGACCGCGGATGCCATCCCATTTCCATTCGACCAGCCAGGCGTCGGGGGGCCCCGGCAGGGGGGCGGTGCCGTCGTCGGGCTGCTCCAGCGGAGACGCCAGAAAAAAGGGATAGGGGCAGCTGGCCACGGGCCCGCCGGTTCCGGGGGGGGCCAGCAGATCCCGCCATGCCGCGGCCGAAGGAACGAAGCCGCCCATCAACCGATGCTGCAGCAGCGGCACCTCGAGGCCGCTGCTGGCCGCCAGCGCCTGCAGCACCAGCCCGGGCCCCACCCCCACGCGGAAGCCGCCGCTGAGCAGCTTGTTGACCACCAGCAGCTCGGCCCGGTCGAGCCCGCACCAGAGGTCCTGCACGGCGGCGGCCTGGGATGGATCCTCGGTCTGCCCCCCCCTGGTGACCGTCGCCAGGGGGGGGAGGATCTGCTCCATCCAGACGTGCAACGGCTCAGCCGCGCGGCCGTCGGCGGGGTCCGACCGACGTCGGTTCCAGAGCAGGGCGACGGTCTCTGCCGAATCCCCCACCTGGGCATGGCAGTCGTCGACCAGCCAGGCCGGCAGCCCGCATCCCTCCAGACAGATCTGCCGGAGACGACGGCCGGTGATCAGCCGGCGACGCTGACGCCCCAGCAGGCAGTGCAGCGCCCAGGCAGCATCAACCGGAACGGCAGTGGCGAAGTAGGCCGCCAGAAGCTGCACCCGGCCGCCCGTGGCGGTCGTGCGGTCCAGCTGCTCATACAGCCGACAGAAGGCTCTCATTCCCCTCATCCCCCCGTTCCACGACGAAGTCCCCCTCCAGTCCCTCGGCCGCCAGTCCCTCCTGCTCGCGCAGATAACGGCTGAAGCTGTCGCTCTGGCCATGGGTCACATACACCTGGCGGGCCCCCGTCTCCCGCACCGTCTGCAGCAGCCCAGGCCAGTCGGCATGGTCCGAGAGCACAAAGCCCCGGTCCACGCCGCGCCGCCGACGGGCGCCGCGCACCGCCATCCAGCCGCTCACAAAGGCGGTCTGGGGCCTGCGGAAGCGCTGCATCCACACCGAACCCAGGGCCGCGGGCGGCGCGATCACCAGCCGCCCGGCCAGCGACTCCCCACGGGCCAGGGTCGCCAGCGAGCGGGTGGGGGGGAGCTGCACCCCCGCTTCGCGGTAAGGGTCCATCAAGGCCTCGACAGCCCCGTGCAGCAGGATCTCGTCAGCGACCCCCAGGGCCGCCAGTTCGGCCAGCAGCCGCTGGGCCTTGCCGAAGGCATAGGCGAACAGCAGGGAAGGGCGTTCGGGCGCCGACCGCCACCAGGCCAGCACCTCGGCCGCCACCTCCCGTCCGGGGCGCCAGCGGTAGATGGGCAGGGCAAAGGTGGCCTCGGTGATGAACACATCAGCCCCCACCGGGGCAAAAGGTTGGCAGCTGGGGTCGGCGCAGCGCTTGTAATCACCGCTCACCAGCCAGCGTTCGCCGCCGGCCTCCACCAGGATCTGGGCGCTGCCGAGCACATGTCCGGCGCTGTGGAACGACACCCGCGCCTCGCCGATGCGCAGCCGCTGGCCGTACTCCACCGGCAGCAGATCAATGCCGCTGCCGAGCCGCCGCCGCAGGATGCCCTCGCTGCTGGCCACGGCCCAGTAGCGGCCGCTGCCCGGGCGCGCATGGTCGGCGTGGGCGTGGGTGAGCAGCGCCCGGGGCACCGGACGCCAGGGGTCGATCCAGGCCTCTGCGGCGCGGCAGTAGAGCCCCTGGGGGGTCAGGGTCAGCAGGCCGTCGGCGGGCAGGGGCATCCAGAACGGATCCGGCGGTCGTCTTCTAGCCAATCGGCTGATCCGTTGACGTTCGCAGGGCGGCTGGTTAGCCCTTGGCAGTCACCGTGCCAACCGCCATGGCCCTGGAGCACTTCCGCGACGACCTCGAAGCCACCGCCGCAGCCCTGGCAGCCCCGGGCAGCGGCCTGCTGGCCGCCGATGAATCGACCGGCACCATCGGCAAGCGCTTCGCGGCCATCGGGCTCGAGAACACCGAGCAGAACCGCCGCGCCTACCGCAGCCTGCTGGCCAGCTGCGATGGCATCGAGCAGCACATCAGCGGCGTGATCCTTTACGAGGAAACCCTGTTCCAGACGAGTGTCAACGCCGATGGCAGCGAGGGCCCGCCGATCGTCGAGCTGTTCCGGGACCGGGGCATCGTCCCTGGCATCAAGGTTGACCTCGGCGTTGAGCCCCTGGCGGGGGGACTGAGCGGCGAAACCTGGTGCACCGGCCTGCGGGGCCTGGCCGAACGGGCGGCCCGCTACCACGCCCAGGGGGCACGGTTCGCCAAATGGCGGGCCGTGCTGCGCATCAGCGCTGACGGCTGCCCGAGCGAGCTGGCCGTGCGCGAGAACGCCTGGGGACTGGCCCGCTACGCCCGCACGGTGCAGGAGCAGGGTCTGGTGCCGATCGTCGAACCCGAGATCCTCATGGACGGGGACCACGACATCGCCACCACGGCTTCGGTGCAGGAATGGGTGCTCCGAACGGTCTACGAGGCCCTGGGGCTGCACGGTGTCCACCTCGAGGGCAGCCTGCTCAAGCCGTCCATGACCACCGCCGGGGCCGACTGCCCCCAGCAGCCCAGCGCCGAGGAGGTGGGTGAGTTCACCGTGCGCACCCTGGGCCGCACGGTGCCGGCGGCGGTGCCGGCGATCCTGTTCCTGTCCGGCGGCCTGAGCGAAGAGGACGCCAGCCTCTGCCTGAACGCGATCAACGAAGCCGCCGCCCAGGGCTCGGCACCGTGGCATCTGGGTTTCTCCTTCGGCCGGGCTCTGCAGCATTCGTGTCTCAAGCACTGGGGCGGCCACGACCGGTCAGCCGGCCAGGCCGCTCTGCTGGCCCGGGCCCGGGCCAACGGTGCCGCCAGCCGCGGGGCGTACAGCGCCGGCAGCGAGCCCTCCGACGACACCAGCCTCTTCGTGGCCAACTACAGCTACTGACCTCAGCGGCTCATGGCCAGCATCCGCTCGATCGGGGCCAGGGCCCTGAGGCGAAGGTCCTCATCGAGCTCGATCGCCGGGCTGAGGGTCTCGAGGCAGCGTTCCAGCTTCTCCAGGGTGTTGAGCCGCATGTAGGGGCAGGCATTGCAGCTGCAGCCGTCAGCCCCGGGCACCTCATGGAAGGTCTTGTCCGGCAGCCGCTGGCGCATCTGGTGCAGGATGCCGGGCTCGGTGAGCACCAGAAACCTGCCGGCGGAGCTGCTGGCTGCATGGCGGAGCAGGGCGCTGGTCGAGCCGATGAAATCGGCGAGATCGAGCAGATGGGGCTGGCATTCGGGGTGAGCGATGACCTCGGCGTCGGGATGCTCGTGCTTCAGCCGCAGCAGGGCCTCTTCACTGAAGGTCTCGTGGACGATGCAGCTGCCAGGCCAGAGGGTCAGGGCGCGGCCGCTCTGCCGCTGCACCCAGCGGCCGAGGTTCTGGTCCGGTGCGAACAGGATCGGCCGGTCGGGCGGCAGCTGCCGCACCAGGTCGACGGCGTTGCTGCTGGTGCAGATCAGGTCGCTCTGGGCCTTCACCGCCGCCGAGCAATTGATGTAGCTGACCACGACGTGGTCGGGATGCTGGGCCCGGAAGCGGGCAAAGTCCTCGGCCGGACAGGCATCGGCCAGGCTGCAGCCCGCCGCCAGGTCCGGCAGCACCACCGTGCGGCCGGGATTGAGGATCTTGGCCGTCTCGGCCATGAAATGCACGCCGCAGAACACGATCACCTCGGCATCGGTGGCGGCGGCGCGCCGCGACAGCTCCAGCGAATCACCGATCACGTCGGCCAGATCCTGGATCTCGGGCTCCTGGTAGTAGTGCGCCAGGATCACCGCCCGCCGCTGCTGCCGCAGCGCCTGAATGCGGGCGAGGCGATCCGTGGGGGCGGTGCTGACGAACACGCGACGGACCGTGGCGCGGGAGGATGATCACACCCTAGGAACTCCGCCTGCCCTCCCCCGTGCTGCGAGTGGCCATCGCCGGTGATCTGCACGGCCAGTGGGACGACCACGACGAGGCGGTGCTGCGCCGCCTGCAGCCGGACGCCCTGCTGCTCGTGGGCGACCTGGCCGATGGCGATGGCCGCCTCGGCCGACGCCTGGCATCCCTGCCCCTGCCGGCGGCCTGCATCCTCGGCAACCACGACGCGGGTCGCGACGCCAGCGGCCGCACCATGGCCCGCATGGACCAGGCCCTCGGCGACCTGCACTGCCCCTGGTCCCTCCGCTGGCTGGATCCACCGGGTCTGGCCGTGGTGGGGGGGCGACCCGGCAGTGCCGGCGGTGGCTTCCATCTGTCCCAGGCGGTGCAGGCCCACTGGGGCCCCCTCGATCTGCTGCAGTCGGCCGAACGCATCAGCAGGGCGGCCCTGGCGGCCCCGGAAGGTCGGCCCCTGGTGCTGCTGGCCCACTGCGGCCCCAGCGGCCTGGGCAGTGCCGCCAGCGACCCCTGCGGTCGCGACTGGAAGCGACCGGCCCTCGACTGGGGGGATCTGGATCTGCGCGAGGCGCTGCAGCGCATCCGCCGCCAGCGGCCCGTGCCGCTCGTGGTTTTCGGTCACATGCACCATCGGCTGCGCAGCGGTGGTGCCCGGCGGCGGCTGCTGCGTGACGGTCAGGGAACCATCTTTTTCAATGCGGCCTGCGTTCCCCGCCATGGCCACGACGACAGTGGCCGTCCGGTGCGGCAGTTCAGCTGGGTCGACCTGACCACCGACGGCCGGGTCGAGGCCGTGAGGCTCTGCTGGCACGACAGCGAAGGGGTGGTCCGGGCGCAGGATGACCTGCTGAGCAGCGAGCCTGTCGCATGCTGATCGTCGCCTGCATCAGCAGCCATGGCTTCGGCCATGGGGCCCGCATGGGGGCCCTGCTGCGCCAGTTGCTGCGGCGCCGCCACGACATCGAACTGGTCCTCTCCACAGCACTGCCCCACGACCTGCTCCTTCAGACCCTCGGCGATGGGCCCTGGCTGCATCGTTCCTGCGTCTGGGATGTCGGGGTGCGCCAGGCCGATGCCCTGGGCAGCGATCCGGCGGCCACCCTGGCCGCCCTGGCCGAGCTGGAACAGACCCTGCCGGCGCAGCTGGCACAGGAACGAGCCTGGCTGGAACCCCGGCTGGCCGCCCACGGTGGCCGCGGCCTGGTGATCGCCGACATGCCACCGGCGGCGGTGTTGCTCGCCGAATCCCTGGGGATTCCGGTGGTCTGGCACGGCAATTTCGGCTGGGATGCCATCTATGCCGACCTCGGTGGGGCCTTCGCCCCGTGGGTGGAGCATTGCCGGCGTCTCTACCGCCGCGGTCAGGCGCTGATCCGCTGCCCGTTTCCGTTGTCCATGGACTGGGGTCTGCCCCAGCTGGCCATCGGTGGCGAGAGCGGCACCCCCCGCCTCGGCAGCGACGAGCTGCGACGGCGGCTGGGGCACGACCATCCCCGGGAGCGAACGGCACTGCTGAGCTTCGGCGGACTGGGCCTGACCCTGGATCCGGCCCTGCCGGCCCGCTGGCCCGACTGGCGCTTCCTGGTATGCGACCGGCGGCTGCCCGAGGCCGCCAACCTGATCCCGGTGCCGTCCGACCTGCGCCCCCTGGACGTGCTGCCGATCTGCCAACTGGTCATCACCAAACCCGGGTACAGCACCTTCTGCGAGGCCCTCGCCCAGAACGTGGGGATCGTGGCCGTCGAGCGCTCCCAGTTCGCGGAGGCGGCCGTGCTGCTGGAGGGCCTGCAACGCCATGGCTGGCACCGCATCCTCAGCCGCGAGCGATTCAGCAGCGGCGACTGGGGCCTTGACCGCCCCCTGGCCCCGCCCCTGGGGCAGCCTCTGGCAAGCGATGGCGCCGCACAGGCCGCGGCCTGGCTCGCCACCCACTGGTGCCCCCTGCCGTGAGACAGGCGACACAGCCAGCGACGCTCGGCAGCTGACGATCCGGCACAGATGCGCTGGACAACACGACCAGCGAGCCTCTCGAGCAGAGATTGCTGCTCGATCGCACGTCAGTCCGTCGCGGCCGATACCGCAGGCAGCTTCCACGGCGACTGACGCCAAGAAGCGCAGAAATCATGACCGATCACCCCAAATCGAACAGACGACGCCACGCTGATCAGCGCCAGAAACCCTGGGGCACAAGGGCTGAGCGGCTCAAGTCAGGCGACCGAAGCGGATTACGGCTATCGACACTCCTCGCCTGAAAGATACCGAAACCGCGAAAAAGTGGCACCTCCAGGTTGACGAGAAGCCATCAAATCAGGGGCAGTCACATCCTCACCTGTGGCGGTCAATGGACGGTGGACGATTTTTAATCTGTCTGATTTATTTTCTCGCCGGTCCCATTGATGGGCATATTTGTGCCGTCCGTTTCAGGAGAAATCGTGAGCGGCTTATTTTGTGCTCTGCGTATGACGTCGAAGGTTCCGTCTTTCATCCGATCCTTCCGAGACCGCAACCACTCAGTTCTTTCCCTCGCCCTCTGCGGCAGCGTCCTGATCTCCGCCTCTCCGGTGATGCAGGCCCACGCCAGCGAACCCCGCATCACCACCCAGGCGGACCCCTCTCGTGTCGACGACCGTTCGGTGGCCCAGCTCAGCCTGCCTCGCCTCACCTTCCCGGGCTTCCCGGCGATGCCTCGCTACTTCGCCATCACCCCTGAGCGGCGGGCATTGCTCAACACCATCCGTTACGCCGAAGGAACCTGGAAGGAAGGCACCGATCTTGGCTATCGGGTGATGTTCGGCGGAAGCCTGATGTCCAGCCTTGACCGCCATCCCGACCGGGTCAACTACACAACTGGCTATGCCAGCGCCGCCGCCGGTGCCTACCAGTTCATGCCAGCCACCTGGGGACTCGTCACCCGCGCCATGAACCTCGTGGGCTTCGGTCCGCAGGTGCAGGACCAGGCGGCCCTTTACCTGATCGCGCGCCGGGGGGCCCTGCCTCTCGCCGATCGTGGTGAGCTCAATGCCGAGCTCGCGGCGCTGCTGGCCCCCGAGTGGGCGTCCTTCCCAACCCTGCGCGGCGCCAGCTACTACGGCCAGCCCGTCAAGCGCCTGGAAGAACTGCAGCGCTTCTACCAGGCCAACCTCG
This sequence comes from Prochlorococcaceae cyanobacterium, assembly GCA_049317465.1. GTDB lineage: Bacteria > Cyanobacteriota > Cyanobacteriia > PCC-6307 > Cyanobiaceae > CAIQIA01. The sequence continues at coordinate 46,463 of JBMOIF010000002.1, read as the reverse complement.
TGCGCCTGCGCAATCGTCTCCCCCTGGCCAAGATGGCCGAAACCTGTCAGGACGGCAGCCTCGACTGTGCCCTGAAGGGTCTCCAGGACAACTGAGTCGTTTCAGGCGCTGCCGTCCCCCTGTTCCCGGGGAAGCAGTCGCCACTGGGCCAGCAGGTAAGCCCCGAGCGCACTCACCAGAAAACCCAGGGCGTTGCGGGCCAGGGGAAGCCACTCGTGGGTGCGGGTCACCACCGGGGCGACGCCGAACACTCCGAACAGCATCAGCCACAGGGGCGAGAGCAGCAGCACCCAGCCCCAGGCGATCAGCCGATCCGGCTGACGCGGATAGGCCACCACCCCCACGATCAGGCCGCCCAGGATCGAACTGCACAGGGTGAGCAGCCACTGCTCCTGGGGCAGGCCAGGCACCACCTGACAGCCCCCACGATCCAGGCAGGTCTCCACGGCGCCGAGGGCCGCCAGGATGGCCCCGTCCTCGCCGTGGTCGCGCACGTAGTACTGGTTGCCGTAACGGGTCTGCAGCTCCACCCAGTAGGTGCGGGGCATCAGGGCGAAGAGGGCGTCACCGACGTTGAAATTGAGCAGGTTGCCGCCGCGGGGATCAGCCACGAGCAGCAGACTACGCTCATCCAGCTGCCAGAAGTCGCGCACGGCCTTGCCCGGCGTGCGGTCGTACTGGGTCAGAACCCGCAGCTTCCAGCCGCTGCGATCCTCAAAGTCCTGCAGCTGCCCTTCCAGCTGCGTCCGCTGGGGATCGGTGAGGGCCCGGGCCAGGTCAATGACCGGCGTGGGGTGATCGGGCAGCAGATCGGGATTGTCGTAGGCCGCCGCCGGCGCCGGCCAGAGGGCCTGCAGCCCCAGCACAAGGGCCGTCAGCACCAGCAGGCGACGCAACATGGACGGCAGGGGCAACACGCAAGGATGCATTTTCACTGATCCGTGATGCGCCCGTGACCCGCCCCTCCGCCGATGGCTGGCTGGAGCAGCGCCTGCGGCTGCGCGGGCGGCCCGTCGGCTGGCCCCAGCTGCTGCAGTGGCTTCTGCACGATCCCGATCACGGTTACTACGGCGCCGGGCATGTGCGCTTCGGGAGCGAAGGCGACTTCGTCACCTCTCCGACCCTGGGTCCGGCCTTCGCCGAGCTGCTCGCGCGGCAGCTGCTGCCGCTGTTCGACGGGCTCGCGGACCGGGACGCCGGCCCCCTGGCGCTGATCGAATGGGGACCGGGCGAAGGGGACCTGGCGGTTCAGCTGCGGGGTGCCCTGGAACGGCTGGATCCCCCCTGGCTGGACCGGCTGACGCTGGTGCTGCAGGAAGCCAGTCCCGCCCTGCGCCGTCGCCAGCGGCAGCGGCTGAGCGACGCCGGCTGGCCCCAGCTGGCGGAGGGTGCGCCCCCCCCCCGCCAGGGCGTGGTGCTGGCCAACGAACTCTTCGATGCCCTGCCGGTGGAGCGGTTCCAGCTCGGCGACGGCGGCTGGCGACGGCTGCAGGTGAGCCTGGATGGCGATGGCCGGCTGCAGGAGGTGCCCGGCCCGCCGCTCTCGGCCAGCCTGCTGCGACAGCTCGCCGCCCTGGGCCTGCCGGCCGATGGCGGCGGCCGCCCCCCGGGCTGGACCAGCGAATGGTGCCCGGCCCTGACCCCCTGTCTGCGGCGCATGCGGCGGGGCCTGGAACGCGGCTGGCTGCTGGCCATCGACTACGCCCTCTCGGCACGCCAGCTCTATGCCCCCTGGCGGGATGGCGGCACCCTCCTGGCGGTGCAGGGCCAGCGGGCGGGGGCCGATCTGCTGCGCGCACCCGGCCGGCAGGATCTGAGCGCCCATGTCTGCCTCGACGCCATGGCCCTGGCCGCCGACCGCAGCAGCTGGCACTGGCATGGCTCGGTCCTGCAGGGGGAAGCCCTGCTGGGCCTGGGGCTGGCGGCCGAACTCTCGGCCCTCTCCGGCGCCGATGCGGGTTCGCTGGCGACGCGGCTGCAGCGACGGGAAGAACTGCTGCGGCTGGTAGATCCCCATCTGCTCGGGGGCTTCCATTGGATGCTGCTCCAGACCGAACCGGCCGACGCCCTGGAGGGCGGCGCGGTCAGGATCTGGCCGGGGTGGTCTGCATGAGCGCCCCCAGAGCCGACTCCAGGGGCACGTCATCGCGCAGCTCAACGGCACCGATCTGGGTGGGAAGCACAAACCGGACGCGGCCGTCGCGCACCTTCTTGTCGCGCAGGAGGCACTCACGCACCGCCTCGGGGTCCAGGGGTGGTGCCTCCAGCGGCAGGCCGGCTCTGGCGATCAGCTGCCGCTGTCGCTCCTCCTCCGCACCACTCCAGAGGCCCAGCTCACGGCTGAGGATGCCGGCAGCGACCATGCCGATCGCCACCGCCTCACCATGCAGGTAGCGGCGGTAGCCGGTGAGCGTCTCGACCACATGGCCGAGGGTGTGGCCGTAGTTGAGGATCGCCCGCAGGCCGCCCTCCCGCTCGTCGGCCGCCACCACGCGAGCCTTGGCCGTGGCCGATCGGCGCAGGATCTGCCCCAGCAGGGCAGGCCCCAGATCATCGAGGGTGGCCAGGGCCCCCTGGCGCTCGAGGGCTTCGAACAACACCGGATCAGCGATGACCCCGTACTTGATCACCTCTGCCATGCCGGCCTGCAGCTCCCGCGGCGGCAGGGTGGCCAGGGTGGAGGGATCCACCAGCACGAGCGACGGCTGATGGAACGCCCCGATCAGGTTCTTGCCGCCGGGGTGGTTGACCCCTGTCTTGCCACCGATGGCGGCATCGACCATGGCCAGAAGGGTGGTGGGCAACTGCACCACGGCGATGCCCCGCAGCCAGGTGGCCGCCGCGAAGCCCGCCATGTCCCCCACCACGCCCCCACCGAGGGCGACGATCAGCGATCCCCGCTCGAGCTGATGGTCGTAGGCCGCCTGATGGATGCGACTGACCGTGGCCAGGGTTTTCTGGTCCTCGCCGGCCTCGAGCACCAGCCGCTCGCTGCGGAACCCCGACCGTTCCAGGGAGCGCAGCGCCCGATCGCCGTAGGGACCGTCGACATCCGGATTGGTGACCACCAGCACCCGCACCCCGGGCTTGAAACCGCGGGCCAGGATCTCCTCCCCCAGCTGGCCGAGAGCTCCCGGGCCGATGCGCACCGGATAGGCCTTGGGCCCCAGATCCACCGGCACGGTGATGAGGGAGGGAGAGGTCTCAATCACAACGGTGGCCGGAAGGGAGGGCAGACCCACCGAATGTATGGCGAGGTGACCGGGTCACGCACAATGCTGGCGATCCCGCCGTGCCCACCGTGTTGCGATCCCGCCTGCTGCCGTGGCTGTTCCTGGCGCCGGCCCTGCTGATCCTGCTGCTCACGGTGCTGGGGCCGGCGTTGATGGCCCTCGGTCTCAGCGTCACCCGCACCGGCCTGGATCTGTCGGAACCGGCGGTGTTCATCGGCCTCGCCAACGTCCGGCGGCTGCTGGACGATCCCCTGTTCCGGCGGGTGTCGATCACCACCGCCCTCTACCTCTGCGGCGTGGTGCCCCCGATCGTGCTGGGGTCCCTGGGGCTGGCCCTGCTGGTGAACCGTGCCCTGCCGGGCATCCACTGGATCCGTGGCGCCCTCTACACGCCGGTGCTGGTGTCGATCGTGGTGGCCGCCATCGCGTTCCGCTGGCTCTACGCCGAGAATGGGCTGATCAACGGGTGGCTCGGGAGCATCAGCGGCGGCAGCCTCCCACCCCTGGGCTTTCTCACCGATCCGCGCCTGGCCCTGCCGGCGGTGATGCTCGTGACCCTCTGGAAGGGGCTCGGCTACTACATGGTGATTTTTCTGGGCGGCCTGCAGGGCATCCCGGGCGATCTGTACGAAGCGGCCGAGCTGGACGGCAGCCGCGGCTGGCGACGGCACCTCGACATCACCCTGCCACTTCTGATGCCCTACGTGGTGCTGGTGGCGGTGATGTCGGCGATCGCCGCCACCAAGACCTTCGAAGAGGTCTTCCTGATGACCCAGGGGGGGCCGGCGGATGCCACCCGCACCGTCGTGTACTACGTCTACGACCTGGCATTCCAGGAGCTGGAGATCAGCTACGCCTGCACCGCCGGCCTCGCCCTCTTCCTGCTGGTGCTGGCGCTCGGTGTGGTGCAGCAACTGCTGCGGGGGACCGGGCAGCTGTCACGATTGACGTCGTAGCGGCGGCGCAGGCTTGGAGCGGCTCGGGATCGTCGGCAGCGGTCAGCTGGCGGCCATGCTGGTGGAGGCCTCCCACGGCCTTGGGCTGACCGTCGAGCTGCTGGCCGCCGATCCCGCCGACCCCGCCGTGGCCGGCGCCGGCGGAGCCGTGATCGGCGGGCCCGGCGATCCCGCGGCCCTGCACCGGCTGGCGGCCCGCTGCAAGCGCATCGCTTTCGAGAACGAGTGGGTCGACCTGCCCACCCTGCAGCAGCTGGAAAGCCAGGGCGTGCAGTTCCAGCCCGGGGCCAGCGTCATGGCCCGGTTGGTGGACAAACGGCGCCAGCGGCAACTGCTGGAGGAACTGCTGCTGCCCTGCCCCCGCTGGCGAAATCTTGCCGACGTGGTCGGTGACGGCGGTGACCCCGGTCCACTGGAACTGCCGCTGATGGCCAAGGCCACCTGCGGCGGCTACGACGGCCGCGGCACCGAGCGGCTGCAGCACCGGGCCTCCCTGGAGGCTCTGCTGATGCGGGTCGATCCCCGGGACTGGATCCTGGAGGAGCTGGTGCCCTTCGAACGGGAACTGGCCCTCACCGTGGCCCGCGATGCCAACGGCACGGTAACCCTGTTTCCCCTGGTCGAGACCCACCAGCACCGGCAGATCTGCGACTGGGTGCTGGCGCCGGCCCATGTGCCGCAGTCCGTCAGGGCCAGGGCCCATGCGGTGGCGGCCTCCCTGGTGACCGCCCTCGATTACGTCGGGGTGCTGGCGATCGAGTTCTTTCTCTCCCCCCGCGGGCTGCAGATCAATGAGGTGGCGCCGCGCACCCACAATTCGGCGCACTACAGCATTGAGGCCTGCCGCACCAGTCAGTTCCAGCAGCAGCTGCTGCTGCTCGCCGGCCGACCCGCCGGCTCCACCGAGCTGCTGGTGCCCGGCGCCCTGATGGTGAACCTGGTGGGTGTCGACAGTGCCGACCAGGGCCACGACAGCGAGAGGGCGCAGCTGGCCCGACTGCCGGATGCCCACCTCCACTGGTACGGCAAACGGGGGTCGCGGCCCGGCCGCAAGCTCGGCCACATCACTCTGCTGCTCTCGGCCCGGGACCCTGCCCTGCAGCGCCGGGAGGCCATGGAGCGCCTCGCGGAGGTGCGGGCCATCTGGCCGCTGCCATGAGTTCCGACCTACAGTTACTTCGGACTGCCGTGTTGGTGTCTGCCCTGCCCAGTGTTCTGATCTGACTCCCTTTTCGACATGGGAGAGGTGTCGCGACGGTGACGTAGGCCGGCCTTGAAGCCGGAAACGAAGCCCCGCTTTCCTCTCCCTTCTGGTTCCACCAGGTCGAAGACTGCGGGGAGCACGGCACAGCGGTCCACCCCTTCCCACGATCGGTGCCGGTCCCGCTGCTCAGCGCAGGCTCTCCAGTCGGCTCTGGAGGTCGTCACGGTTCAGATCCGTGACGACGAAGACCTCCTGAACACTGCCACCCCGGCGGGCCACCAGCTTGTGCCCCCCGCGGATAGGCGCCGAGATGCGCAGCCGCAGCCCCTCGCTCCGGCCCCGCACGCGCCCGATCACGGCAGGGGTGACGGTGTCGATGGCCGGATCGTCCGCCAGCCGCTTGAGAAGGGGGATGAGTCCCTCGAGGTAAGTGCTGTGGGTGACGACCAGACGGCCCATCGGCAGGCTCAGTTCCGTTCCAGCGGGGCCATGGTCAGCCCCTCTCCCCCCAGCTGCATGTGATACAGCTCAGCCTGCTCCTGGGGCCCCACCCAGACCACGGCACTGCCCTCGCCGTCGATGCGGTGGGCCAGTGACCAGGCGCGGTCGGGGGTCATCGCAGGGATGTACTTCACCAGACAGTCGACGACATGCTGGAAGGTGTTGACATCGTCGTTGAGCACCACAACCCGGTAGTTGGGGTATGGCGCGCGATCGAGCACCGTCGCTCCGGATGGACTGACCTGGGGAGAGCTGCTGGTCACCGGCACTCCGCTGTTCACGACCATTCTGGTCCGTCGCAGGCGTTCCTTCGGTACAGTCACCCCATCCTTTCGTCCAACCGCCGTGCTGATCACCCTCGGCTGGGCCGCCCTGGCAGCGACCTTCACCTTCTCGATCGCCATGGTGGTGTGGGGACGCAACGGCGACGGCTCCATCAACTTCTGAGCCTCGGCCGTGCCGGGCGACCTTTCCCTGAATGCCGTGCTGGCGGCCGTGGCTGCCCTCCTCCTGGTGGGCGTCAGTGGCGGCATGATCTACCTCAGTGCCGTTGACTGGCGTGACCGACGGCGGCGACACCGTTCCTGATCTGCCAGCCATGACTGCGGCGGCCCCTCGCCTCCCAGCCTGGCGGCGGCCCTTCAGTCTGGTGTTGACGGCCCTGCCTTTCGGCATCGCGACCTGGCTGATCCAGACCGCCCCTGCTACACCACCCGGGAGCCTGCAGCCGCTGCTGCCCTCGGTGGTCCTGCTCCAGACCTTTCCAGCCCCGGGTGGGGCGGGTGTTGTGCCGCCGATCTGGCAGGAGCGGCTGCCCCTGACCCTGGCCCAGCGTCTGCAGCGCCAGTCGTCAGCGCCCTGGGCCCAGGCCTGGAGCAGCCACAGCGGCACCCCGCCGTTTCTGATCCTGCGGGACCTGCCCCTCCGATTCCCCGTGCGCCACAGCTTCCGCTGGGGTGCTTACACGATCGTTGCCGCCGATCCGCTCTCGCTGCAGACCCTGCAGGCCGATCTGAAACGACCGCTGGCGGCAGGCCATCGCAACCGCTGTCCTCTGGTGGATGGGCCGCCCCCCGCCCTCTTCTGGTCGGGTGACGCTCTCGCCAGCCTCGGCGGCCCCCTGGCCCCCCTGCTGCAGCCCTGGCAGGAGGGGTGCCTGACCCTGGGCAGTGCAGGCGGCGCCGCCAGGCGTCTGCGCTGGTCGGGCCGGGTGACCGGCCAGCCACCGCTCCGCGAAGCCATGCGCAGCCGCAGCGACCAGGGACCATCCATCCAGACCAGCGACAGCCCCACCACCCCGCTGCTCGCCCTGGAGGGCAGCAGCCTCGAGCCGCTGATCGGCAGCCTGCTGCGGCCGGGCCCCCTCCTGAGCGAACTGCGGCAGCGCCACGGCCTCTCGGCCCCCCTCGAGCGCCAGCTTCTGGCCTCGCCATTCCGTCTGATCCTGAAACCCAATGGCGCCGATGCCCCCTACCGGGTGACGCTGCTGCTGGCCCTCCCGAAGGCAGCGGGGTCCCCGTCACCGACCCGGACCCTGGCGCCGCTGCTGGCGGCCCTGGGCAGGGACCTGCCCGAAGACCTGCGGCTGGAGCAGGAAGCTGACGTCAGCACGGTGGTGGACGCTTCAGACCAGGTGCGCGGAGGCTGGCTGCAGAACGACCGGGGGGTGGTGTTCAGCCTTGGGGGCCCCCCCGATCCGGCTCCGCTGGCGGCCGGCCCGGTTTCGCTGGCGAGGGGTCTTCGCCTGGACGCATCGCCAGTGGCACTGGATGGCCTGCAGCTGCTGCCCCAGGCCCTGCCCGACACCGTCCGCCGTTCGCCCCGGCTCCAGGCGCTGTGGACCCCGGAACAAGGAGGATCCGCAGCGGCTCAGTTCAGCGGCTGGCTCACACCGGCTGTGGGATCCCCCTGAACCGTCGGGTCGGTCTGACCATCGGCAGTGGCGGTCAGGCGGCGTTCCCGTTTGCGGCGTTCGGCAGCCACCGTCTCCTCCATGAGTTCCACGGCCTGGGCCATCTTCTCAAGGTTGCTCACGTAGAGCCCCATGTCCTTGTCCAGCTTGTCCTGCTGCAGACCCAGCTGCAGGCCGACCTCGCGGGCGCGGCTGCGGAGGGCTTCAGGATCCTGATCGTCACCACCGGTCAGGTCCTGCAGCATCGCCATCAGGCCCACGGCATGCAGCCGCGAGTAATGGAAGTCCGGACGACCGGCATCCCGAAGAACGGCCTGCAGAGGTTCCGGGGCGCCCTCGCCACGCTGTTCCAGCCATCCCTTCAGCTGCTCTTCGGTGGCCTGGCCGATCATGTCCCGCAGGCGGGATGCCTGCAGGCGCAGGTCGGCGGCATCCAGATCGGTGGCGCTGCAGAGAGCCGCCAGCAGCATCTCCCGCTGGTCAGCCGGCTCCAAGCCGCGTGTGAAGTTGTCAAAGACCTGGCCGAGGCCGGTGGCGAACAGGGCATCCGGCCGGAATCCCTGCTGACGGCGCAGCAGGTGGAGCTCCACCAGCAGTTCGTCAATCACCCGTCGGTACAGCCCCGGAATCACCCGCCGGTAGCCGGCATAGAAACGGCGCTTGCTGTCCGCCACCGTCTGAACGTCGCCCACCATCACTCCTCGACCGCTGCGACCATAGCGCTCGGGGCCCTGGATTCGTCTGTAGGATCCACCCAGCGACGCCGAACCCTGTGATCCCCATAGTCATCGAGGAATCGGGCCGTGGCGAGAGGGCATTCGACATCTACTCGCGGCTGCTCCGCGAACGGATCATCTTTCTCGGTGAACCTGTGACCGCCGAGTCAGCCAATCGGATCGTGGCCCAGCTGCTCTTCCTTGAGGCTGAGGATCCCGACAAGGACATTTTCCTGTACATCAACTCTCCCGGGGGCTCGGTCTACGACGGCCTCGGCATCTTTGACACCATGCAGCACGTCAAGCCCGACGTGCAGACCGTCTGTGTCGGCCTCGCCGCCAGCATGGGGGCTTTTCTGCTGGCCGCCGGTGCTCCCGGCAAGCGCAGCAGCCTGCTGCATTCCCGGATCATGATTCACCAGCCCCTCGGGGGTGCCAGGGGTCAGGCCAGCGACATCCGCATCCAGGCCGACGAAATTCTCTTTCTCAAAAAGCGCCTGAACGAAGAACTGGCCCAGCGCTCAGGTCAACCTCTGGAGCGGGTCGAGGCAGACACGGATAGGGACTTTTTCATGTCTCCCCAGGAAGCCGTCACCTATGGACTGATCGACAAGGTGATTGATCAGCGACCGATTCACGCGATTGAGTGATCAGTCCGTCTCCAGAAGACTTTCACGACTCGATTGAAGCTGTGTCCAGATCTGGCGAATTTCGTCGAAGGCTTCTTCCTGGGTGATTTTGCCGTTGCCCTGGAGGGCCACGATCAGGCCCACACGTTCGGCGAACTGTTCAAGGTTCTGGTGAAACACCAGGCGTTCCGGACTCCAATCTCCGCCTCGATAGCTTGAATGCGCTTCGAGGGGTGAACGGGTTCCTTCGTCCCAGGCCATGGCGTCTTCGAACGACGATGGCTGATCACGCATGGAAAACGATGACCTGGAACCAGCCCATGGTAGTCACTGATCAGCCGTTGGCAGGCAGAAGCGGGCGGAAACGCTCCTTCTCCGGAACCTCGGTGAATTCGGCCACAACGGAACGGAAGGCATCGCCGTCGATGCTCTCCTGCTCGATCAGCAGCTCCACCAGGCGATCCATGCAGGGACGCTGGTTCTCGAGCAGCTGGAGGGTATCGGCATAGCAGCGGTCGACGATGCGGCGCACAGCCTCGTCGATGCGGGTGGCGATCGACTCGGACACATCGCTGCGAGTCATCAGGTCCCGGCCGAGGAACACCTCCTGATTACCGGCCTCCAGGGAGATGGGTCCCAGTTCGCTCATGCCGAAACGGGTGACCATCTGCCGGGCGAGCCCCGCCACCTGCTGGATGTCTCCCGCAGCACCGGTGGTCACCTCGGCATGACCGAAGACGATGGCCTCGGCAGCCCGACCGCCCAGGGCACCCATGATCCGGGCCCGCAGCTGGGCGCGGCTGACCAGCATCTGTTCCTCGTCAGGTGCGAACCAGGTGAGGCCCTGGGCCTGCCCCCGGGGGATGAGCGTCACCTTCTGAACAGGATCGTGCTCCCGCACCAGGGTGCCGATGAGGGCATGGCCCACTTCGTGATAGGCGATCAGTCGCTTGCTGCGTCCATCGGTCAGGGGCGTGCCTTCCATGCCGGCGATGACCCGGTCAACGGCATCGTCGATTTCGGCCAGGGTCGTGGCGGGCTTGCGCCGGCGGGCCGTCAGGATGGCCGCCTCGTTGAGAAGGTTGGCCAGATCGGCACCGGTGAAACCAGGCGTGCGCCGGGCGATGGCTTCCAGGGAGACACCCTCGGCGAGGGTCTTGTTGCGGGAATGCACCTCCAGAATCGCCAGACGCCCCTTGATATCGGGGGCATCGACGGTCACCTGACGATCAAAGCGACCCGGACGCATCAAGGCCGAGTCGAGCACATCGGGTCGGTTGGTGGCAGCCAGGATGATGATGCCGTTGTTGCCCTCGAAACCATCCATTTCAGTGAGCAGCTGATTGAGCGTCTGCTCCCGCTCATCGTTACCACCGCCGATGCCGGCACCCCGCTGGCGCCCGACCGCATCAATCTCATCAATGAATATCAGGCAGGGGGCATTTTCCTTGGCTCGCTTGAAGAGATCCCTGACCCGGCTGGCACCGACGCCGACAAACATCTCGACGAATTCAGAACCGGAGAGTGAGAAGAACGGCACGCCGGCCTCGCCGGCGATCGCCTTGGCCAGCAGGGTCTTGCCGGTGCCGGGAGGACCCACGAGAAGCACACCCCGGGGGATGGTCGCGCCGACGGCGGTGAACCGTTCCGGCTGCTTGAGGAACGTGACAACCTCCTGGAGATCTTCCTTGGCTTCTTCCACACCGGCCACATCGGCGAAGCAGACACCGGTCTCGGCCTCCATCAGGAAACGGGCCTTGCTCTTGCCGAACTGCATGGCCTGCCCGGGACCTCCAGGCATGGAGGAGGATCTGCGGGCGAGAAACACCAGAGAACCGATCAGCAGCAGGGGGAACAGCAGATTGCCGAGCAGGCCGAGGGCCGGCGGAGCCGTGCGTGGCGGATGGATATCGAAGCTGATGCCCTGCTCCTTCAGACGGCTGATCAGTTCGGGTGCGACGCCGGGCATGTCGACACGCAGTCGCTGGACCCGGTTGTCGAGATCGGGATCGACGGTCTCGACGACGGCGCTGCGGCCACCGTCGAAGATGTCGACTGCGGTCACCCGACCGGCGTCGACGTAATACAGGAAGCGGCCGTAGGTCATGCGGCCCACGGCACTGTTGCGGGGGGCCACGGTGGGCGCGTTGATCACCTGGCCAGGGCCACCGCGCAGCACCACCTGCCAGAGCAGGAAGAGCCCGATGACGATCGGCAGAGCCCAGAGAAGGACCAGACGCCAACGTTGGTTCATGGGCCCTGCCGCAGAAAAACGTTTCGCGATTGTAAAGACCCCGGGGACCCTGTGGAGAGCGTCGGGGATGTTGAATGCCGGGGATCTCGGGCCCGGCCCTGATCAGCCCTCCGTCTCAAGCCGTCGGACGGCCAGCTGGAGGGAGGGCGCGAGGGGACGGGGCTGGCCCAGGCGGGGGCTGAGCACATGGCCGCTGCTCAGCTCCTCCAGTGAGGCGAGCGTGAGGTCCTGGCCCTCCATCAGCCGCAGCTCCGCCAGCGGCACGACGAGGTGTCCGCGAAAGAAATGGGCACTGCGCAGGGGATCGTGATGGTCGAACCACGGATCCAGGGGCCCGGCGGTCCAGCCGATCTCCTCGATCAGCTCGCGGCGCAGGGCCTGTTCAGGGGTCTCGCCCGGATCGAGATGGCCACCGAAGAGGCCCCAGGTGCCCGGGTGCACGATGCCGGCCACGTCATCGCGCAGTTGCAGAAGCCAGAGGCCCTCCCGCTCAAGCATCGCCAGGGCGACGGCGAATCGGGGCGACGGGAGTGGAGCGCTCACAGACGGCGGAGGGCGACGATGGGATCCAGCTGGGCGGCCCTGCGGGCGGGCACCACCCCGAAAAAGAGGCCGATCGAACCCGACAGCGCCAGCGTGGTGATGACACTGCCCGCGCCGATGGCGGCCGGCAGGGGGGTGACGGTGGCCACCACCCAGATGGCACCCATGCCCATCAGGCTGCCCACCAGACCGCCCAGGCTTGAGACCATGAGCGCCTCGATGAGGAACTGCAGCATCACATCATCGCTGCGGGCCCCGATGGCCTTGCGGAGGCCGATTTCCTGGGTTCGCTCGCTCACCGACACCAACATGATGTTCATGATGCCGATACCGCCCACCAACAACGAAATGGCACCGATGGCGGCCAGCATCAGTGTCAGTCCCCCGGTGATGGTGCCGACGATCGAGAGCGCATCCTTCTGGGAACGGACGGCGAAATCGTCCTCGCGAAGAATCTTGTGGCGCAGCCGCAGAAGGTTGGTGATCTGAAACTTGGCTGCCCCGAGGGTATCGGCATCCCGTGCCTCGACGCTGATGAACGACAGGGAGATGCCGTAGGTGGGATCTCGACCGCTCAGGCGGCTCACCATTGTCGTCAGGGGAATGTAGACAGCATCATCCTGGTTCTGGCCCAGGAACGCCCCCTTGGAGGCCATGATCCCCACGACGTCGAACGTCTGATCACGGATGCGCACCTCCTGGCCGAGGGGTGACAGGCCCGGCAGGATCCGACGCGCCAGATCAGGCCCCAGAACGACGACATGGCGGGCACCCTCGATGTCTTCGGGCGAGAAGAACCGCCCCTGGCCCATCTCGAAGCGACGGACCGCCAGAAAATCGGCCGTGACGCCATTGACGGTGGCCGTTGCACTGAGGCTGCGGGCACGCACCGTCTCGCTGAGGGTGATCTGCGGCGCCACCCGACGCACACTGGGCACCTGGGCCGCAATGGCCTGGGCGTCTTCCAGCACCAGGGTCTTGGGGGTATCGATGCCGCGGCGGCGGGTGTCGTTGTTGCCCGGAACCACAAAGAGCACATTGGCGCCCAGGGATCCCAGCTGATTCTCAGCCAGATTCTGGGCACCCTTGCCGATGCCCACCAGGGTGATCACCGAGGCATTGCCGATGATGATGCCGAGCATGGTCAGGGTCGTGCGCAGCCGGTTGGCCAGCAGCGACTCGACGGCCATGCCGAGGGTATCCCGCAGCGGCAGCCGGGGGCTCACGGGAGATCAATGCAGTGTTTCAACACTGTAGGGATCAAGGACATGGGTGCCGCGGTGCACGACCCCCTGGCGCACATCCAGGGTCACGACCTCTCCATCCCGCACATCGCGAGTCACATCGATCACCCCGACGATCACGGGAATGCCCAGCCGCTGGGCAATGACGGCGGCATGGCTCTGGCTCCCCGGTTCCTCGGTGATCAGACCCCCCGCTCGACGAATGGCCTCGAGATAGGAGGCACTCGTCTGGGACACCACCAGAATCTCCCCCGGTTCGAGGCGGGCGGCCTCTTCGGGTGAGGTGGCCAGGCGCACCTGGCCGCAGACCGATCGGGTCCCGAAGCCCACACCACGACCCAGGACCGCCGAGACGATGCCGACCTTGACCAGGTCGGTGGAACCGCTGACGCCGGTGAGCGTGCCGGCGGTCTGCACCACCAGGTCACCCTCCCGCAGAAGGCCCTCCTGCTGAGCCACGCCCATGGCCAGGGTGAAGGTGCGGCTGGTGGAGGACTGGTTGCCGATCAGCAGCGGGGTGACCCCCCACACCAGCTGCAGCTGCCGGGCCACTTGCACATCGGCCGTGATAGCCAGGATGGGGGTCGAGGGGCGGAACTTGCTGACGTTGCGGGCGGTGGCACCGCTCTTGGTGAGGGGAAGGATCGCTGCGGCATCGAGCTGGTTGGCGATGCTGCTCACCGCCTGGCTGATGGCATTGGGAATGGTGCTGGCCAGCTGGGTCTCCATCTGGCGGTTGGGATAGTCCTGTTCGATGCGCCGGGCGATGCGCGCCATGGTGGCCACCGCCTCGACCGGGTGCTGGCCCACCGCGGTCTCGTTGGAGAGCATCACGGCGTCGGTGCCGTCGAGGATGGCATTGGCCACGTCACTGACCTCGGCCCGGGTGGGACGGGGGTTGGTGGCCATGCTGTCAAGCATCTGGGTGGCCGTGATGATGGGAATGCCCATCGAATTGGCCTTGCGGATCAGCTCCTTCTGCAGCAGAGGCACCTCCTCGGCAGGCATCTCGACGCCGAGGTCGCCCCGAGCCACCATCACCCCGTCGCAGAGCGGCAGGATCGCGTCGATCTGGTCGATGGCCTCGAACTTCTCGATCTTGGCCACCACCGGGGTGGCATAGCCGAGGGTGCGGATCAGCTCGCGGATCTCCTGGAGATCGGAGGGGTTGCGCACGAAGCTGAGGGCCACCCAGTCGACCCCGAGCTGCAGCCCGAAGGCGAGATCGTGGCGATCCTTGGCGGTGAGGGCCCGGATCGACAGCTGCACGTCGGGGAAATTGACGCCTTTGTTGTTGGAGAGAACGCCGCCGACGGTGACCTTGCAGTGCAGGGTCTGATCGGCCTGGTCGACCCAGTCGACCGCCATCTCCACCTTCCCGTCGTCCAGCATGATCCGGCTGCCGGGGGAAACCTCGTCAGCCAGGCGGTCGTAGGTGACCATGGCGATCTGGTGGTCGCAGGCCACCTCACGACTGGTGAGGGCGAAGCTGGCACCCTGGGCCAGGGTGACGGGTCCGCCGGCGAAGCGTCCCAGACGGATCTTGGGTCCCTGCAGGTCCTGGAGGATGCCCACATGCACACCCATCTGGTGGGCCACCTGGCGGATGGTGCCGGCCCGCTGGGCGTGTTCGTCGTGGTCGCCGTGGGAGAAATTCAGCCGGAAGGTCGTGGCGCCGGCCAGGATGAGTTCACGGATCCGCTCCGGCGTTTCCGTGGCCGGGCCGATGGTGGCGACAATCTTCGTGCGTCGCTTCAGATCGGGCAGGGCCATCAACGGAGCCGGAACCATCGCGGAAGCTACCACCCTGACCCCTGCCCGATGGATCTCAACACCTACCAACAGGCCGCCGGACGCACGGCGCTCTACCCCGACCGAGGGCAGAACCCCCTTTATCCGACACTGGGTCTGTGCGGTGAGGCAGGGGAGGTGGCTGACAAGGTCAAGAAGGTGCTGCGCGACGACGGAGGGGTCTTCTCGGCTGAGCGTCGCCAGGCGATCGCCCTGGAACTGGGGGATGTGCTCTGGTACGTGGCCCAGCTGGCCCATGAACTCGGCCTGAGCCTCGAGGAGATCGCCAGCGCCAATCTGGCCAAGCTGGCCGACCGGGCCGATCGCCAGGTCCTCGGTGGCTCGGGGGACCGGCGATGACGATGGTCAGGATCAGCCCGGGGAGGCTGCTGGGGGCCCTGGCCGCCCTGGTCCTTGGGCTGGCATCCCTGCTGGCGCCGCAGCCCGCCTGGGCAGCGGATCTGCAGGTGACCCTGATCAGCCTCGAACCGTGCCCGGCGGCCGATGCCGCCGCCCAGAGCGACCTGCGGCGCCCCATCGGCGCCAGCTGCTGGGCCCTGCGGGCCACGGTCGACAATCCCGGCAGACAGACCGTGGTCGACACCGACATGTTCGGGCGGGTGGTCGACGCCAGCGGGGAACCGGTGCTGCCCAACCGCACCCGGCTGGGATCGATCGGCGATGTGGCCCCCGGCCGCTCGGAGGTCGCCCTGCGCCTGTCAGTGCCGGCCGGAACAGCAGGACCGCTGCAGGTGGGTCAACTGCGGGCCAGGGGATTCCGGGCACCGGTGCGGGCACGGGTCGACGACGGCCAGGAACGGCTGCCCCTGGAGCAGGATCTGGAAGGTTTCTGAATCACCAGCCGGCCAGGGAGGAGCCCGAGGCCACCGCCAGCTGCTCCAGCAGGCTGCCGGACAGCTGGAGGGCCAGCAGGGCCACCAGGGGGGAGAGGTCGAGGCCGCCGAGGGGGGGGATCAGACCGCGGAAGATGTTGAGGTAGGGATCACAGATGGCGCTGACGGCCGACAGCACCGGATTCTCCCAGGGCAGGTTGGGAAACCAAGTGAGCACCAGCCGCACCACCAGGATGAGGCTGTAGATGCTGAGGGTCTGGGCCAGCACCGAGAACAGATAGCTCAGGGACATGGGGCGGCGGTGGCGCAGGGACGGGCGTCGACCTGCCGACTCTATTCAGCGGCATCGGCGGTGGGGGGCTGGAGGGCCCCTGGCTTGCCGACGGCGAAGGTGCGATGGAACTTCTCGGTGAGGCTGATCCAGAAGGAGCGGCCGTCGCTCTGCCGCCGCCGCTCGATGAATCCCTGCTCCAGCAGCTCACGGATGTGGTCGTAGGCGCCACTGCCGCGCAGTTCCACCAGCTCTGACTGCAGCAGCCGCCCCTTGAGCGCCACGGTCGCCAGGGTCCGCAGGCTGGCCGTCCCGAGATCCACCGGCACCAGCTCCTGCACCAGATCCGCCAGGTCGGCGCGCAGCTGCAGGCTGTAGCCCGAAGCGTCCTGGCGGATCTCAAGGGCCGTGTCGCGGTGGGCGTAATCGGCCATCAGGGTGAGCAGGCCCAGTTCCGCCTGGTCGGGGCTGCAGCGGGCCAGGCTGCTCAGCTCGCCGAGGGCCAGGCTGCGGCCCTTGAGGTAGAGGATCGCCTCCAGCCGAGCCGGCAGGGAGAGATCGAGTGCATCCATGGCCGGAACCGTAGCGGGCGCCGGCCGCTCGGGCGAGCCATGGTCAGCGGGGTGTCGTCAGGCGAGAAACAGTCGGTAGGCCGGATTGGCGGTTTCCTCCCGCCAGGGGAACCCCAGGTCGGTCAGCACCGTCTCCCAGGCCCGGCCGTCGGCTTCGGGCACCTCGACCCCCACGACGATGCGGCCCACATCGGAGCCGTGGTTGCGGTAGTGGAAAATGCTGATCGTCCAGGCGGGATGGAGGGCATTGACGAAATCGAGCAGGGCCCCGGGACGTTCCGGAAATTCAAAGCGATAAAGCCTTTCCTGCACTGCACCTGCAGCGGCGTCCCGGGGGCGGCGCCCCCCCACCATGTGGCGCAGGTGCAGCTTGGCCAGCTCATCGTCACTGAGATCGACACAGGGAAAGCCCGCCGCCGTGAGGGTCTCGAGCAGCTCGCGCCGGTCCTGGCGATCCTCGATGCGGACCCCCACGAAGATGTGAGCCCGTGCGCCCTCGGCACGGCGGTAGCTGAATTCGGTGAGGCTGCGACCGCCGAGGTGACGGCAGAAACGCCGCAGGCTCCCCGGTTGCTCGGGAATCTCGACCGCCAGCATGGCCTCACGCTGCTCCCCCAGCTCGGCCCGCTCGGCGACGAACCGCAGCCGCTCGAAGTTCATGTTGGCTCCGCAGGCCACCGCCACCAGCTGCTGGCCACGGGGGCGGCGACCGGCCTCGGCCTTGAGTCCGGCCACCGCCAGGGCACCGGCGGGCTCCAGGATCGAGCGGGTGTCTTCAAACACGTCCTTGATGGCGGCGCAGATGGCGTCGGTGTCGACGGTGACCATCCGATCGACCACCTGGCGGCAAAGGCGGAAGGTTTCGACCCCCACCTCACGGACGGCCACCCCATCTGCAAACAGGCCCACCTGCGCCAGGCGCACCCGCTCCCCGGCGGCCAGGGAGCGGGTCATGGCATCGGCCTCCACCGGTTCGACGCCGATGATCTCGACCTGGGGCCAGAGGGCCTTGACGTAGGCCCCGACCCCCGCGATGAGGCCGCCACCGCCCACCGCCAGATAGATGGCGTCGGGGGGGTGGGCGCACTGGCGCAGGATCTCCATGCCGATGGTCCCCTGGCCGGCGATGACCTCGGGGTCGTCGAAGGGATGAATGAAGGTGAGACCCCGTTCGGCCTCCAGCACCCGGGCCCGCTCCTGGGCCTCGTCATAGGTGTCGCCGTGCAGCACCACATCGGCCCCCAGGCGCCGCACGGCAGCCACCTTGGTCTCGGGGGTGGTGCGTGGCATCACGATCACCGCCGGACAGCCGAGGCTGCCCGCCGCCAGGGCCACCCCCTGGGCGTGGTTGCCGGCGCTGGCGGCGATCACACCGCAGGCCCGCTGGTCGGCGGTCAGCTGCACCATCCGGTTGTAGGCGCCTCGCAGCTTGAAGGAGAAGACCGGCTGCAGGTCCTCCCGCTTGAGCAACACGCGCTGACCGAGCCGATCCGACAGACGCCGGGCCGGCTCGAGGGGCGATTCGATCGCCACGTCGTAGACCCTGGCCCGCAGAATCCGTTCCAGGTAGCCCGCTGCCATCACCCAGGGTCGCCGCGCTGCCGCCATCCTCGTGCCCAGCGGGATCGGCGCCCCGGTGTGATCTGCGGCAACGGGGGCGTGGGAGGGGTTCTAGATTCGGCCCGCCGGTGTACCGAGCGCATGCATCTCAGCGAGCTGAGCCACCCCAATCAGCTGCACGGTCTCAGCACCGCGGAACTCGAAGCGATCGCCCGGCAGATCCGCGAAAAGCATCTCGAAACCGTGGCCACCAGCGGCGGCCACCTCGGACCCGGTCTCGGGGTTGTCGAACTGACCCTGGCGCTTTACCAGACCCTTGACCTGGACAAGGATCGGGTCGTCTGGGACGTGGGTCACCAGGCCTACCCCCACAAGTTGATCACCGGCCGCTACGGGCGCTTCCATACCCTGCGGCAGCAGGGGGGCATCGCCGGTTATCTCAAGCGCTGCGAAAGCCGCTTTGATCATTTCGGCGCCGGCCACGCCTCCACCAGCATTTCGGCCGCCCTGGGCATGGCGATGGCGCGGGACCGCCTCGGCCAGACCCACAAGTGCGTCGCCGTCATCGGCGACGGGGCCCTCACCGGCGGCATGGCCCTCGAAGCCATCAACCACGCCGGCCACCTGCCCCACACCCGCCTGCTGGTGGTGCTGAACGACAACGACATGTCGATCTCGCCGCCGGTGGGAGCCCTTTCCAACCACCTGAACCGCATGCGGCTGAGCCCGCCGGTCCAGTTCCTCTCCGAGAGCGCCGAGGAGGCGGTGCGCCACCTGCCCTTCCTGCACGGCCAGATCCCCTCCGAGCTGAGCCGGCTGAAGGAGGGCATGCGCAGGCTGGCGGTGCCCAAGGTGGGAGCGGTGTTCGAGGAACTGGGCTTCACCTACATGGGCCCCGTGGACGGCCACGACATCGCGGCCATGGTGCGCACCTTCCAGGAGGCCCACCGCAGCGAGGGGCCGGTGCTCGTGCATGTGGCCACCACCAAGGGGAAGGGGTACCCCTACGCCGAGGCCGACCAGGTGGGCTACCATGCCCAGTCCCCCTTTGACCTGGCCACCGGCAAGGCCTTCCCCGCCAAGCGTCCCAAACCCCCCAGCTACAGCAAGGTCTTCGGGGAAACCCTCGTCAAGCTCTGCGAACAGAACCGGCGGGTGGTGGGCATCACGGCGGCCATGGCGACCGGCACCGGCCTGGATCTGCTCCAGAAGGCCGTGCCAGACCAGTGCATCGACGTGGGCATCGCTGAACAGCACGCCGTCACCCTGGCGGCCGGGATGGCCTGCGACGGCCTGCGGCCGGTGGTCGCCATTTACAGCACCTTCCTGCAGCGGGCCTACGACCAGCTGATCCATGACGTGGGCATCCAGAACCTGCCGGTCACCTTCGTCCTTGACCGGGCCGGTGTCGTCGGGGCCGATGGCCCCACCCACCAGGGGCAGTACGACATCAGCTATCTGCGCTGCGTGCCCAACTTCACCGTGATGGCCCCCAAGGACGAGGCCGAACTGCAGCGGATGCTGGTCACCTGCCTGCAGCACAACGGACCCACCGCCATCCGCATTCCCCGGGGGGAAGGCGTGGGTGTGCCCCTGGTGGAAGACGGCTGGGAGCCCCTGGAGATCGGCAGGGCCGAACAACTGGCTGAAGGCGACGACCTGCTGCTGGTGGCCTACGGAGCCATGGTGGAACCTGCCATGGCTACGGCCGGCCTGCTGCAGGAGCAGGGGGTGCGGGCAGCGGTGGTCAATGCCCGCTTCCTGCGCCCCCTGGACGAGACCCTGCTGGTGCCGATGGCACGGCGCATCGGGCGGGTGGTCACGTTTGAAGAGGGCTGCCTGGCCGGTGGATTCGGGGCCGCCCTGATCGAGGCCTTCAGCGACCACGACATCCGGGTGCCAGTGTTGCGGCTGGGCATTCCCGACCAGTTGGTGGACCACGCCAGCCCGGACGAGTCGAAGCAGAGCCTCGGTCTCACGCCACCCCAGATGTCTCGACGAATCCTTGAACGGTTCGCCGCAGACCTGGGAGTGGCCGCATCAACCGCGACGGCGGTGCCGATCTGACCGGTGCCCGGGGGCCGACCGGTCAGGTCGGCGGCGTTCTCAGAGCAGTCCCTGGGCGGCCAGCCCCTGGATGGCGCCGATGCCGAGGATGTGACCCAGGCTGGTGGTGGCCAGCATGGCGCCATGGCCGAAGCCACCGAAGAAGCTGTTGTTGGGCAGCGCCAGACCCTCGTTGGGCTTCTGGATCGTCGCCTTGCCGATGGCAATGGCAATGACGTTGCAGAGCACCATCACCAGACCCACCTTGGGGGTCCAGGACACGGCGGCGGGGGTGAGGGCCAGCACGGGGCTGATCAGGGAAGGAAGCACGGTCATCGGAGAAGGGGCCTGGAGCCTGCCCGATCATCCGTGCAGGCGCCCTCCATCGCGGCAGGCCGTAAGAGTTGTTCACCCGGCAGAACCGCCATCGCGGTCCCCCGGTTGACGGGATTCAGCGGCGAAACCGAGAAGCAGCACCAGATTGCTGAGGCTGAGAAAGGCCTCGGCACCACCGTGCAGTGGATCCACATCAGCCAGTTCGGCTCCGTAGCGCAGCTTGGCGACCACGGCAGCGGCGATGGTCACCAGCACGAAGAGCAGAGTCAGGGCGAACCCCGCCAGGGCCAGGGGGGGAAAGCGGCCGCTGCGTCGTGCGAACCAGAGAAAGATCAGGTATGGGGCCAGAGAGGCGGCGAAGAGGGCAGGCGCGGGATCCATGGCGGTCAAGACCTGGGGAGGGGGGCGCGCCGGCGCCAGAGGTGCCAGGCAGCAACGGCCAGAGCCGTGTTGCCGACAAGCGTGAGGGCAGCCTGCAGAGTCACCAGACCATGCATCTCCGGAGCGTTGTCATACAGGTGCCAGGTGCAGGCGCAGAGGGCGCTGGCCAGGGCCGGCAGCATCGCCAGGGCGAGCCAGCGCCACTCAGGCTCATGCCTGAGCCGGCCCCAGCTCACGACGGCACCGATGGCCAGCAGCCATTCGAGCACCGAGCTCACGTGGATGACCCAGGTGTGAAACGAGAGGGCGTGCATCGGCCGCCGCAGGGGGCGCCACCTTAGGTCTCCAGCAACAGCCGCTGCAGCCGCGATCGGCCGGCGGGATCACTCAGGCGGGCCGCCACCTGCTGCCAGCGGCTCCAGTGCCGGCACTGCTCATCCTGCAGCAGGGCGGCCAGAGCAGGCATCCGCGACCAGCGCAACCGGACCGGGGGGCGTTGCAGCGAGCGATACAGCACCGCCAGGTCCTGCAGGGCCCCGAGGTGGTCCTGGGCCTGACGCAGCTCCTGCACCCAGTCCTGCAGGGGTGGGGGCGACCACGCCTCAAGGTGTTCAAGCCCATAGCGCACGCCCTTGAGACGCTTGCGCAGATCATGGAGCCGCGGCGAGGCGGGATCGCCGGCCCACCAGCCCGGCAGCAGGAAAAGATCAGCCAGCAGGGCCAGGCGCCAGTCCACGAGCCAGGGCGCCAGGGGTTGCTCGCCGAGAGGCGTGAACAACGGCTGCTCCAACCAGCGACCAAGCTGATGCCGCTGCCGGCTGAAGGCTGGCCGCTCCAGAGCCCGGCGCAGATCGACGAAGGCGCGGCGGCGGGCCTGGCCGAGCGGCCCCAGGGCCCGCAGCAGGCGCCGTCGCTCGTCATCCGGCAGCACCGGCAGCAGGTCATCACGCAACCGGGCCTGCAGCACATCAAGGTCACGGGTACGGCCCGTACGACGGGCCACGGCGGCAATGGGGCGGGGGCCGAGGCCCGCAGGCAGCAGCAGGGCCGGCCCAAACTGGTCCAGGGCGGTGCGCAACCGTCGCAGGCAGACCCGCAGCTGATGAAGATCCTCGGGATCACGGTCGTGAAGCACCCGCGGACACAGGTGCTCGAGGCGCCGGGTGTGACGGTCGATGAGGGCCTGGGCATGGCGGCCGCAACCGGGGGGGAGCCCAGGAGCCGGCGCCTCGATCAGGGGCTCCATGGCACCTCCGCCGTTCCTTCCACTTTGATGGCCCAGGACCTGAATCGACAGGGACGCGGTGGGGTGCGATCCTGTGGGACCTCTGCCGGGCACCGGTGACCAGGGCGTCAAGGGGACGGCGGCGGCCCCTGATCGTGGGGTACTACGGCGAGCACAATCTGGGCGATGACGCCCTGCTGGCCACGCTCCTCGCGCAGCTGCCCGAGCCTGCTCGGGCAGGGGCCGTCATCACCGCCGCCGACGCGGCCGCCGTCGAACCCCTGGGGCCTGTGGCCACGGTGCCTCGCCGCTCCCTGGCCCGGGTGCGCGCGGCCCTGTCCGTGGCCGATGCCCTGGTGTTCGGCGGCGGCAGCCTGCTGCAGGACAGCACCAGCATGCGCAGCCTGCTGTACTACGCCGTGCTGATTGGGCAGGCCCGGCTGCAGGGCACCCCGGTGCTGTTCTGGGGCCAGGGACTTGGTCCCCTGCACCATCGCCGCAGCCGCTGGCTGGTGGCCCGCCTCCTGCCCCTGGTGAGCGCTGCCGCCTGGCGCGATCCGACGTCAGCGGCCCTGGCCCGCCAGCTGGGTCGCCCCCCAGGGGATCCGGTGGGCGCCGACCCTGTCTGGACGGCGCCGGCACCGGCCTGGAACGGCCCCGGCGGCCCGATCGTGCTGGCCTGGCGTCCCACGCCGCTGCTGGATCCCCAGGGGTGGCAGACCCTTCTGGAGGCGGTGGACACGCTGGCCAGCGAGAGCGGTCGTGAGGTGCTGTGGTTGCCGTTCCACGGTGATCAGGACCGGGAGCTGCCCGCACACCTGGGCAGCGCCTGGCGGCAGGTGCCCTGTCCCACGGTCGAGGCGGCCCTGACCCAGCTGGCCGGAGCCGGCCTGGTGCTGGCCATGCGCCTGCACGCGCTGATCCTGGCGATCCGCTGCGGCGCTCCGTCAGCGGCCCTGGCCTACGACCCGAAGGTGAGCGCCGCAGCCGAAGCCGCCGGTTGCCCCTGCACCGACCTGGGTCAGCCCCTGACACCGGAGCCGCTGCTGAGGAGCTGGCGCCTGCTCCTGGACAGGCCGGGCCCCAGGGAAACGATCGTCACACTGCAGGACCGGGCGGCGGTGCACGGTGCGCTGCTGCAGGAGTGGTTCAGCCCACTTGCTGCAGGGCCGTGAGAGCAGCAAGCACCTCTCGGCTGTGGCCGGCCGGCTGAACGGCGACCCAGCGGGCCCGCAGCACGCCCTGGGGGTCGATCAGAAACGTGTGACGCTGGCTGAACGGTGGAATCCAGGAGCCGTAGCTTCGGCTCACCGCCCCGCCCGGATCCGACAGCAGGGGATAAGCCAGACCCTCACTGCTGCAGAACGAAGCGTGATCCTCGAGGCCATCAGCACTGACTCCGACGACGGCCGCGTCGAGGCTGGCGAAGGTGGCCAGATCGCGCTGGAATCCCCTGGCCTCAAGGGTGCAGCCGCTGGTGAAATCACGGGGGTAGAAATACAGCACCAGCCAGTGACCGGCAAAGCTCTCCAGGTCGAGGGGCGTGCCGGCGGGCCCGTCGGCACCGGCAGCCTGCAGGCTGAACGGTGGCGCCGGGCGGTCAAGTTCAGGAAGCTGGCCGCCCAGGGCCTGGGCCTGACGCGGCACACCCAGGGGGACCACCAGGAGCGGCAGGGCCCGCAACCCCCGACCAAACCAGCCCAGGACCTCGGCCCGACGCATGGTCAGCGGCGGGACAGATCGATGCCCTGCTCGCGGGCGAACACCCCGAGGCCTTTCTTCTGAACAGTGCGGAGGGCACGGGTGGAGAGCCGCAGCCTCACCCAGCGATTGCCCTCGGCCCACCACAGCCGGCGGTCCTGGAGGTTCACCTGCTGGAGCTTGTGGGTGCGCACGTGGGAATGGCTGACCGCCATGCCGTTGTTGGCGCGCTGGCCGGTGAGTTCACAGACGCGGGACATGGCGGTCGCCCTTCCGGGCACAATTTCTTGGATTGCCAAGATTAGCAAAGGGGATCAGAGCCCTCGCTCCATCAGCCGGCCCATCAGGTTGCAGCTGCGCTGCTGGAATCCCGCCAGCTGGTCGGCGGCCAGTCCACCCACCGCCAGACGGGCGGTGTCGTAGATGTGTCGCCCGAGGTCCTCGGCCAGCCCCTGGCTGGGGGAGTGGCCACCGCCGGTGATGACGGCCCCCGCCTGAAGCCGCAGCAGGCCCTCCACCAGGGGGTGACGGCGGTTGACCAGCAACACGTGATGGTCGGGCAGGCCAGGGAGCCGCTGATCCATCAGGGCCCCCATGTCATTGAGACGCCGCATCTGCTCCGGCAGCAGAATCAGCGCCGCAGGGGCCTCATCTCCCTTGAGGGCCTGCACCTGCACGGTGACACGGTCATCACCGAGGGCCGTGCGGAACAGATCCCGCAGCTTCTCGGATGCGTCCTTCCCGTCGGCATCGCTGAGGCTGCCCTCGCTCTCCTGGAGGGAACTGTCGAGTTCGCTGTCCACCCGCTGGAAGCGCAGGTCCTGATGGCGGGCCTCGAGCCAGGGGATGAACTGGGTGTCGATGAGGCTGTCGGCAAGCAGCACCTCAGCACCCTGACCGCGCCAGAGGGCCAGGGCACCCGCCTGCCCCGCCTCATCGGTGCAGTAAAGAACGCGTTTGTCCTGCTCGGCCGGCAACCGCGAGCGATACCCGGCCAGGGTGGTGAAGCACCGCTCACCGCTGGCGATGGGGTCAGGATGATCGCCCTCGCCTGCGGCGGCCGTGGTGCCGAACAGCACCAGCTCGGCCACCTGATCAGCGAACTTGTCGTCCTCCAGGGCACCGATCTTGATGAACGGGGCCAGGGACTCCCAGATCTCTGCATACCGGCCGGGCTCTTCCCGCTGCAGCTCGCGCAACCGATCGGCCACCTTCTTGGCAACGAACCCACCGATGGAACGCACGCGCCGGTCGGTCTGCAGGGCCGAGCGGCTCACATTGAGGGGGATGTCGGGGGAATCGAGCACTCCTCGCAGGGGAAGGAGATAGCGGGGAACGACCTCCTTGATCGAGTCACTGACGAACACCTGATTGCAATACAACCGGATCTCACCCTTCTCCCAGTCCCCCCGACCTGACAGCCTGGGGAAATAAAGAATGCCCTGCAGGGTGTACGGGTAATCCGTGTTGAGGTGCACCCACAGCAATGGATCACCCTGGAAGGGATACAGATAGCGATAGAGCTCGATGTAGTCATCATCGGTGAGATCCCTCGGACTACGACGCCAGGGAGCCTGCCTGCGATTGACGGTTTCCCCCTCGAGCTGAACTTCAACAGGTAGAAAATCGCAATAGGTGGTGATCAGGGTGCGAATCCTTGACGGTTCGATGTACTCCTTTTCATCGTCCAGCAGATGGAGGATGACATCGGTGCCCGGTGTCTCGCGTTCGGCGACCTCCAGGGTGAAGCGCGGCGACCCATCGCAGGTCCAGCGCACGGCCTCGGCGCCCTCGCGGGCACTCAGCGTCACAAGTTCGACCTGGCGGGCCACCATGAAGCTGGAATAGAAACCCAGGCCAAAGTGACCGATGATGGCATCGTCTTCACTCTTGTACTTCTCCAGGAATTCTTCGGCGCTGGAGAAAGCCACCTGATTGATGTAGCGCTTCACCTCATCGGCCGTCATGCCGATGCCGTTATCGCTGATGGTCAGGGTTCCGGCCTCACGGTCGATGCGGATGCTGATCTGACCTTCGGGGCCCTCGCTGCAGTCACCCGCCATGGCAGCCATGCGCCGCTTGCTGATGGCATCGACACCATTGCTGACCAGCTCCCGAAGGAACACCTCATGGCCGCTGTAGACGGCCTTCTTGATGATCGGGAAGATGTTCTCGGTATGGATCTGGATCTGGCCTTCGTCCAGCACCGGCATGGTTCGGGAGGGAAACTCCCCGGACCCTAGGCATGTCCCGGGGCAGCGCTCAAGCGTCGGCCGAGGGCGATGACCGAACAACCGCCCACCCCATCGCCCCCGTCAGGAGCGGCGCTGCAGGTCGGCGCGTTCCTCCGGCACGATCGCCCCCTCAACGGGGCAGACCTGCAGACAGATGCCGCAGTCGATGCAGGTGTCGAAATCGATCCAGAAGAAGCCGGTGCCCTTGCTGTTGCCCCCTTGACCGGGATGGATGCACGCCACGGGACAGGCATCGACGCAGTCGGCAATGCCCTCGCACACGTTGGTGACGATGGTGTGGGCCATGGACTCAGAGGGGGGGATCGGGATCCTAGGCAGCGCCGGTCGCCACCGCTCCTCCAAGCCATTCGCAGCGGTCGAGCCCCCGGTCCCGGGCGATGGCGTCGGCAGCCGCGGCATCATGGCAGGGGGTCGGCCAGAATTCGGCCCGCACACCCTGGCGATGCAGCTGCTGGAGACGATCCAGGGCCGCCTCCAGACCCTCCTGCGGGGCGAACGCCACAAGGCAGGCGGTGGCGCGATCACCCCCATCCCCGGGCCAGCCGCCGGCCTCACTCAGCAGCTGACGGACCTCCTCAATGGCGAAACAGAAGCCCACCCCCGTGGCTCCAGCTTCGCCGGGGGAGAAACGGCGCACCAGACCGTCGTAGCGGCCACCTGAAGCGATGACCACGGGGGCATGCAGTCCGCGGCAGGCCAGTTCCAGCACCAGACCGTCGTAGAGGGCGAAAGGAGGCTGGAAGGTGGGGTCGAGCTGAAGCCGGATGTTGAGGGCTGATGCCTGGCCCTGCACCGATGTCACCAGGCGCCGCAGATCGGCGGTCACCGGACCCTCCACATCGCGGCTCAGGTGGTCCAGCACCGCCAGAGGCTCCCCCCGCAGCTGCAGCAGGTCATCCAGCCGACGTTGCAGGGAATGCTCCAGGCCCAGAGAAGCCAGGCCCAGTCGATCGAAGCGGGCCAGCGCCTCGCGCACCGACCGCTGCAGGGGCGGCTCCAGGGGAGCCAGCAAGGGCTGCAGCAGCCCCTGGTGACCGATCAGCAGGGTGGGTGCCTGGGCGGATCCCAGAGGCAGATGACCGGCGGCATCCAGCAGCAGACGCAACAGTTCGGCATCTCCGGCGAGGGACGGAGCCCCCATCAGTTCGACACCGCTCTGGAGGTCCTCCCGAATGCGTGGGGGTTCCCCGTCTCGCCGTTCGGCCAGAAACCGTGATCCCCGGTAGTGCAGCCTGAGGGGACGGGGCTGGGCCGCCAGGCGGCTGCCGGCGGCCCGGGCGATCGACGCCGTCAGTTCAGGACGGAGCCCCAGAGGCTCATCGGCCACCACCCGCAGCACCTCCCCGCCATCAATGGCACCACCGGCCTCGAGGGTGTCCAGCCGCTCGATGCTGGGCGGCATCACCTCGGCGTAGCCCCAGCGGCGATAGACCTCAGCGAGCCTGTCGGCGATCCAGCGATTCGCCTCCACATCCCGTGGCAGCAGGTCACGGGCGCCGGCAGCGGGTTGCAGAGCCATGGACCGGCGCGGGCAGCAATCAGGCGGAATCTTATGGAGCGATGGGCAGATAGGTGGCCGGGGGCAGGGGACGGCATTGGGCCAGGCCCTCCAGAAGAAGCTGTCGCAGGGCCGGAGTCACCGCCACGATGCGACCGTCCCCCAGATCAAGGGGCCCGCCGTCGTAGGCGCAGACCTCTCCACCGGCAGCCTGCACCAGCGCCACTCCGGCGGCCAGATCCCAGGGCTGCAACCCCCGTTCCCAGTAGCCGTCCAGACGACCGGCCGCCACGAAGGCCAGGTCCAGGGCCGCCGACCCGCCCCGACGCACCCCGCGGGTGCGATGGGTGAAGTGGCAGAACTCGGCGTAGTTGTTGTCTTCGCGCTCGCAGCGGTCGTAGGCGAACCCCGTCACCAGCAGGGCATCCACCAGGCTGCGACAGTCGGAGACATGCAGGTCATCGTCATTGCAGCGGGCGCCCAGACCGGGGCCACCGGCGTAGTGCTCGTTGAGGGCGGGGGCGTCGATGGCCCCCAGCACCGGAACGCCATCCCGCAACAGCCCCACCGAGCAGGCGAACAGGGGGTAGCCGTGGGCGTAGTTGGTGGTGCCGTCAAGGGGGTCGACGCACCACTGCAGGGTGCCACCGGCCGGGCCGAGGCGCCCCCCCTCTTCGGCGAGCACGCCGACCTCGGGGGTGGAGGCCCGCAGCTCCGCCAGCACGGCAGCCTCGGCAGCCAGGTCAGCCTCGGTGACCAGATCCCCCGGTCGACCCTTGGAGCGGATGTTCCTAAGGCGTCCCCAATGCTGGCGCAGCACGGCCCCACCAGCCCTGGCGGCCCGTGATGCCACGGCGAGCAGGGTCGCATCGTCGTGGAGTTGGGGAGTGGCCGTCATGGGTCGTCGTTCAGGAACAGAAAGTGGAACTGGAACAGAGGGTCAGTCGTCGTCGAGCGGCAGCCCCGGGCGAAGACGTCCCCGGGCGAAGGCATGGCCGAACTGAAGCATGTACACCTCATCCTCGTCCTGGGTCTCGGCCTCCAGCGGCCCCTCGACCCTGGCGACGCAGAGCAGGGCGTATCCCTTCTGGCGCAGGGCCTGCGAGAGGCCCAGAGCTTCGCGCTGGTCCACCGTGCCACTGATCACCCGCACCGCACAGGCGGTGCAGCAGCCATTGCGACAGCTGAAGGGGAGGCTGAAACCCACCGCCTCCAGGCCTTGAAGAACGGGTTCTCCCTCCCGCAGCTCGGCGGTGTGACTCGCCCCCCGCTGACGGTCATGGATGGTGACGCGATGCAGAGCGGCCACGGTGAAGCAGGCGGGCTGTGCTGCTAGGTTGCCACCTGCACGGTCTGACCGTGCCTGGAGAGGTGGCCGAGTGGTCGAAGGCGCAGCACTGGAAATGCTGTATAGGGGTAACTCTATCGAGGGTTCGAATCCCTCCCTCTCCGTTTCCCTGGTTGTCCTCACCCTGTCCCGGAGACCACCCTCCCTCCGGCACTCGACAAAAAGGCCTGTCCTTAAAGCAGCCAAAATGTGCGCGCGTGAACATAAGGTGATCTGCTGATCCGTTCCATGCTCACGAGGTTGCTGTCGAGAACGGCACTGGTGCTCGGCACCCTGGTTGGCGCTTCCCTCCTCGCCCAGGGACTGAAGGCCCAGACGGGGCCGGCCTCCATCGCCATCAGCGGCTCCAGCACGGTGGCGCCGATCACCGAACTGGCCTTGAAGGGATTTCAGGCCACCGCGGCCGGCCGAGGTGCCAGCATCGGTCCAGTGGTTGAAAACGGGACCAGCGCTGGTTTCCGTGACTTCTGCGCCGGCCGCACCAGCATCAGCAACGCTTCCAGGCCCATCAACGCCAAGGAGCTGAAAGCGTGCGAAACCGCCGGCATCCGCTTCTACGAATTGCCGATCGCCTTTGACGCCATCACCGTGGTGGTGAATCCGGCCAACACCTGGGTGCGGTCAATGTCGATCGCCGATCTGAAGCGCCTGTGGAATCCTGCCGCCCAGGGCAAGGTGAACCGCTGGAATCAGGTGCGGAGCGACTGGCCAGACAAGCCGATTCGCCTGTTCGGCCCTGGCAAGGACTCGGGAACCTTCGACTACTTCAACAAGGCCGTGAATGGCGACTCCGACGAATCACGCACCGACTACGTCGCCAGCGAAGACGACAATCTGCTGGTCAAGGGCGTGGCCGGAGATGACAACGCCCTTGGCTACTTTGGCTTCGCCTACTTCAAGGCCAACCAGGGCAAGCTGAGGGCAGTGGCGATTTCCAGCCCCCGCGGAGCCATCCTGCCCTCGTTGCAGAGTGTTCAGGATGAGGTCTATCAGCCCCTGGCTCGCCCCGTCTTCATCTATGTGAACGAAAAGGCCTACACCAGCAGTCCCTTGCTCAGGGCCTTCGTTAATCACACCTTCACCAATGCCCCTCAGATCGTTGCCAAGGAAGGCTCGGTGCCCCTCTCGAACCGCCAGTATGATCTGGTCAAGACCAAGCTGCTCCGCCAGGTCAGCGGCTCAGCCTTCAGCGGAGATCTCCCCGTGGGCATGACCCTGGGTCAATTACTGAACCGCAGCATTGATCAGATCAAACGGCCAGAGTTTCGCAGCTGAACCCAACAAGCCTGCTGCATCCTGATCATTAAAAAGCGGCCCCCGTAGAAACGGTGGCCGCTTTTTGTTGTGAATTCGATGAACAGGAATTCCGACTGGTTCGGGCCAATACCTGGAAAGGAATCAGCCGAAGCGTCCGCTCACATACTCCTGGGTAGCCTGCTGACTGGGGTTGTTGAAGATGTTGGCGGTTTCGTCGAACTCAACAAGGTAGCCGACCTTGCCCGTTCCACCTTCAACAGCAACAGCATTGTAGAAGGCCGTCATATCGGACACACGAACAGCCTGTTGCATGTTGTGGGTCACAATGACGATTGTGAAATCCTTCTTGAGCTCGTGCATCGTTTCCTCCACCTTCAGCGTGGAAATCGGGTCCAACGCCGAGCAGGGCTCATCCATCAGAATGACGTCTGGCTGGGTGGCGATGGTACGAGCAATGCAAAGACGCTGCTGCTGGCCACCGGATAGAGAGTAACCACTCTCCTGCAACTTATCCTTGCATTCATCCCAGACAGCAGCCCTGCGCAAAGAACGCTCAACCAACTCATCCATGTCGCCAGTGTAACCATTAATCCGAGCACCAAAAGCAATGTTCTCATAAATGCTCTTAGGAAAGGGGTTGGGACGCTGGAAAACCATTCCGATGCGTCGACGAACCTCGACAGGATCAACTGATTTGGCATACAAGTCTTGACCCTCGTAAACGATCCGACCCTTCAGGCTGAAGCTGGGGATCAGATCGTTCATGCGGTTGAAGCAGCGCAGAACCGTGCTCTTGCCACAGCCGGAGGGACCGATGAACGCCGTGACTTTCCCGCGAGGCACTTCGAGGAAGACGTTCTTGACAGCCTCGAAAGCGCCGTAGCTGATGGTGACATCTTCACAGGTGATGGCCACCTGCTCGTCAGGGACATCCGTGATGTGGGTGGAGAACGTCATGGCTGGAAAGGATGCACGGGGGAGAGTAGAGAGATGAGAGAGGGAGGGCCTAGCGCTTGGCAAAGCCGGAAATCCAGCGGGCGAAGAGGTTCATGCCAAGGATCATGAACACAAGAATGAACGATGCGGCCCAGGCAAGGGTGATCTGAGCCTCGTAGGGCATGATGGCAAAATTGAAAATGAGCACCGACATCGTGGCGATTGGCTTGAAGATTCCTTCAGGCCAGAAAGGAGAGAAGAGTGCCGTGAAGATCAGCGGAGCTGTTTCACCCGCCGAACGGGCGATTGCCAGAACGATGCCTGTGGCGATCGGAGCCACCGCCGAGGGCAGCACCACCTTCATCGTGGTGACGAACTTGGAGGCGCCCACCCCGAGAGAGCCCCAGCGCAGCTCCTGGGGCACAAGCTTGAGACCCTCGTCAGTGGTCTTGATGATGGTTGGAAGCATCAGCACGGCCAGAGCGAGACCACCTGCCACCGCCGAATAGCTGTTGCCGAAGAAGAGTCGCGTGGCCACCACCAGGCCATAAATGAAGACACCGGCGATGATCGACGGAACCCCGGCGAGGACGTTTGTCCCGAAGCGGATGAAGTCGGAGAAGCGGTTGCCGGCACCGTATTCGGCCAGATAGATGCCGCCACCGATCCCCACTGGAATGGAGAACAGGCATGAGAGAGCTGTCACCATGATGGTGCCCAGGAAAGCGTTGGCGATACCGCCACCTTCCATGCCAGGTGCAGGGGGCAGTTCAACAAACATCTGCGGTCGGATCACCGAGATGCCCTTGAACAACACATAGGCGAGAACACAGAACAGGGGGATGAGGACGATCACCGCACACAGGCAGGAGACGACCGTCATCAACTGATTGCCGCGGTTGCGGAGAAGCCCAGGCCGGAAGAAAAGATCACCCGACGAAGAGGGCATGGTCTGGTGGTTCAGGGTGGTCATCGTTTCAGGAATATTTGAGACTGAGACGTTTGACAATCCACTGGGCGAAGATGTTCACCACAAACGTGATGATCATCAGCACGAGAGCTGCATACATCAGCGCGTGAACCTGGAGCCCGTCGGCCTCACCGAACTGATTGGCCAGCAATGCTGAGATGGTATTGCCAGGAGCGAACCAGGACAGATTGAAGTTGTTTGAATTGCCAATGATCATCGTCACGGCCATGGTTTCACCCAAGGCACGGCCCAGGGCAAGCATGACTCCGCCGATGATGCCCGAAATGGCCGCAGGCAGAAGCACCTTGAAAATCGCAGTCCAGCGGGTGGCTCCCACGCCATAGGCGGCCTGGCGAAGGTCCGCAGGCACCTGATTGAGAGAATCCCGACTGATGGCGGTGATGATCGGAAGAACCATGATCACCAGGATCAGCACGGCCGGCATCACACCAGGGCCTGTGGGCATGGTGCCGAAGAAAGGGATCCAGCCCAGCAGCCGGTGGATCAGCTGCAGGAAGGGACGAAGCACGGGCTCAAGGACAAAGATGGCCCAGAGACCGAGCACCACCGAAGGAATGGCGGCCAGAAGCTCCACCAGACTGCCGATGATGGAGCGGAACCTGGAAGGAATGAAATTCTCAGTGAGGAAGATGGCGGTGCCGACTCCAAGAGGAATGGCCAGGATCAAGGCCAGGGCCGATGTGAGCAGGGTGCCGTAGATGGCGGTGAAGGCCCCGAAGTTCTCAGTGCTGGGGTTCCAGGTGGAATTCACCAGAAATCCCAGGCCGAATTTGGCGATGGCCTCGCGGGCATCCAGGGTGACGACGAGGAAGATTGCAAACAAGATGACCGCCACCAGTGCCGCCAATGCGGTCACCAGAAAGCGGAAGGATTGATCGACCAGCTTGTCGCTGGGTGGGCGATGCCTCAGGGTGTAAAGCCCTTCGGAGCCAGAGGACGCCATGAATCCCATGCCGTTGTATCGGCACTTTAAACGGGGACGTTTGTGGCGTCATTAACGCGGGGTCGATTCCCGGTCCAGGTGCGCCTGCGCCAGCCGATCAGCCTGGGACCCAACAAAAAAGGAGGGCCGCAGCCCTCCTTCATCAAGACATCTGGTGTGATGCACTGTCGGCAGAGCCCTCAATCAGGCAGCCGACTCAGATCTCACTTGCCAACCTGCTTGACAGCAGCCATGGCACGGGCCTGGATGGCAGCGGGCAGGGGAACATAACCGAGGTTGTCGGCCTGGTCCTGGGCAGGCTTGCTCAGCATGAAACCAAGGGCCTTCTGCAGATCAGCCGTCTTGTCGCCGTTGCCGCTCTTGTAGGCCAGCACCCAGGTGAGGGTCACCAGCGGGTAGGCGTTCTTTTCGGTGGGGTTGGTGGTCTCACCGGCGTTGTTGGCGTCGAGCTTGATGTGCGACAGGCCAGCGGCACCGCTGGCAGCCGTGGGCTTGACGAACTGTCCGGCCTTGTTCTGGATGGCGGCAGCCTTGAGGGGGCCCTTCACGAAGGCCTGGTTGACATAACCGATGGAACCCTCGGAGTTCTGCAGAACCGAGGCAACGCCGTCATTGCCCTTGCCACCGCTGCCGGTGGGCCACTGGACGCTCTTGCCGGTGCCGACCTTGGACTTGAACTCGGGGGACCAGTCGCTCAGAGCGTTGGTGAAGGCGTAGGTGGTGCCGGAACCGTCAGAGCGGTAGGCGACAGTGATCGGGCCGGGGGCGCACTTCAGCTCCTTCCAGTCCTTGATGTCGCCCATGAAGACGCCGGCGACCTGCTTCTGGGTGAGCTTGAGGTCACAACCGGGCTTGTTGTAGGCCACGGCGATGGATCCACCCACCATGGGAATCTGCACAACGCCCTTGGTCACCTTGGCGGCCTCGGCGGGATCAATCGGGTCGTCGGTGGCGCCGAAGTCAACGGTGCCGGCCTGGAACTGGCGAATGCCGGCGCCGGAACCCACGGCCTGATAGTTGACCCGGGGGCCTTTCTTGCCCGCGAGGTCGGCGAACCACTTCTGGTAGATCGGGGCCGGGAAGGTGGCGCCGGCACCGTTCAGCGTGGTCTGGGCGAGGGCAGGGAGCACCGCGGCAGCGCCCAGGCTGGCGAGGAGGCCGAGGGCAACGGCTTTGGAGACGGGAGGCATGGGAGCCAGGACAAAATGCTCTCCACCCTCCTAGGCATCATTTCTTAAGGCGTCTTTATGGCGACCGGGCCTGGGGCGCAGACCGATGGGCCCCTCTCCCCAGGCCCGGTAAGGTGAATGCCATTCCTGGGCATCGATGGGGAGGATCGTCGGCATCGATCTGGGCACCACCAACTCGGTGCTGGCCGTGCTCGAGGCCGGTCGACCGGTAGTGGTGGCCAACGCCGAAGGCCAGCGCACGACTCCTTCGGTGGTGGGGTTCAGCCGTGAACAGGACCTGCTGGTGGGCCAGGCGGCGAGGCGGCAGCTGGTGCTCAACCCCCGCAACACCTTCGCCAACCTCAAACGTCTGATCGGCCGCCTCTGGCAGAACCTGGACGAGGCCAGCCAGGCCGTTCCGTACACCATCCGCGCCAACGACCTTGATCAGGTGCGGGTGCTCTGCCCAGCCACCGAGCGTGAGTATGCCCCAGAGGAGCTGGTGGCCTCCCTGCTGCGCAAGCTGGTGGACGATGCCGCCGTTTACCTGGGGGAACCGGTGGAGGCGGCCGTGATCACGGTGCCCGCTTACTTCGATGATGCCCAGCGCCAGGCCACCCGGGACGCCGGAAGGCTGGCGGGACTGAGGGTCGAGCGCATCCTCAACGAACCCACCGCCGCCGCCCTGGCCTACGGCCTCGATCGCCAACGTTCGCAGGTGGTGCTCGTCTTCGACCTTGGCGGAGGCACCTTCGACGTCTCGATTCTGCGCATCGCCAGCGGCGTCTTCGACGTCAAGGCCACCAGCGGCGACACCCAGCTGGGGGGCAACGACTTCGACCAGCGGATCGTCGACTGGCTCGCCGAGGGCTTCCAACAGACCCACGGCCTCGACCTGCGCCGTGACCGGCAGGCCCTGCAGCGGCTGCTCGATGCCGCCGAGAAGGCCAAGCAGGAACTGTCCGGCACCCAGCAGACCCTGATCTCGTTGCCGTTCATCGCCACCGGGCCGAGCGGCCCGCTGCACCTGGAGACCAGCCTCGACCGCAGCACCTTCGAAGGGCTCTGCCCCGACCTGCTGGACCGCCTGCTGCGGCCGGTGCAGGCGGCCCTGCGCGATGCCGGACTCGCCCCCGAGGACATCGACGAGGTCGTGATGGTGGGTGGATCCAGCCGCATGCCGATGGTGCAGCAGCTCGTGCGAACCCTTGTGCCCCGGGACCCCTGCCAGAGTGTCAACCCCGACGAGGTGGTGGCGATCGGTGCCGCGGTTCAGGCCGGCATCCTCACCGGCGAGCTGCGCGACCTGATGCTCAACGACGTCACCCCCCTCTCGGTGGGCCTGGAGACCATCGGTGGAGTGATGAAGGTGATCATTCCCCGCAACACCCCCATCCCCGTTCGCCGCTCCGACACGTTCAGCACATCGGAACCCAATCAGTCGTCGGTCGAAATTCACGTTCTGCAGGGCGAGCGGCAGATGGCGTCCGACAACAAATCCCTTGGTCGCTTCCGCCTGGCGGGAATCCCACCGGCCCCCCGTGGCGTGCCCCAGGTGCAGGTGTCCTTTGACGTCGATGCCAACGGCATCCTGCAGGTGTCCGCCATGGATCGCACCACCGGACGACGGCAGAGTGTCACCGTGCAGGGCAGCTCGAACCTGTCGCAGGAGGAGATCGACCGGCTGCTGGCGGAAGCCGCCAACAAGGCCGAGGACGACCGCCGACGCCGGCTGCAGGTGGACCGCCGCAACCGCGCCCAGACCCTGCTGGCCCAGGGGGAACGGCGGCTGCGGGACGCCTCCCTGGAACTCGGCCCCTACGGAGCCGAACGGCAGCAGCGGGCCGTGGAGACCGCCATGGCTGATCTCAGGGACAGCCTCGAGGAAGGCGATGACCGGTCCATCGACCGCTACGCCGGCCAACTGGAGGAGGCTCTCTACGGGTTGAACCGCCGCCTCAGCGCCGAACGCCGGGGGAGCGAAGGCAACGGCCCCCTGGGGGCCCCCCTGCAGGGGCTGCGCAACACCCTGGGCACCCTCCGGGACGAACTGTTCGCTGAGGACGACTGGGAAGACGACTGGGACCGCCCCTCCGACCCGGGCCGCGGGCGCCGCCGCGAGCGGACAGCCGACGATCCCTGGGGCCGCTACTGACCATTCCCATGGCCTCAATCTCCCTGGCGGATCACTGGGCTGCCCTGGGGCTCGAGCCCGGGGCTGATGCCGAAACGCTCAAGCAGGCCTTCCGGCGGCAGGCCCGCCGCTGGCATCCAGACCTCAACGGCAACGATCCGGTGGCCGAGGAGCGGTTCAAACGCATCAACGAGGCCTATGCCGTGCTGTCGGATCCCCGGCGGCGGCAGCCCTGGGAATCGGGAGATGGGCGGCGGGACGCCGATGTCGATCCCTTCGCCACTGGATTCCCCAGCTTCGAGACCTACCTCGACCATCTGCTGGGCCGGCCCGCGGCCGACGAACCGCCTGAGGTGGGCGAGCGACCGCCCCGGGATGAACGCCCCACCACGGCAGCGACGGCGCCGCCACCGGTGAGCCGCACCGGTGACCGGGAGACCCTGGTGCGGCTGTCACCCGAGCAGGCCCTGGAGGGCACGGTCGTGACCCTTTCCCTGGCGGACGGCCTGCAGGTGGAGGTCCCCACGCCTCCGGGCTGCGGAGACGGCTGGCGGCTGCGACTCGAAGGGGTGGCCCCCGGCGGCCATGACCACTTCCTGCAGGTGGAGGTGCGCACTGACGAGGGATTGCGCATCGACGGTCTGCGGGTGCTGTACCGGCTGGATGTGGCGGCCCCGGCGGCAGCCCTGGGCTGTCAGGCCGTGGTGCCGACCCTGGCTGGACCGGTGCGGCTGCGGATTCCGGCCGGCACCTCCAGCGGCCGGCTGCTGCGCCTGCGCGGCCGTGGCCTCGAGCGCGACGGACAGCGGGGCGATCAGATCGTGGAGGTGAGGCTGACACTGCCCGAACGGCTGAGCGATGCGGAGGAAGCCCTCTACCGCCGCCTGCTGGACCTGGCGGACGGTGACACAATGCCCCCATCCGAGGATCTGAGGTGAGCGAACGGGTTCACGTGCTGCTCTTCGATGCCGGCAGCGACAGCGAGGGGATTCACTCCCTGGAGCTCGCAGGCCAGACGGTGGTGCTGCTGTTCGAAGACGAGGACGACGCCCTGCGCTACGCCGGCCTGCTCGAAGCCCAGGACTTTCCGGCGGCGACGGTGGAGGCGATCGCGAAGGACGAGATGGAGACCTTCTGCGCCTCGGCCGGCTATGAGGCCCGCGTCGTGCCGGCCGGTTTCGTCCCGGGCTCGGCGGAGGAACGGCTGCTGCTGGCCCCGCCCGAACGGAACCTGGACCTCAGCCACTGGAAGGAGGATCCCGGTGTGGAGGATTCCGGTGTGGAGGAACAG
The DNA here is from genome assembly GCA_049317465.1 of Prochlorococcaceae cyanobacterium. Taxonomy (GTDB): domain Bacteria; phylum Cyanobacteriota; class Cyanobacteriia; order PCC-6307; family Cyanobiaceae; genus CAIQIA01. Next base: position 8,712 of record JBMOIF010000002.1, on the reverse strand, counting down.
CACGATCCGCAACTGGAAGCCTTCCGCCGCTCGCTGGAGGGGTTGCTGTGAGCAGCACCGACCGGGGCCATCTGCTCACCGAACAGGCCAACCCGGCCAGCGAGGCGCTGGACCGGCTCCCGACCCTCGACCTGGTCGAACTCTTCGCCGCCGAAGATCGCCGTCCCCAGGAGGCGGTGGCAGCGGCCGCCGCCGAGCTCGCCAGAGCCGTTGACGCCATCGCCGACCGGTTGCGTCGAGGGGGACGACTCTTCTATCTGGGGGCCGGCACGTCGGGTCGTCTGGGGGTGCTGGATGCCGCCGAATGCCCGCCCACGTTCTGCAGCGATCCGAACCTGGTTCAGGGGGTGCTCGCGGGGGGCGCCGCGGCCCTGCTGCGCAGCTCCGAAGGGCTGGAGGATCTGCACGAGGCCGGCCGGGAGGACCTGGAGGCCAGGGGTTTCGGAGCCGGCGATGCCCTGGTGGGCATTGCCGCCGGCGGCACCACGCCCTACGTGCTCGGCGGCCTTGCCCATGCCCGAGCCCTGGGTGCCCTGGCCGTGGCCATGGCCTGCGTGCCCGCCAGCCAGGCACCGATACCCTGCGACATCGACATCCGCCTGCTGACGGGACCCGAACTGCTCACCGGTTCGACCCGCCTCAAGGCCGGCACCGCCACCAAGATGGCGCTCAACATCCTCAGCACCGGCGTGATGGTGAGGCTTGGCAAGGTGCATGGCAACCGCATGGTCGATGTGGCCGTCACCAATGCCAAGCTCGAGGATCGGGCCCTGCGCATCCTGCGGGACCTGGCCGGGGTGAGCCGCGACGACGGTGCCGAGCTGCTGCAGCGGGCCAGTGGGTCGGTCAAGCTGGCCCTGCTCATGGCGGCCAGCGGCCTCGCGGCCGATAAGGCCGCCGCCCGGCTGCAGGCCGCCTCCGGCGACCTGCGGCAGGCCCTCGCCGCGGCAGGTGCTCAGCTGCAGGCCCCCCAGTAGGGGCGGGTGAACAGATCAAGGCGCTGGCGGGTCGCGGCAGGCACCTGCTCGGGGGCGGTCATCAAGGCCGTGGCCAGGGCGCCGTGGGCCGGCGAAGGGGGCCGTTGGTTCTGCAGGGCCTCGACCGCCCGGGCCACCACCCCCTGGGCCGTGCGGGCATTGGCCTGCAGGTTGGCGATCACCATCTCGACGGTGACGGCGTCGTGGTCGGCGTGCCAGCAGTCGTAGTCGGTGACCATCGCCAGGGTTGCGTAGGCCATCTCGGCCTCCCGGGCCAGGCGGGCCTCGGTGTGGTTGGTCATGCCGATGACGCTGCAGCCCCAGCGGCGGTACAGCTCCGACTCGGCCCGGGTGGAGAACGCCGGTCCCTCCATGCACAGGTAGGTGCCGCCCCGATGCAGCCGGCGGTCGGCGGGCAGCTCGGCGGCGGCGGCATCGGCCAGCAAGGTCGAGAGCACGGGGCAGAGAGGATCACCGAAGGCCACATGGGCCACGGCCCCCTCACCGAAGAACGAGGCCGGCCGGCCCTGGGTGCGGTCGATGAACTGATCCGGCACCACCAGGTCCAGGGGACGCACCTCCTCCTGCAGCGAACCAACCGCCGAGCAGGAGAGGATCCAGCGCACCCCCAGGGAACGCAGGGCCCAGATGTTGGCCCGGTAGGGCACCTCCGAGGGCAGGAAGGTGTGATGGCGTCCATGACGGGCGAGGAAGACCACCGTCGCCTCCCCGAGACGGCCCCGTCGCAGCCGGTCGGAAGGGGGGCCCCAGGGGGTCTCGATGACAAGCTCCTCGACGTCGCGCAGGCCCTCCATCGCATAGAGACCGCTGCCGCCGAGCACACCGATGCAGGCGGTTGCGAGATCAGCCGGGGGGTGGATGTCGGAGGCCATCGCTGTGCCAGGGTTCAGAGGCACCACTCTGCCCCCGCCCCGATGACCCGAGCCGTGATGGACACCGACGCCGGCCAGCTGGTGATCGAGCTGTTCGACGCCGACGCCCCCGCCACGGTGGCCAACTTCGTCAAGCTGGCCAAGGAGGGCTTCTATGACGGGCTGGCGTTTCACCGTGTGATTGACGGCTTCATGGCCCAGGGGGGGTGCCCCAACACCCGCGAGGGATCCCGCGGCACGCCCGGCACCGGTGGCCCCGGCTACACGATTGACTGCGAGATCAACCCACGCCTCCACCAGGCCGGCACCCTTTCCATGGCCCACGCCGGACGCAACACCGGTGGCAGTCAGTTCTTCCTCTGCCACGAGGCCCAGCCCCACCTGGATGGCGTCCACACGGTCTTCGGCAAGACCGACGACCTGCCGGTGGTGATGGCGATCCGCAAGGGCACACGCATCAACAGCATCAAGATCGAGGCGAGCTGATCCAGCACCGCAGCACACTGCCACCGGGTCCCTGGTCAGCTCCGTCGGCCAGGGACGCGAGCTGCCCTTCCCAGACAGGCAGCTGTGCCGGTGGATGGTCGCTGCGCTGGCGGTCAGGGGCCAGCAGCAGCTGCAGACGGCAGGTGTCGGCCCGACGGGCAAGACCTGCCAGCAACGCCAGGCTGCCGCGCTCCAGGGCGGCCTGATCTTCAGCGCTGGCCACCATGGCCAGGCCCGGCCCCCCCAGCACAGCCAGCACCCGGCCATGGCGCTCGGGCTCGAGGGCCAGACCGACTCCGGTGGCGGCAGCCTCCAGCCCCCGCTGCAGCTCGTGCAGGGCGGCGGCGTCAGGGGCCGCGGCCCCATCCCAGGCGATCACCGCAGTGGGTCCCTGCAGCAGGTGCCCCAGGCGGGTGGCCTTGGTGGAGAGGTAGGCGGCGTTGTGCTCCCCCGGATCCATCACCAGCGGCACCCGATCGACGACCTCGAGGCCGTAGCCCCCGAGGCCGGCGATCTTGCGGGGGTTGTTGGTGATGAGCCGCAGGCGGCGCACGCCCAGATCGCTGAGGATCTGCGCGCCGACGCCGTAGTTGCGCAGGTCTGCGGCGAATCCCAGCCGCTCGTTGGCCTCCACCGTGTCGAGGCCCTGGTCCTGCAGGCCGTAGGCCTTGAGCTTGTTCAACAGACCGATGCCGCGGCCCTCCTGACGCAGGTAGACCACCACCCCACAACCCTCGGCGTCGATCATCCGCAGGGCAGCCTCCAGCTGCGGACGGCAGTCGCAGCGCAGGGAGCCGAAGGCATCGCCCGTGAGGCACTCGGAATGCACCCGCACCATCACCGCTTCGGAGGGGGGGCGGGGCAGTCCCTTGACAAGGGCCACGTGTTCCGAGCCGTCGAGGGCGTTGCGGTAGCCGATCGCCTCGAAGCTGCCGAAGAGGCTCGGCAGGGTTGCCCTCGCCTCGCGGACCACGAACCTCTCGTTGTCGAGGCGGTAGCGGATCAGATCAGCAATGCTGATCAGACAGAGACCGTGGCGATCGGCGTACGTGCGCAACTGCGGCAGACGGGCCATGGAGCCGTCGGCGTTCTGGATCTCGCAGATGACCCCGGCGGGGGTGAGCCCCGCCAGACGGGCCAGATCGACGGCGGCCTCGGTGTGGCCGGCGCGCTTGAGCACCCCCCCCTCGCGGGCCCGCAGGGGGAAGATGTGCCCGGGGCGCCGCAGATCATCCGGCCGGGTGGCCGGATGCAGGGCCACCTGGATCGTGCGGGCCCGGTCCTCGGCCGAGATGCCGCTGCCGACGCCGTGTTCTGGACCGGCATCAATGCTGACGGTGAAGGCCGTCTGGTTGTGGTCGGTGTTCTGGTCGACCATCAGGGGCAGCTGCAGGGCATCGAGCCGCTCCCCCTCAAGGGCCAGGCAGATCAACCCACGGGCTTCGGTGGCCATGAAGTTGACCTGATGCGGGGTGGCGAACTGGGCGGCACAGATCAGATCACCCTCGTTCTCCCGGTTCTCGTCATCCACGACGACGATGCAGGCACCGTCGCGGATGGCCGCCAGCGCCCGCTCGATCGAATCGAAGGCCGTCGTGCCGACCCGCTCCTCCAGGCTCATGGCACCACAGGACAAACGTCGGTTATAGGCCCCGTGCCCCGGGGGGCCGTCGGCGCCGGCCCGTCCGATCCCTAAAGTCCGGGACCCATCCGCCCCTGGCATGGCCGGTGTTTCCCCCTCCCCCCAGCGCGTGGCCGTCATTGGCGCCAGCGGCTACGGGGGACTGCAGATCCTGCGCCTGTTGCAGGACCACCCCGGCTTCAGGGTGACCTTTCTGGGGGGCAGCGGCAGCGTTGGCCAGCACTGGAACGACCGCGCCCCCTTTCTGCCCCTGCCCGGCAACCCGACCATTGAGGCCCCAAGCCCCGAAGCCATCGCCGCCGCCGCCGACCTGGCGGTGTTGAGCCTGCCCAATGGTCTGGCCAGCGGCCTGGCCCCGGCGCTGCTCCAGGCCGGCGTGCGGGTGGTTGACCTCTCGGCCGACTACCGCTTTCCCAGCGTGGCCCAGTGGGCCGCCACCTACACGAGCGAAGCCGAGGAGCACCCCCGCAAAGACGACGATCTCTGTGCGGAAGCCGTCTACGGGCTGGTGGAGTGGGCCGGCGACCGCCTGGCGACGACGCGCCTGGTGGGGGCGCCGGGCTGCTTCCCCACCGCCAGCCTGCTGGCCCTGATGCCCCTGCTGCAGCAGGGGCTGATCGAGGGGGAGGGGATCGTCATCGACGCCAAGACCGGCACCTCGGGTGGGGGTCGCGCCGCCAAGGAACATCTGCTGCTGGCGGAGGCCGACGGTGGCGTGGCCCCCTACGGCGTGGTGGGCCATCGCCACACGGCCGAAATTGAACTGCAGGCCAGCCGGGCGGCGGGCCGGGGCATCCAGCTGCAGTTCACCCCCCACCTGCTGCCGATGGTGCGGGGCATCCTGGCCACCGTCTACGGCCGCCTGCGGGATCCGGGACTGACCGCCGAAGACCTCACAACCCTGTTCCAGGTCACCTACCGCGACCACCCCTGCGTGGCCGTTCTGCCCGTCGGGACCTACCCCTCCACCAAGTGGGTCCGCCAGACCAACCGGGCGTTGCTGTCGGTGGCGGTCGACAAGCGGACCAGCCAGGTGGTGGTGATGAGTGCCATCGACAACCTCCTGAAGGGCCAGGCGGGCCAGGCGGTGCAGTGCCTGAACGTCATGACCGGCCAGCCGCCGGAGACGGGCCTGCCGCTGCTGCCCTTCTACCCCTGAGAAGACGCGCGGGATCCCCGACGCAACAGATCGGCCCTGGCCAGCACGGCCTCCGGCAGGATCCGGTGCTCTGCCTGATGAATCCGCTGCTCAAGCGATTCCCGGGGCTCCCCTGGCAGCACAGGCACCACGGCCTGGGCCAGCACCGGTCCTGCGTCGACCTCTTCGACCACCTCGTGGACGGTGCATCCGGTCTCGCTGACCCCGGCGGCCAGCGCCTGTCCGATGGCGTCGAGCCCCCGGAACGCCGGCAGCAGGCTGGGGTGCAGATTGAGCAGACGACCGGGGAAGGCCTGGATCAGGCGGGTTGTGACGATCCGCATCCAACCGGCCATGACCACCAGATCAACGGCGTCCTGCTGCAGCCGGACCACCAGGGCATCGTCCAGGTCCTCCCGGCTGGCAAACCGGCGATGGTCGAGCAGGCAGCAGGGCACGCCAAGCCGCTCGGCCCTGGCGATGGCCCCCGCCGCCGGCCGGTTGACGATCAGCAGCACCACCTCAGCCCGGCGGTGCCCATCGGCTCGGCAGGCCTGGACCAGAGCCTCAAAGTTGCTGCCGCCGCCCGAGGCCAGCACGCCCACGCGCACGCGGCCATCGCTAGGGTCAGGGGCGTCGGGTCCGTCGGGGCTGAGGCTGTGTCGCATCTCTCCATCCTGCCCACGGTGCTGGCCGATGCCCATCTGCTCGCCAACAGCCTGGATGCCCTGGGTGCCCAGGTGACCTGGGGCGGAGCCCTCTCCGTGGTCGGCCACCAGGAGCCCTGCCTGCTGCGCGCCCGCTTCGACGACGGCGTCCAGCTGGGCTGGCGACGGGCTGCCGACGGCACCCTCGAGCTGGTGGTCGATCTGCAGCGGGCCGCCCTGGGAGGCGCCGGCCAGCGTCACCTGGCGCGGGTGGGCCGCGCCTACGCCGCCCGGGAGGCCCTGCAACAGGCCGCAGCCCTGCCCGGTGCCCGCGTGCAGCTGGGGCGCTGAACCGCCTGGCCCGTGCCGTCCTTCGCCCTTGACCTGAGCCAACCCCACAGTCACCGCATCGCGGTGACCCTGCGCTTCGTGCCGCAGTCGCCGACGCAGGACCTGCTGCTGCCCTCCTGGACGCCGGGGAGCTATCTGGAACGGGACTACGTGCGGCATCTGGACCGGCTGGAGGTGATCCAGGGGGGGAGACCCCTGACGCCCCAGCGGCTCCTGCGCCACTGCTGGCGGCTGGAGGCCGCCCCCGGCCAGGAGGTGGAGGTGCGCTACGGGGTGCTGGGGGTGGAACGATCGGTGCGCACCAACTGGCTCGACGGCGATGGTGCCTTTCTCACCGCTGCCGCCTGGGCCCTGCTTGTGGAGGGTCAGCGCTGGCAGCCCCAGCGGCTGCAGCTGCGGTTGCCAGGGGGCTGGCAGGTGGCCTGCTCCCTCCCCGGCGAAGGCCCTGACTTTGAGGCCAGCGACTTCGATGCCCTGGTGGATGCGCCCATCGCCTGCGGCGAGCTGCGGCGGCTGAGCTTCGATGTGGCCGGTCATCCCCACCACTGGGTGTGGCAGGGCCTGCCCGAGCCGGCACCGGTGGCGCGCTGGCAGCAGGCCCTGCCGGCCCTGGCGGAGGCGGCCTGCCGGCTGATGGGGGAAACGGCTCCTGCGGCATCCGCCTACCACCTGCTGGTGCGGTTCTGCGGTGAGGGCTACGGCGGTCTGGAACACGACGACGGCTGTGCCCTGCTTTACAGCCGGAGGGAGCTGAACCACGCCGACGGACAGCGGCGCCTGTACCAGCTGGTGGCCCACGAGTACCTGCACCAGTGGAACGTGAGGCGACTGCGGCCGCGGGAACTGCAGCCCTACGACTACGGCGGGGCCACGATCGTGCCGACCCTCTGGTTTGCCGAAGGGGTGACCAGCTACTTCGACGGGCTGGTGGTGCTGCGGGCGGGCCTCTGCCTTGAAGACGAGCTGCTGAGGGACTGGAGCGACGACATCAGCCGTTATCTCACGACCCCGGGGAGGGCCGTCCAGACCCTGGAAGCCAGCAGCGAGGAAGCCTGGGTCAAGCTTTATCGGCCCGACGCCCACAGCCCCGGACACCAGATCAGCTACTACCTCAAGGGCCAGCTGGTGGCCCTGCTGCTGGACCTGCACCTGCTGGCCGTCGGCGACAGCCTGCAAGGGGTGCTGCAGCGGCTGTGGCGGCGCTTCGGCCGCTGCGGCCGGGGCTACGGCCAGGGGGATCTGTTCGCCGTGATCGGTGCGGCGGCACCGGATCTGCCAGGGTCCCTGGACCGTTGGCTCAGGTCCCTGGACGAATTACCTCTCGATGGCTACTTAAAGACTGTGGGCCTGGAGCTGCTGGCCGAACCAGCCAGCACACCGGCCACCGGACTCCGCCTCGAGTCGGTGTCCGGGCTGCTGCAGGTGCAGCGGGTCGACCGCGCCAACCCGGCTGAAACAGCCGGGCTGGCGCCTGGGGACGAGCTGATCGCCAGCGACGGCGAACGGTTGCGAACCCAGGAGCAGCTGGACACCTGCCTCCGGCAGGACCAGCCCGTCGAACTGCTGATCAGCCGCGACGGCCGCGTCCGCACGCTGCACCTCACCCCCGCCGCCCCGACCCCGGTGCGCTGGCGCCTCACCCCCGACCCCACCGCCGGCCCCGCCCCATGTCTGCTCCGTCACCGGTGGCTCCACGGCAGGGAGCCTTGAGCCACCACCCCCGATCCCCACGATCCCTGCTGCTGGCCCTCGGTGTGGGCACGGCAGTGAGTGTGGGCCTGGCGGCAGTGGTGGTGTCGGGGCTGCGACGGGAACCAGCGTCCAGCGACCTGTTGCTGCGACGGCCCGGCCTCAGCTGGATCCGAGACGCCGCCCGGACCCCCAGCGAGCAGCGCGACCGGACACCGGCTCCACCGAGCCAGCCCCGCTGGGTGTCACCCCTGACCAGGGCCTGCCCGACCGCGGATCCGGCCCTGCGGCAGCACCTGAGCCAGATGGCATTGCAGGTCACCAAGGTGCAACCGGATCCATCGAACTACTCGAGCCGCCGCATCCGCGACGCCTTCGGGCAGGCCATCGATCCCACCCCGTCGGTGATCGTGCTGCATGAAACGGTCTACGGCCTGCAGTCAGCCGTGAACTCGGTGACCACGCCCCATGCCGACGACGACGACCAGGCCAGCTACCACACCCTGGTGGGGCTGGACGGCCGGATCGTGCAGACGGTGGACCCCGGCAAGCGGGCCTATGGCGCCGGCTTCTCGGCCTTCGACGGCCGGTGGGTGTTCACCAATCGCCGCTTCAGCGGCTCCCTGAACAACTTCGCGCTGCACGTGAGCCTCGAGACCCCAGAGGACGGCGAAGACAATGGTCCAAACCACAGCGGCTACACACCCGCCCAGTACGACGCCCTGGCGCGGGTCATCGCCGACTGGATGGTGCGCTACGGCATCCGCCCCGAGGCGATCACGACCCATCGCCATGTGGACCTGGGCGGCGAGCGGGCCGATCCACGCAGCTTCGACTGGACCGAGCTGCAACGACGGCTCACGGCCCTCGGCCTGGTCTGCTGAGGTGG
>JBMOIF010000001.1:0-126984 GCA_049317465.1 Prochlorococcaceae cyanobacterium | reverse complement strand
CGCAGGCGGTTCACCTGCTGGTGGACCAGATTCAGATGCCGCAGCACGAGGGCATTGCGGTGGCGGACAGCCGGCAGATCGGTGCCGATGGCGGCGGATCGGGCCATGGCGTGACTGGAGAACGGAGAACCCGCCCACCCTTGTCAGAACGGCTCCTGCGCATCAGGGTCATCCGGGGGGGGGCACCCCCACTCCGTCCGCTGCTGGTCAGCGGCGGCCGATCGGTGCTATGGGCTGCTCAGAGCTGGATCGGGGTGTTGTCACTGCGAAGGACGCAGTGGCTGACGCTCCAGTCGTAGTGATCCCAGACCCCGGGAGGAAGCCTGTACGACGCGCCGGGGAAGTCGCCGAGGGGCACCCTGGTGGGTTGGGCCGAGCAGTAGGGCCGGCTTCCGGGCTTGGCCAGGTACTGCTGGTGGTAGGGCTCTGCCGGGTGGAAGGTCTGATCGGGGCGCACATCGGTGGTGATGGGGCCGAAGCCACGGCTCTCCAGGGCCCCCTGGTAAGCCTGCAGGGATGACCTGGCGAGGGTCAGCTGGGCAGGGTCGTTGACGTAGATCGCCGATCGGTACTGGCTGCCGCGGTCGTTGCCCTGGCGGTCGCCCTGGGTGGGGTCGTGGCACTCCCAGAACAGCTTGAGCAGGTCACTGAAGTCAACGGCACCGGTGTTCCACACCACGCGAACCACCTCCGCATGACCGGTGGCTCCGCTGCACACCCGTTCGTACGTCGGTCGCGGGTCGCTGCCGCCGGCGTAACCCACGGCGGTGGTGACGACTCCGGGCAGGCGCCAGAAACCCTTCTCGGCCCCCCAGAAGCAGCCGCAGCCAAAGAGGGCTTCAGCCTGATCCGGTCCGATCGGGGCGTTGATCGCCGTGCCCAGGACCGCATGGGGCAGATCGGCTGGCGACGGCTGACGCCCCAGCCACGAATCGAGAATCATGACGGTCCGGAAGGCTCCTGATCAGGGAGTCTGGCCGTCGGCAGGGGCAGGCCGTGGCTCCAGCGCGATGTGGTTGATCAGCGTCGTGGTGAAGGCGAACAGCAGAAAGGGCAGCGACAGCACCAGAATCAGACCGACGCCGACAAGCGCGAACAGCGGCCGGCTGGCGCCCATCAGTCCGAGGGCCGTGGCGAGGCTCAGGAAGATCACCCCCATCCAGGCCAGCACCTGGCCGTAGATGTCCCCGAAGGTGAGGGTGCAGCGGAGGTTGTAGGGCAGCGGCCGGGTCACGGATCCGAGGCGATGGTCCCTGGACTAGAAGGGCCTGGGACGGACTCCGGCAGATCCGCCGGAAAGCTTCGGCTCCTGTCGCAACGGGGCTTCAGACGGCCTGCAACTGGGTGGCGGCCTGCTCCCGATCCCACAGGCGGCGGTAGGGACCCGGCTGGCCGAGCAGGTCATCGTGGTGGCCCTGCTGCACCAGGCGGCCCCGCTCCAGCACCAGCACCCGGTCACAGGCGGCCGCCGCTGAGAGTTGGTGACTGATGAACAGCACGGTCTGGCGCGAGCGGCGGCGCAGGTCCTGCAGGATCGCAGCGGCGGTGCGGTTGTCGACGCTCGCCAACGCATCGTCGAGGACCAGCAGGGGCGCCTCCATCAACAGGGCCCTGCCGAGGGCGGTGCGCTGGCGTTGGCCACCGCTGAGGGTGATGCCCCGCTCACCGACCAGGGTGCCGTAGCCGTCGGGGAATCCGGCCACATCGCCGGCCAGCTGCGCCCGTTCGGCCACCGCCGCCACGGCGGTGAGATCGGTGTCCGGTGCTCCGAAGCGCAGGTTGTCCCCGAGGCTGGCGGTGAAGAGAAATCCCTCCTGGGGCACCAGGGCGAGCCGCCGCCGCAGGTCGGCCAGGCGCAGCCTGGTCACATCGACGCCATCGATGAACAGCTGCCCCTCAGACACCGGCAGCAACCGTCCCAGGGTCCGGGCCAGGGTCGTTTTCCCGCACCCCACCGGCCCCACCACCGCCACCAGCTCGCCGGGTTCGATCGTGAAGCTGAGCCCGTCGAGGGCAGGCTCGCGGGCATCGGCGTAACGGATCTGCAGACCCCTGGCCTCGAGCCGTGCACCCGCCGGGCTGGAGATATCAGCGGAGCGTGCCAGTGGCGAATCCTCGATCTCAGGCCGGCGACGCAGCAGTTCCTCCACCCGTTCCAGGCTCACCTGACCCGTCTGGAAGGTGCTGAGGGTGAAGCCCAGCAGGGCGGTGGGAAAGACCAGGCGTTCCACATAGAGGATGAGGGCGATCAGGCCACCGAGGCTGAGGCTGCCGTTCTCCAGGCGGCTGCAGCCCAGGCCGATCAGCACCAGGACCGAGAGGGAACTGATGCCTTCGAGCAGAGGGAAGAGGGTGCTGCGGGTGCGGGCCAGGTTGATGGCCGCCTCGCGGTAGCGCCGGCTGAGGTCGGCGAAGGCGGCTCGCTCGCTGCCCTCCTGGCCATAGATCTTGATGGCGCCGATGCCCGAGAGGTCTTCCTGCACCAGGTCGCTCATGGCGGCGAGGTCCTGTTGCAGGCGCCGCTGCTGGCGCATCATGCGTCCCCCGGAGAGGCCCACGAGCAGCAGCATCAGCGGGTAGAGCAGGATCGCCGCCAGGCTGAGGCCCGGTTCGATCGCCAGCATCGCCGGCAGGGTGAGGGCATAGGCCATGGCGGTGTTGCTGAGGCTCAGCACCGCGAACCCCAGCAGCCGCCGCACGTTCTCGACGTCGCTGGTGGAGCGGCTGATCACATCGCCGCTGCCCGCCTGCTGCACCCAACCCGGTTCCTGGCGCAGCAGATGGTCGAAGATCCGCTGCCGCAGGCTCACCTCCACATGGCGACCGGCACCGAAGACCAGCACCCGGGAGGCCAGCCGCACCAGCCCCATGGCCGTGGCCAGTCCGGCGATCAGCAGTGCCTGGTGCATCAGGTCCGCAGGACTGAAGCCGGGTCGCAGGCCATTGATCGTGCGTTGCACCAGCAGCGGCAGCGTCGTTCCGAGGATGTTGACCACCAGCAGGGCGGCCAGGCCCAGCATCAGTTCACGCCGCTGGGGCCGCAGCTGACGGGCGATCAGGGCGAGCTGCAGGGGGGCCATCGCAGGTGACAGAGGCAGCCCCAAACTACGGAGGCCTCACCGTCGGCCATGGCTGCCTCCACCCCCGAGTCCGGCGCTGACCGCGACCAGGTCCACCCGCTCCAGTCCAGTGACCGCGAGACGGTCGACGGATTGCTGGCGGTGGAGAAGCCCGGCGATGACCATCTCGTTGACGCCGCCAGGCTGCTGATCCGTTACGACGGCTTCCCGGGTGCCACCGATCTGCGGCAGGACCTGGTCAAGGCCATCACCCACTGGGGCCTCGACCGTGCCGCCCTCGAGGCCCGCTGCCGTGCCCTCTGGCAGGGGGGCTTCCGCCCCGGTCGTCCCCAGGGCGAGCAGGCCGTGGGCAGCGGCTTCGACACCGATGCCGCCGCCGACGGCTAGGGGAGCCATGGCCCGTCCATCATTTTGAAGCCCCGTTCTCCCGCCCTCGTGAGCAGCGTCCACGCCGACTCCACCCCCTCCTGGCCCCGTCTGCTCGACGGACTGCTGCAGGGCCAGCGCCTGGATGCTGATGGGGCGGCGGCGTTGATGGAGGCCTGGCTCGACGACGCGCTGGCCCCGGTGCAGACCGGAGCCTTCCTGGCCGCATTGCGTTGCCGTGATCCCGACCCGGTGGAGCTGGCGGCCATGGCCAGCGTGTTGCGCCGGGCCGCAGCCCTGCCGGCACCCCGGCCTGACCTGCCCCTGGCCGACACCTGCGGCACCGGTGGTGATGGGGCCGACAGTTTCAACATCTCCACGGCCGTGGCCTTCACGGCGGCGGCCTGTGGGGTCACGGTGGCCAAGCACGGCAACCGCAGCGCCAGCGGCCGGGTCGGGTCGGCTGACGTGCTCGAGGCCCTTGGGCTCGATCTGTCGGCGCCGCTGCCCCGGGTGCTGGGGGCGCTGGAACCGCTGGGGGTGACGTTCCTCTTCGCCCCAGGCTGGCATCCTGCCCTCGGTCGGCTCGCGGCCCTGCGACGCACCCTTGGGGTGCGCACGGTGTTCAACCTTCTCGGTCCGCTGGTCAACCCGCTGCAGCCCGAGGTGCAGGTGCTGGGGGTGGCCCGGCCCTCCCTGTTGCAGCCCATGGCCGGGGCGCTGCAACGGCTCGGTCTGCATCGGGCCGTCGTGGTGCATGGCGATGGGGGACTCGACGAGGCATCGCTCTCCGGACCGAGTCGCCTGTGCCTGCTCGATGGCGGCGAACTGCGCGAGGACCTTCTGGACCCGGCGGCCCTTGGGCTGGTGACGGCCGGTCCCGCCGATCTGGCCGGCGGGGATCTCGCCACCAATGCCGCCATCCTGCAGGCGGTGCTGCAGGGGCGTGGCACCGCCGCCCAGACCGACGCCGTGCGGCTCAACACCGCCCTGGTGCTGTGGGCGGCAGGGGTGGTGGCCGACTGGCGCGAGGGGGTCGACTGCGCTGGAGACTGCCTGGCCGGGGGGGGGGCCTGGCAGCGCTTCGGGGAGCTGGCCGACTGGCTCCGCAGCCCTGAGGGATGATGCAGAAGGGTGCAGAGGCGGATGGACGGTCTTCTCGTGCTGGCGGACGGCCTGGTGCTGCGGGGGCGGGCGATCGGAGCCAGCGGCTGCGCCATCGGTGAGGTGGTCTTCAACACCGGCATGACCGGATACCAGGAGGTGATCACCGACCCCAGCTACACCGGGCAGCTGATCACGTTCACGGCACCTGAACTGGGCAACACCGGCGTCAATGACGATGACCTCGAGGCCGACCTGCCGGCCGCCCGTGCCGTGATCGCCAGGGAGTTGTCGCCGTGCGCCAGCAGCTGGCGATCCCGTCAACCCCTCGAGGACTGGTTGCAGCGCCATGGCGTCGTCGGCCTGGTGGGGGTCGACACCCGCGCCCTTGTACGGCGCCTGCGGGAGGGCGGTGCCATGAACGGTGCCGTGAGCACCGATGGCAGCGAGCCCGCTGAGCTGCTGCGCCGGGTCCAGGCCGCCCCTTCCATGGAAGGGCTCAACCTGGCCTCGCGGGTGTCGACGACAACGCCCTACGTCTGGGATCGGCTGACGGCCACCCCCTTTGACCAGCGACTCCAGGCCGGTCCCGGTCACCGGCCCTATGCCGTCGTGGCCATTGATTTCGGGATCAAGCGGGCGATTCTCGAGCGGCTGGTCGCCCATGGCTGCCGGGTCACGGTGCTGCCCGCCGGCAGCAGCCTCAACGATGTGCTGGCGCACCAGCCCGAAGGGGTGTTCCTCTCCAACGGTCCCGGTGACCCGGCCGCCGTCGACGACGGCATCGCCCTCGCCCGGGGCCTGTTGCGCCAGCCTGACCTGCCGGTGTTCGGGATCTGCCTCGGCCACCAGATCCTTGGTCTGGCCCTGGGCGGTAGCACCTTCAAACTCGGCTACGGCCACCGGGGCCTGAACCATCCGTGCGGCGGTGGCGGACCGGTGGAGATCACCAGCCAGAACCACGGCTTCGCCCTCAGGGCCGAAAGTCTGCCCCTCGACCGGGTGGCCATCACCCACCGCAATCTCAACGACAGCACCGTGGCCGCCATCGCGCTGCTGCACCAGCCCGTCTTCGGGGTGCAGTACCACCCCGAGGCCTCGCCGGGCCCCCATGACGCGGATCACCACTTTCAGCGCTTCGTGGCCCTGATGGCCAGCCGGCGGCAGCCTGGATAAACTTGAGAGCCCTTCGGGGTCATCAACCGCAGGAGGCCTGGAGCCATCACCGAGCTGACCCGACTCACCGTCTCTCTCCGCGGCGGCTGCGAGCCTCAGGCCGGCTGCCTGCTGCTGCATTTCACGGGCCAGCTGGACGCCTACTCCGAGCGTCAGTTCCGTGAGTTCATCGATCAGCATGGAGCGACCACGGTCCTGCCCCTGGTGCTGGACCTGAGTCGCATCGATTTCATCGACTCCTCCGGCCTGGGCGCCCTCGTCACCGTTGCCAAGCAGTGCAACGAAGCCGGTCGACGGTTCGTGGTCGTCGGCAACAGCCGTGTTGTTCAGACCGTCAAGCTCGTCAGGCTTGAAGCCTTTCTCAACCTTCAGCCCGACCTCCCCACCGCCCTCGGTGCCGTCAGCGCCGCCTGAGCCCTGCCCGGGCCCGGCCCAGCTGGCCTGGCTCGGGGATGCTGTCTGGGAGCTGCATCAGCGTCAGGCGCTGGTGCGAAGGGCCGCCAGCCCGCGGCTGCTCCATGCCGCCGGTGTCTCCCGCGTCCGGGCCGAGGCCCAGAGCCTGGCCCTTGAGCGGCTCGAACCTCTGCTGCGGGATGAGGAACGGGAGTGGGTCCGGCGGGGTCGCAATGCAGCCGGTCGTCGTCCCAGGCACCTCGATCCAGCGATCTATGGTCGGGCCTCGGGATTTGAGACAATGGTGGGCTGGCTCCACCTGCACGATCCGGAGCGCCTGAGCGAGCTGCTGCGCTGTCTCGATCCGGCGAACGCCGCCGACAGGCCGGACAGTCCCCTCTGACGGACGAGCCTGGTTCCCTGCTGTCGTCACGACCATGGCATTCCGTCCCGACCGAACCCCCCGCAGCCCCGGTGGCCCCCGTGGTGGTCGACCCCGAGGCAGCGGTGGGCGCCCACCGGCCCCTCCTCGACGCTTCGACCGCCGCGACCGTCCCGAGGGGGGCGAGCGGCCGGAGCGTCCTTTCCGCGCCGAGCGCAGTGACCGTGACGACCGTTTCAGCCGTGACGACCGTTACGGCCGGCCCCAGGGTGGCGAGCGGATGGGCCGCCCGGCAAGCTTCAACCGGCCGGAGCGCCCCCAGCGGTTCGATCGCCCCCAGCGGTTCGAACGGATGGATCGCTTTGAGCGCAGCGACCGCGGCGAGTCCGCGGATCGGGGTGAACGGCCTGCCCGTCGCGAACGCTTTGACCGTTTCGACCGCGGCGACCGTTTCCCAAGGCCGTCCCGGCCGCTGCCTGGGGATCGGCGCGGCCGTCCGGTGTTCCGCGGTCCTGACCGTTCACGGCCGGACCCCCTCCCCCCCGGGACCGCGGCGGTGGGGGAGGCCGAACAGCATGGACCCGCCGTGGCCGACGATCTCGTCTGGGGTCGCCATGCCGCCCTTGCGGCCCTGGAGAGCGGCAGGCCGATTCACCGCATCTGGTGCACACCCGAGATGCGCTGCAGCAGTCGGTTCCTGCAACTGCTGCGCGAGGCCAAGGCCGGGGGCGTGCTGGTGGAGGAGGTGACCTGGGCGCGCCTGGCACAGCTCTGTGGCGGTGCCGTGCACCAGGGCATCGTGCTGCAGACCGCTGCCGCCGAGACCCTTGATCTGGAGAGCCTTCTGGCCGGCTGTCGCCAGCTCGGCGAGGCTCCGCTGCTGGTGGCTCTCGACGGGGTCACCGACCCCCAGAACGTCGGAGCCATCGTCCGCAGCGCCGAGGCCCTCGGGGCCCACGGTCTCGTGTTGCCCCAGCGACGCTCCGCCGGTCTCACCGGTGCTGTGGCCAAGGTGGCGGCCGGAGCGCTGGAGCACCTGCCGGTTGCACGGGTCGTGAATCTCAATCGGGCCCTCGAGAACCTGCGGGAGGAAGGTTTCCGGGTGGTCGGGCTGGCGGAGGAGGGGACTGTCTCACTCGGGGAGGTGGACCTTCAGGGCCCCCTGGTGGTTGTCACCGGCTCGGAGGGGGCCGGCCTGTCCCTGCTCACGCGCCGCCATTGCGACCAGCTGGTGCGCATTCCCCTGCGGGGGGTCACCCCCAGCCTGAACGCGTCGGTGGCCACGGCCCTGCTGCTCTACGAGATCGCCCGTCGCGGCTGGATGGCCTCGATCCGTGGTCAGGATCCCGCCCCAGCCCTTGTCCGACTGGACCGACGTCCCCAGCCCGAGGCCGAGCCGGCGGACGGGACGGCTCCATCGGCAGATGAAGACATGGACATTCGGTTCTGACACGCCCATCGCCGGTCTCGCAATGCACAATGGCGGCAAGCCAGCCGCTGCCTTCATGGCCCCTCTCCAGCAGCCCTTCCGCGATGTTGCCAATCTGCTGGGGGTGGCCTGGTGGGCCAGGGTCGACACCCGTCAGCCCGACGTGACCTACTGGTTCGGCCCCTATGTGCGCCGCTCCAGCCTTGAGGCCAGCCTGCCCTCCATCCTTGCCGATCTGCGGGAGGAGGGACCGGCCGTGCTGGAACACCGTCTGCTCCGCACCCGTCGCCGCGAACCGCTGACGATCGAACACAGCACACCGGCGAGCTAGAGCCCCTGCGTCGGGGCGCTGATAGCGTCGCTCGATCCGTTGGAATCCACGATGGCGATCAGCGACTGGATCGCGTCCCTGCGCGAGGGATCGACCACGGTCGGACAGCACATTGATGGACTCCTGCAGAGGCTGGAGCAGACCGAGCCCAGCCTGCACGCCTTCGTGAGCCCCACGCCCGAACGGGCCCGACAGGAGGCCCGGCGGCTGGATGACCTGCTGTCGAAGGGCGGGGCCCTCGCCCCCCTCACAGGCGTCGGTGTCGCCGTCAAGGACAACCTCTGCACCAACGGTGTGCGGACCACCTGCGCCAGCCGCATGCTTGAGAGCTTCGTTCCCCCCTACGAAGCAACCGCCACCCGCAGGCTGTGGGAAGCCGGTGCCGTTCTTCTCGGCAAGACGAACCTCGATGAGTTCGCCATGGGCAGCACCACCGAGACCTCAGCTTTTGGTCCCACGGCCAACCCCTGGGACCCGACGCGGGTGCCGGGGGGAAGCTCGGGCGGCAGTGCGGCCGCAGTGGCCGCTGGCCAGTGCGACGTCGCCCTCGGATCCGATACCGGCGGTTCGATCCGCCAGCCCGCCAGTTTCTGCGGTGTGGTGGGCCTCAAGCCCACCTATGGACGGGTGAGCCGCTGGGGCCTGGTGGCCTTCGCCAGTTCCCTCGACCAGGTGGGGCCATTCGCCCGCAGTGTGGCCGATGCAGCGGCCGTGCTGCAGGTGATCGCCGGCCACGACCCCCTCGACGCCACCAGCCTTGACGTGCCGGTTCCGGACTATCTGGCGGCCCTCCAGCAGGAGGATCTGCGCGGCGTGCGCATCGGCCTGCTGCGGGAGGCCTTTGCCGAGGGTCTCGATCCGGAGGTGGAGGCAGCCGTTCGCCGCGCGGCGGACCACCTGCAGAGCCTGGGCTGTGAACTTGTGGACGTGAGCTGCCCCCGCTTCCAGGCGGGCATCGCCACCTACTACGTGATCGCCCCCTCCGAAGCCTCCGCCAACCTGGCCCGCTACGACGGCGTCAAATACGGTCTGCGGCAACCGGGTGGCGACAGCCTCGGCACCATGACGGCTCTCACAAGGGCCTCGGGGTTCGGCGCCGAGGTGCAACGGCGGATTCTCATCGGCACCTATGCCCTCTCCGCCGGCTACGTCGATGCCTTCTATCGCAAGGCTCTGCAGGTGCGCACGCTGATCCGCCAGGACTTTGATCAGGCATTCGCGGGTGTCGACCTGCTGCTCACCCCCACCGCTCCCACCACCGCCTTCCGGGCCGGCGACCACACCGATGATCCTCTGGCCCTGTACCTGGCAGACCTGCTCACCATCCCTGCCAACCTGGCGGGTCTACCGGCCATCAGCGTTCCCTGTGGCTTCGACAGCCAGGGGTTGCCCATCGGTCTGCAGCTGATGGCCCCGGTGCTGGCGGAGCAGCGGCTGCTCCAGGTCGCCCACCGGTACGAGTGCACCGCCGGCGTGATGGAACAACGGCCCATGGCCCCGCTGGCGGTCTGACCCTACCCCTGGTGGTGGGCCTGGCGGCCCCCGCTAGTGTTGGTGTCTCGGCCGCCGAGGCCTGCTGCGCTGCATCGCTCCGTGAGTTTCGTTCCCCTCCACAACCACAGCGACTACAGCCTCCTGGATGGTGCCTCGCAGCTGCCGCAGATGGTGCAGCGGGCCGTTGACCTGGGCATGCCGGCCCTCGCCCTCACGGACCACGGCGTCATGTATGGCGCCATCGAACTGCTCAAGCTCTGCGGCAAGGCAGGCATCAAGCCGATCATCGGCAACGAGATGTATGTCATCAACGGCCGGCTCAGCGATCCCCAGCAAAAGAAGGAACGCCGCTACCACCTGGTGGTGCTGGCGCGCAACCAGGCCGGTTACCGCAACCTGGTCAAGCTGACCAGCATCAGCCACCTGCAGGGAATGCGGGGCAAGGGGATCTTTGCCAGAGCCTGCATCGACAAGGAGACCCTCAGGGCCCACAGTGAGGGCCTGACAATCTCGACGGCCTGCCTGGGGGGCGAGATTCCCCAGGCCCTCCTGCGCGACCGCCCCGATGTGGCCCGTCAGGTGGCTCTCTGGTACCAGGAGGTGTTTGGAGAGCACTTCTACCTTGAGCTGCAGGATCACGGGTCCCGGGAGGACCGGGTCGTCAACGTCGGTCTTGTGCAGTTGTCGCGGGAGCTGGGCATACCCCTGATCGCCACAAACGATGCCCATTACCTCAGCAAGAACGACGTGGAGGCCCACGATGCGCTGCTCTGCGTTCTCACGGGCAAGCTGATCACCGATGAGAAGCGACTGCGCTACACCGGCACCGAATACATCAAGAGCCGCGAGGAGATGGCGCGGCTGTTTGTTGATCACCTTGACCCCGAGGTCATTGAGGAGGCCCTCGACAACACCCTGCGAGTGGCTGATGCCGTCGAGGACTATGACATTCTCGGACATCAGCAGTTGCCTGACTTCCCTCTGCCGGAGGGGCAGACTCCCATCAGCCATCTCACCCAGGTCAGTGAACAGGGGCTGAGGCAACGGCTTGAACTGTCCGACGGGGATGTCATTGAGCCGCTCTATGCCGAGCGGCTGCACTATGAACTCGGTGTCATGGAGCAGATGGGCTTCCCCACTTACTTTCTGGTCGTCTGGGATTACATCCGTTTCGCCCGCGAACAGGGCATCCCCGTCGGTCCCGGTAGGGGCTCTGCCGCCGGATCCCTGGTCGCCTATGCCCTCGGCATCACCAACATTGATCCGGTGCGTCATGGGCTGCTGTTTGAACGGTTCCTCAACCCTGAGCGACGCTCGATGCCTGATATCGACACCGACTTCTGCATCGAACGTCGCGGCGAAGTGATCGATTACGTCACGCGTCGTTACGGCGAAGAGCGTGTGGCTCAGATCATCACTTTCAACCGCATGACGTCGAAGGCGGTGCTCAAGGATGTTGCCCGTGTCCTTGACATTCCCTATGGAGATGCAGACCGACTGGCCAAACTGATTCCTGTTGTGCGGGGAAAACCGGCGCGGCTGGATGAGATGATTTCCGAGGGGAGTCCTGAGCCTGAGTTTCGTCAGCGTTACGAATCTGACCCTGCAGTGCGTCATTGGGTCGATCTGGCACGGCGCATCGAGGGGACCAACAAGACGTTCGGTGTCCACGCCGCCGGCGTCGTGATCAGCGCACGGCCCCTGGATGAACTGGTTCCTCTGCAACGCAACAACGATGGCCAGGTGATCACGCAGTACTTCATGGAAGACGTTGAAGCCATGGGACTGCTGAAGATGGATTTTCTGGGTCTCAAGAACCTGACGATGATTGACAAGACCCTTGATCTCGTCAGCCTCGAAGTTGGAGAGCGTCCTGATCCCGACCGGCTTCCCCTTGATGACCCCGAGACCTTCGCCCTGCTGGCCCGTGGTGACCTGGAGGGAATCTTTCAGCTCGAATCGAGCGGCATGCGCCAGATTGTCCGGGACCTGCGCCCCTCCAGCCTGGAGGATATTTCGTCGATTCTGGCCCTGTACCGTCCCGGTCCGCTGGATGCCGGCCTGATTCCAAAGTTCATCAATCGCAAGCACGGTCGAGAGGCCATCGATGTGGCCCACGAACTGCTGGAGCCGATCCTGAGCGAAACCTACGGAATCATGGTCTATCAGGAGCAGATCATGAAAATTGCCCAGGACCTCGCGGGGTATTCCCTAGGAGAAGCAGACCTGTTGCGTCGTGCCATGGGCAAGAAGAAGGTGTCCGAGATGCAGAAGCATCGCGATGTTTTCGTCAACGGAGCCACCACTCGCGGCGTTGATGCCGGTGTGGCTGACGCCCTCTTCGATCAGATGGTGCTGTTCGCCGAATACTGCTTCAACAAGAGCCATTCGACGGCCTATGGGGCCGTGACCTATCAGACCGCCTACCTGAAGGCCCATTATCCGGTCGCTTACATGGCGGCCCTGCTCACGGTCAATGCCGGGGTCACCGAGAAGGTGCAGCGTTACATCGCCAACTGTCAGGCCATGGGCATTGAGGTGCTGGCCCCTGACGTCAACCGCTCAGGCATTGATTTCACTCCGGAAGGACGGCGCATCCTCTTCGGGCTCTCTGCTGTGCGCAATCTGGGCGAAGGGGCCATCCATGCGCTGCTCGACAACCGCCGCAAGGAAGGTCCGTTCCGTTCCCTCGCCGACCTCTGCGACCGTCTGGCCAGTTCATCACTGGCCAACCGTCGGGCCATGGAATCTCTGATTCACTGTGGTGCCCTCGATTCCCTCCATCCCAGCGGCAACCGGGCCCAGCTGGTGGCTGACCTTGATCTGCAGCTTGACTGGGCCGCCTCGCGCGCGAGGGATCGCATCAGCGGCCAGGGGAACCTCTTCGACATCGTGGCTGGCAGCAGCGGCGGCACTGCCGATCCCCTCGAGACAGCCCCCCAGGCACCGACCGTGGCCGATTACGACCCCACCGAAAAGCTGCGCCTCGAGAAAGAACTGTTGGGTTTCTACCTTTCGGACCATCCCCTGCAGCAGCTGGCCCGCACCCGCCGCCTGCTGGCCCCCATCGGCCTGGCCTCCCTGGAGGAACAGGCCGACCGGTCGCGGGTGTCCCTGCTGGTGATGGTCCCTGAGCTACGGCTGGTGACCACCCGCAAGGGCGACCGCATGGCCGTGCTGCAGGTGGAGGATCTGACCGGCAGTGCCGAGGCCGTGGTCTTTCCCAAGACCTATGCCCGCCTCAGCGACCATCTGGCGGTCGACGCCCGATTGCTTCTCTGGGCGCAGGTCGACCGCCGGGATGAGCGGGTGCAGCTGATCGTGGATGACGTGGCCCTGATCGACGAGCTGCAGGTGGTGCTGGTGGAGCTGGAATCCAGCCAGGCGGGCGATGTCACCGTGCAGCATCGTCTGCGGGACTGCCTCCAGCGCCATCGCCCGGCCGACGATCAACTGGGAGTGCGGGTTCCGGTGGTGGCTGAAGTCATGGAAGCCGATCGCCGTTGCCTGGTGCGTCTCGGCCATCAGTTCTGTGTGGCCGATGCCGCCGCGGCAGCGGCCAGCCTCACCGAGGCCCGGTTCCGGGTGCGTCTGCACCGCTGCGCAGCCGCCGGAGGTTGACCCCAATCTGCTCCAGGCCCAGCAGGCTGCCTGGAGTCTCCACCCAACTTGAGGAGAAGAGGCCAAAGCTGAGGCCGGCGAGGCCAAGGAGGAACAGCAGTCCGGTCACCAGCAATGTGGCCACCGGCGGTATCTCGACCCCCCGGGTCACCAGCAGGTAGCTGACCACGAAGCTCGCCATGCCCAGGGCCGTTGGAATGCCGGCGGCGATGGCGATGCGACGCACCATTCGGCTGGACACCTCGGCCGGAATGCCGCTGCCCGCACGCAGGGGGGGCGGCACCTCAGCGCCGGAGGGTGCCGGCCTGAAGCCACCGCCGGAGGGACCGGATCCGCTCGGCATGGCAAAGATCAGCCGCGGATGCCGAGCTTGCTGATCAGGGTCTGATAGCGCTCCCGGTCCTGGACCTTGAGATAGCTCAGCAGACTCTTGCGACGGCCCAGCATCTTCATCAGCCCCTGCCGCGACGAGTAGTCGTGCTTGTTCTTCTGCATATGGCCGGTGAGCTGGCTGATGCGCTCGCTCAGCATGGCGACCTGAACTTCCACCGACCCGGTGTCAGTCGCGTGGGTCTGATGGCCGTTGATCAGTTCCTGCTTCTTTTCAGTGGTGAGCGGCATGCGCGGATCGAAACCGGTCGGTGCAATCCTCCATCTTACCTTGCTGGTCAGACCCCTTCACGGGCCAGCCAACCGAGGCAGCGACGCAGCATGGCATCCACCCCGGCGCTGTCTTCCTCACCCTCCAGGCTCCGCGCGTGCCTGAGGGCCCGACGAATCTCGTCATCGCTGTAACCCAGAGCCGCCAGGGTGCGTTCCACCTCCCCCTCCGCCTGGCCGTCCGGCCGCCCTGCGACTCCGCCACCGTCGTGGCGCTGGGGAAGTTTGTCGCGCAGGTCGACCACAATTCGCTCTGCCGTGCGCCGGCCCACTCCGGGGGCCTTCCCCAGCCGGCCCAGGTCGCCTGCGGCGATCGCCGCGATCAGTTGCTCGTGCTCCAGGGTCGACGCCAGGGCCATCGCCACCTGGGGACCGACGCCGCTCACACCGAGCAGCATCCGGAACAGGTCCCGCTCGTCCTTACGCTCGAATCCGAACAGGAGGCTGGCATCCTCACGGATGACGTGATGAACGTGCAGGGTCAACGGCGCTGTCGATTCCCCGATCTGCAGCCGTTCATGCCAGCCACGGGGCACCTGCACCTCGTAGCCGACCCCGGCACACACGATCAGCAGCCCGCACCTGCCGCCGTCCTGCCAACAATCCTCCAGCCGACCCTGCAGTCGCCCGATCATGCCGCCCCCGGTGCTCCGACCATGTTGACCTCGCTGCCGCCCGTCGGTCGTCTGCTGGCCGCGCTGCTGCTGGCGCTGCTCCTGTCGGCCTGTGGCCCGCTGAGCCAGCCGCCGCGTTCCACCCTCGAGCGGGCCCTCGACCTGCAGGTGCAGCTGACCCGTCAGGAGCTGTCAGCGGTGCTGGCGATGCCTGCACCGACCGAGAGTCCCTCCCTCTCACGGGTTCGCCTAGACAGCCAGCGGCAGGACATGATTGAGGGCCGCCAGGTGTGGCACCTGCGCGGTCGTTTCGATTGGCGACTGGCCGGCGAGCCCCTGCGGGCCGACACTCCCTTCGATGTGTGGCTTCTGCCCGGGGAACGCGGCCAGAGCTGGCGCCTGCTGCGTCGGGATGACCCCGACAGGCCAGCCTGGCGCAGCTGGCCCCTGCCCCTGCCCGTCGGTTGACCCCACGGCGTCCCCTCGCTACCGAAGGAGGGTTTGGTGCGCAGCATGCCGCGAACCGCCGCCTGGGTCACGGCACTGCTGCTGCTGCCGTTGCTGGCGGCGGGACGGGCCCATGCCGAAGATCTGCAGCTCGACCGGCGCTGTGCCTGGAGCCTGGGCGAGGGCCCGTGGAACGAGGCCGGCCGGAGGGCTGGCGTGATGAACGGGAGCTGCTGCTCACCGTGCTCTGGCCCGATGGGCGCCGGAGCGTGATCGAGACCAGGCCCACCGGCGGGCAGGCCCGCATCGATCGCCGGCCGGCCCATTTCCGTTCCGAGGGGGACGGCAGCTGGCTGTTCAGCCTCCAGCAGGGGGGGCGGCTGCGATTCGAGCTCCCCTGAGGCTGGTTCCGGCCGCTGCAGCCTGGACAATGGACAGTCTCCGGTCCTGTCCGTGTCCGTTCCCCGGCTTCATCCCCGCACCATCGAGGCCGTCAAGGAGCGGGCTGACATCGTCGATGTGGTGGGTGAACACGTGGTGCTGCGGCGCCGCGGGCGGGAGTACGTGGGCCTCTGCCCCTTCCATGAGGACCGATCACCCTCGATGACGGTCTCGCCGGCCAAGCAGTTCTATTACTGCTTCTCGTGCGGGGCTGGCGGCAACAGCCTCAAGTTCCTGATGGAGCTCAAGCGCCAGAGCTTCGCCGAGGTGGTGCTGGAGCTGGCCCGGCGTTACGGCCTGCCCGTCGAGACGCTCGATGCGCCCCAGCAGGAGCGGCTGCGGCAACAGCTGTCACGGCGGGAGTCGCTCCATCGGGTGCTGGCCCTGGCCGGTGGATGGTTCCGCAGCCAGCTGCGCCAGGCCGACGGTGCAGCGGCGCTGGCCTATCTGCGCGAGACCCGGGGCTTCGAAGAGGCGACCATCGACCGCTTCGAGCTCGGCTACGCCCCTGATCGCTGGGACGGTCTGCTGCGACACCTGCAGACCACCGAGGCCATCGGCACCGATCTCCTGGAGGCCGCCGGACTGGTGGTGGCGAGGCAGGGGGGCCAGGGGCATTACGACCGTTTCCGTGGGCGGGTGATGGTGCCCATCCACGATCGGCAGGGACGGATCATCGGCTTCGGTGGCCGCAGCCTCGATGGTCGTGAACCCAAATACCTCAACTCACCCGAGACCGAGGTGTTCGAGAAGGGGCGCCATCTCTTTGCCCTCGACAAGGCGGCCGACCCCATCCGCCGGGCCGACGCCGCCGTCGTTGTCGAGGGGTATTTCGATGCCATCGCCCTTCATGCCGCCGGGGTGAAGCACGCCGTGGCGGCCCTGGGTACGGCCCTCAGCGCCCATCAGATCACCCAGCTCTGCCGTTGCTGCGACAGCCGCCGCATCGTGCTGAACTTCGACGCCGATGGAGCCGGTGTGCGGGCTGCCCAGAGGGCCATCGGCGAGGTGGAGCAGCAGGCTCTTCAGGGGCAGCTGGAGCTGCGGGTGCTGCCTCTGCCCGAGGGGAAGGACCCCGATGAGTTCCTGCGCCACCACGGAGCCGCCGACTACCTGGCCCTGCTCGACCAGGCGCCGCTCTGGCTCGACTGGCAGATCGACCGTCTGCTCGAGGGGCGGGACCTCGCCCGCGCCGACCAGTTCCAGCTGGCCGTTCAGGCCCTGGTGGAACTGCTCGGCAAACTGCCCCAGTCGGCGCTGCGCAGCCACTACCTGCAGCAGGTGGCCGAACGTCTCGCCGGGGGACAGGCGCGGCTGGCGGTGCAGCTGGAAGAGGATCTGCGGCAGCAGGTCAAGGGACAGCGCTGGCACGGCCGTTCCCGGCGCTACGAACAGCCCCTCGAGGCCGGCTCACGGGATCGGGCTGAGGCTGCCCTACTGCGCCTCTACCTGCACTGTCCTTCCCTGCGGGCAACCCTGCGGCGGGAACTGCGGCAGCGGGATCTGGAGGATTTCGGCGTGTCCCACCACCGGCGGCTCTGGGCCCGCATCGCCGAACTGGAGGAGGAACGCATCGGTGCCGTCGGCCTGGAGGCCATCAGTCGCGGCAACGATGCCGGGGACGCCCTCGCCGCCGATGATCTGGTGGAGCGTCTGACTGACCGGCTGCTGGGGGACGATCCTTCGTTGCTGCAGCGCCTGACGACGCTGCTGGAGCCAGGCGAACTGCAGCAGATTCTGCTCGAACGCCCCCTCGAGCAACTGCACGGCACCGTGGCCAGCCTCGAACGTCAACGGGTGCTGCGTCGCTGCCGGCACCTGCTCGACGCCTGGCGCAGCCAACGGCTGCAGAGCCTGGAGGCCTGCATCGCCGTGTTGCTGCAGGACGAGGCCAGGGGAGCCGAAGCGCAAGCCGACGCCACAGCGGGCATGGTGATGGAAGAGCGCATCGACAGACTCTTCGTGAGTCTCAATGCCGAGGCCTTGCGATTCCAGAGCGATTACTACAGCGAGCGGCGCTATCTCGAGGCCCTGGACCGACGTCGCCTGCCCGGTGTGGGCTGAGTTGTCATCGGCGCCATCGGCTCTTCGTGCTCCTCGAGCAGCAGGTCCTGGAACGCCCGATAGGGGTCGTCGGCTTCGGGGGGAGCAGTTCCGGCAACGCTGCTGTCACTGCCCCTTGGCCGCAGCCGCGGTCTCTCCAGGTCCCGCAACCTCTGAAGCAGGTGGTCAGGCACCGTGCCGTCGGGGCTGGCCCGCATCAGCTCGCGGAACAGCTGGGCAGGGTCGTCTTCGGTCTCGATGGCGTGCTGGCGTCGACGGTCCGGTTTTGGCCTGGAGGCCTCTGGAGCAGGCAGAGGCTCGGGCAGACGACGTCCCAGGGCCTGGAGCCGTTCGCGGCTGCGGGGATCGAAGGCCATGGGTCAGGGGCAGCCGAGGGTGTCGCGGGTGGCCAGGCCGGTGGTCGGGTTGATGCCGTCGACGTCGGCGCAGAGGGCCGTCAGGGCGTCGGCACGGAGGGAAACGTTGCTGAAATCGGCTCCATCGGCCCGCACCTGCCGGAATTTGGTGTTGAAGGCAAAGGCATCGGCCAGGACCGCATCGCGCAGGTCCGTGTTCTCCAGCACAGCCGAGTCGAGGGTGGCTCCCCGCAGATCTGCCCCGCGCAGATTGGCATCCTGGAGCTTGGCCCCGAAAAGGCTGGCTCCGCGCAGGTCGGCCCCTTCGAAGTCTGCGGCACGCAGGTTGGTGAGATTGAAGGTGGTGTCCCTCAGGTCAGCGCCATGGAAGTCGGCACCGATCAGGGCTTGCTTGGCGTAGTCCATGGCGGCCATGCCCGGGGCGGCGGGGACAACGATCAGCACAACGGCCAGCAGAAGTGTCGCCAGCACTCCCTGGAACGGCCTCAGGACAGGGGCCATCGGTGACGGCAGAGCTTGGGGAACCCTAGGCCTGAACCACAGGGACCGTTGCCGTGGGCGATTGCCGTGCCGTCGCTGGACGGGCCGCCGAAGGGCGGGTTCTCGGGCTGCTCCGTCAGCGGGGGTGGTTGCTGCTGGAGCGAAACTGGCGCTGTCGCTGGGGTGAACTGGACCTGCTGCTCACCAAGCCTGGGCGGCTGCTGCTGGTCGAAGTGAAGGGACGGCGGGCAGCCGGCCCCGATCTGTGGGGTATCCGGCGCCTCAGCCAGGGCCAGGGAAGGCGCCTGCGGCGCACCTTTTCGTGCTGGTTGGCGGACCATCCCGACCAGGCGCTGCTGCCGGTGGAGGTGGTGCTGGCCCTGGTGCAACTGGGGCCTCCCGCCAGGGGGGTGCGCTGGCTGCGTCTGGAAGACCTGTGAACACCTTCGGGCAGCATGGATGCAATGGTCCATCCCTCATCGCACCGGGCCCGCCGCCGCTTCGGCCAGCACTGGCTGCACGACCAGGCCGTGCTCAACCGCATCGCCGCCGCCGCCGAGCTGAGCCCGGCGGACCGGGTGCTCGAGATCGGTCCAGGCCGGGGGGCACTCACGGCCGTTCTGCTGGCCGCCCCGATCGCGGTCCTCCATGCGATCGAGCTTGACCGTGATCTGGTCGAAGGACTGCGGGAACAGTTCGGTTCCGACGGGCGGTTTGAGCTTCAGCAGGGTGATGCCCTTGAGCTGCCGCTGCCCGAGGTGGAGAAGGTGGTGGCCAACATCCCGTACAACATCACCGGTCCGCTGCTGCAGCGCCTCCTGGGACGCCTCGACCGCCCCGCCTGGCGACACCTGGACCGGCTGGTGCTGCTTGTGCAGCACGAAGTGGCCGAGCGGTTGCGGGCCAGGCCGGGCTCCAGCGCCTTCGGCGCCCTCAGCGTGCGTGTGCAGCTGCTGGCCGAGGCCGAATCGGTGTGTCTCGTTCCCCCCCGCTGCTTCCGGCCGCCGCCCCGGGTGATGTCCGAGGTCATTCGGCTGCGCCCCCATCCCCAGCCGCTGCTCCTGCCGGCGGAGGCTCGCGGGGTGGAACAGCTGCTCGGACTGGCCTTCGCCAGCCGACGGAAGATGCTGCGCAACACCCTGGCGAGCCTGATGCCCATCGAGCGTCTGGCCGATCTGGCTGGAACGGTGGGGATCCGCCTGGACCAGCGCCCCCAGGAGCTGACGCCCGGACAATGGGTAGCGTTGGCCCGCGCCCTGCCCCAAGACCCTTGAGCTCCGTGCAGCTGGACGCTCCCGCCAAGATCAACCTGCACCTGGAGGTGCTGGGGCTGCGGCCCGACGGGTTCCACGAGCTGGCGATGGTCATGCAGACCATCGATCTGACCGATCAGCTGACCCTGGAGCCCCTGCCTGAGGGGGAACTGAGGCTGAGCCTCGACTCGTCCACCGGCCCCGTTCCCCTCGATGGTGACAATCTGATCCTGCGGGCCGCCGAGGCACTGCGCCGGGAGGTGGGACTGCCGGATCTCGGGGCCGCAATCCATCTGTGCAAGCGCATTCCCATCGGGGCAGGGCTGGCGGGGGGGTCAAGCGATGCAGCGTCCGCCCTGCGGGGCCTCTGTCATCTGTGGGAGCTGCCCCTGGCCCCAGCGGTGCTGGAGCGACTGGCGGCGCAGATCGGCTCCGACGTGCCGTTCTGCCTGCGCGGCGGCACCCAGCTCTGTTTCGGACGTGGCGAACGCCTGGAGCCCTTGCCCGACCTGCCCCCCCTGGGGGTGCTGCTGCTCAAGGATCCGCTGGTGAGTGTCGCCACGCCCTGGGCCTACCGCCTCTGCCGCGAGCAGTTGGGGGCCGGCTACGGCCGGGACGAAGACGCCTTTGAACCCCGTCGGGAGGCCCTGCGGCGACGTTTCGGCGGCTCCGTCCCCTGGCAGTGCGGCGAACCTCCCCAGGCCCTCTGGAACGATCTGCAGCGGGTGGTGGCGCCCGTCGTCCCGTCAGTGGGCGACGGCCTAGCCCTGCTCGCCACGGCGCCGGGCCTGCGGGCCCTGGCCATGAGCGGTTCGGGCCCGACCCTGTTCGGCCTGTTCGATGACGTGGGGGCCGCCCGTTCCGCCGCCGATGGACTTGCCGCAGCTGACGCAGGTCTTCAGACCTGGATCAGCAGCTTCCGCGGCGCCAACCTGCCGTCCTTCACCCCCGCACCATGAGCGAGACACCACCGGAGTCCAGGGTTGAGGCCGACAGCGACAGGCCCGGGCCCCTGCGCTGCTTTGCCGGCAGCCTGACCAGTGCCGGCTTTGCCGGCCTGGCCCTGCTGATCACATCAAGGATGATCCGCTACTACGGAGCCCATCCGCCCGCCTACCACCAGCCCATCGCCCAGTCGATCGCGGTGGCGGTCAAGACCCTGCTCGTGGGCAGCGCCTGCCTGGCCTGTTTCACGTTTCTGCTGATCGCCACGGGTCTCCTGCTGCTGGGTGTTCGTCGCCTCTGGCCTGCCAGCCCGCCGCCGGCTGCCTAGCGTGGGACGTCGGCCTCCGTGCGATGACCCCCCACGACCTGGGCCTGCTGGCCCTGTTGCTCTCCCCCGGACTGCTGCTGTCCGTGCTGCTGCTCACCACCTTCGCCGCCGGCGGCTGACCTCTCCGGCCACCGGACGGATCGGAACGGCGGGCCGCTGATAAGTTGGCCCCCTGCCGGCCTGCCGGCGTGCCGTGCTGCCCTGTGACCTGTGGCTGAGACCCTGCTCTTCAACGCCCTCCGGGATGCCATTGATGAAGAGATGGCCCGTGATCCCCATGTCTGCGTGATGGGTGAGGACGTGGGTCAGTACGGAGGGTCCTACAAGGTGACCAAGGACCTTTACGAGAAGTACGGCGAACTGCGGGTGCTGGATACCCCGATCGCCGAGAACAGCTTCACCGGCATGGCCGTCGGGGCTGCCATGACAGGCCTGCGACCCATCGTCGAAGGCATGAACATGGGCTTTCTGCTGCTGGCCTTCAACCAGATTTCCAACAACATGGGGATGCTCCGCTACACCAGCGGTGGCAACTTCACGATCCCCACCGTGGTCCGCGGTCCCGGTGGTGTCGGCCGTCAGCTCGGCGCTGAGCACAGCCAACGGCTTGAGGCCTATTTCCATGCGGTTCCAGGCATCAAGATCGTGGCCTGCAGCACCCCCACCAATGCCAAGGGGCTGATGAAGGCCGCCATCCGCGACAACAACCCCGTGCTCTTCTTCGAGCATGTGCTCCTGTACAACCTCAGCGAGGAGATCCCCGGCGGCGATTACACCTGTGCGCTCGACCGCGCCGAGCTCGTGCGTGAGGGCCGCGATGTGACGCTGCTGACCTACTCCCGGATGCGCCACCACTGCCAGGCCGCTGTCAAACAGCTCGTGGATCAGGGCTATGACCCCGAACTGATCGACCTGATCAGCCTCAAGCCCTTCGACATGGAGACCATCTGCCGTTCGATCGCCAAGACCCACCGGGTTGTGATCGTGGAGGAGTGCATGAAGACCGGCGGTATCGCCGCCGAGCTGATCGCCCTGATCACCGAGCACTGCTTCGATGAACTGGATGCACCCCCAGTGCGGCTCTCCAGCCAGGACATCCCCACGCCCTACAACGGCAAACTTGAGAACCTGACGATCATTCAGCCCCACCAGATCGTCGAGACCGTTCAGCGTCTCGTGCAGCGATGAACCGCTCCCAGGGATGGCTGGCGCTGATCCTGGCGCTGGCCATCGGCAGCCTGCTCGTGTTGCGTTCACTGCCCCTGTCCCTGGGTCTTGACCTCCGGGGGGGCAGCCAGCTCACGTTGCAGCTTCAGCCCGCCGGACGGGTCACGAAGGTGGGCCCCACGGAAGTCGAAGCCGTTCGCAATGTCCTCGAGCGGCGGGTGAATGGTCTCGGTGTGTCGGAGGCAACGCTCACCACAACCGGAGATGACCGCATCGTCGTCCAGTTGCCTGGGGTCCAGGATCCCCGCAGTGCGGCGGCCGTGCTGGGCACCACCGCGGTGCTCGACTTCCGCACCCAGAAACCCGGCACCGAGTCGACCATGACCGGGTTGCTCAAGCTGCGCCAGATCATCCAGGCCCGCCAGGCTCAGCTGGCTGGCCGTCCCCCGGTGGACGGCGACGAAACCTCCGCCAAGACCGACCTCCAGGCCCCCCTCAGGGAGACCCTCAGGGAGTTGGGTCTTCCGGCTCCCGAGGGCGAGAGCGAGACGCGGCAGCTGGAGCGGCTGCAGGCCGAGAGTGATCGGCGGCTGATCGCCCTCTTCGGGCCGCCGCAACTCACCGGCACGCACCTGATCGATGCGGGCCGGCAACAGCAGGCCAACAATCCCTTCTGGGAGGTCACCCTGCGATTCGACCCCAAGGGAGGAGAGCAATTCGCCGCTCTCACCAAGGAGATCGCCGGCACCCGCCGGATGCTTGGCATCACTCTCGATGGGCGCCCCATCAGTGAAGCCAGTGTGGGTCCACAGTTCGCCACGGCGGGCATCACCGGTGGTGCAGCCACGATCAGCGGTCGCTTCAGTGCTGACGAAGCTCGCGAACTGGAGGTTCAGCTGCGCGGAGGGGCACTGCCCCTGCCGGTCCAGATCATCGAGAACCGTTCCGTTGGTCCGACCCTTGGAGCCGTCAACATCCGCAACAGCCTGGTGGCGGCTCTGGCCGGCACCGGGATGGTCGGTGTGTTCATGGTGGTCATCTATCGGCTGCCGGGCCTGACGGCCGTGCTGGCGCTGCTGCTCTACGCCCTGTTCAACCTGGCGATCTATGCCCTGATCCCGGTCACCCTGACCCTGCCGGGGATCGCCGGCTTCATCCTGTCGGTGGGCATGGCGGTGGATGCCAACATTTTGATCTTCGAGCGCACCAAGGAAGAGCTCCAAGACGGTCAGACCCTCTTCAGGGCCGTTGATGCCGGCTTCTCCCGGGCCTTCGCGTCAATCTTCGACGGCCACGTCACCACCCTGATCAGCTGCATCGCCCTGGGCTGGCTCGGCAGCGGCCTGGTGCGGGGCTTTGCCGTCACCCTTTCGGTGGGCGTGCTTCTGAGTCTCTTCACCGCCCTCACCTGCACCCGCACCCTGCTCCGGCTGCTTCTCACCTACCCCGCCCTGCGACGGCCGGGGCTGTTCCTTCCCGTGGTCTCCCAGCGATGACGTCCTCCACCGGTGCCCTGCTGAGGGAGCCCCGCTTCCGGGTCACCCGCCATCGCCGCCTCAGCTTTGCGATCACCGCTGTTCTGCTGGCCCTCAGCCTGCTGGGGGTGACCCTCTCCTGGCTGTCGCCGATCGGCGCTCCCGTTCGCCCGGGTCTCGACTTCACCGGCGGCACCGCCATCCAGGTCGAGCGCCGCTGTGGTGACACCTGCGGCAGCCTCAGCGGTGAAGCGATTGCGCACAACCTCAGTCATCCCGCCTCCGTGCAGCTGCTCGATGGCGGGCGGGCCGTCGCTCTGCGACTGCCCGCCCTCAGCCCCGCCCAGAGCGGTGAGGTGGTCGAGAGCCTCAACCGTCTTGCCGGACCTCTCGACCCCAGTGGCACCCGCATCGACACCATCGGCCCGGTGCTGGGGCAACAGCTCCTCCAGAGCAGTCTGCTGGCCCTGGTGGTGAGCGTTCTTGGGGTGGCTCTGTTCATCACGGCCCGGTACGCCCGCCTCTATGCCGTTCTGGCTCTCTTCTGTCTCGCCCACGACGTGCTGATCACCACGGGGGTGTTCGCCTGGCTGGGGCTCCTCGCCGGAGTCGAGGTCGACAGCCTCTTCGCGGTGGCCCTGCTCACGCTCGCGGGTTACTCGGTGAACGACACCGTGGTTGTCTTCGACCGCATCCGTGAACAGCAGCAGGTGCTCCCCGAGCTGACCCTCGATGATCAGGTGGACCGGGCCGTTGCCGGAACCCTCACCCGCTCGCTCTACACCTCCTTCACCACGGAACTGCCGATTCTGGCGCTGGTGTTCTTCGGTGGGCAGACCCTCTTCTGGTTCGCCGTGGCCCTGGCCATCGGAGTGGCCGTGGGCAGCTGGTCCAGCATCGGTGTTGTCCCTCCCCTGCTGCCCCTGCTGGGCGGACGTCTCAACCGCCGTCGGCCCGGCGCCGAAAGCGGAGCCCCCGCATGAGGCAACCAAGGTTTCTGACCCTGCTGCTGGCCCTTCTTGCTCTCCTCGACCTGCGTTCCGAACTGGCCCTGATGGTCCAGCATTTCACCTGGACGTCGGTGTTCTTCGCCATGGGCCATCACCGCCTGGCCGTGGTGGTTCTGCTCCTCACCCCCTGGTGGTTCAGGG
Source organism: Prochlorococcaceae cyanobacterium (assembly GCA_049317465.1). Taxonomy (GTDB): domain Bacteria; phylum Cyanobacteriota; class Cyanobacteriia; order PCC-6307; family Cyanobiaceae; genus CAIQIA01. The sequence continues at coordinate 102,227 of JBMOIF010000001.1, read as the reverse complement.
GCGGGCGCGTCCGCGCAGGGTCCAGCGATCCATGATTTCCCGCACAAGCACCTCCTGAAGGAGCACCTGGGTGACCACGATGAACGGCAGAGCCAGCAACACCCCGGGCAAACCCAGCAAGGCACCGAGGCTCAGCTGACCCATCAGGGCCACGGTGGGCAGAAGGTTCACGGTGCGCTTCAGCAACAGCGGGGTCAGCACGAAGGCCTCCAGGTTCTGCAGCAACAGGCGCAGCAGGACCACCTTGACGACCACCTTGGGCACCAGCAGCAGGGCAACGGCAGCCGGCAGAAGGGTGGCCAAGGTCGGTCCCACCGTGGGAACGAAGGTGAGCACTCCGGCGATCAGGCCGCTGAGCAGTGCCAGGGGGGCACCGATGAGGGCCAGGCCTGCCCAGGTTCCCAGGAACACCGCGGCCGCAGAGAAGGTCATGCCGGCCAGCCAGCCGCCGAGGGCCTCGCGGCACTCCTCGAGCAGCCGCCGCATGTGCTGGCGGTAGAAACGGGGTGTGGCGGCAAGCACCAGCCTGGTGTGGCTGCTGGGATCAAGACAGAGCAACACCGCCAGCAGGGTCATGAGCAGCAGCTGGATGGTGCCGTTCGCGGCTCCACCGGCCAGCCCCAGCAACTGCGATCCGAGGGGTTGCAGGGTCTCAAAGCTGCTCAGCGAGCGAAGGGTCTCCTGAAACTCGCTCAGGGCCGGCACCCGGCCGGTCAGGGAGGCCAGATAGGCGAGCAGTGCCGGCAGGATGCGGATCAGGGTCTGGGCCTGGTTGACCACTTCAGGCAGCAGCAACAGCACAAGCACCGTCGCCAGGCTTCCGAAGGCGGTGAGCACCAGGGTCAGCGCCGCCGGTCGCCCCAGCTGCAGGCGACGCAGGAGAAACTGCACGGGCACATCGAGGGCCACGGCCAGGACGATGGCCCCGAAGAGGACCATCAGGACCCAGCGCAGCTCCCAGGCCATCAACCCCAGGAGCACCAGGGCAACGCTGCCGAGCAGGGCGGGCCAGTTGATCGCTGCCACCGGTCGCGTCATGGCGCTGTGGATCCCGTCCAGCGGTCGAACAGGTCGTGGACCAGCAGCTCCCGCACGATCACCTGCAGACAGACGGCCAGTGGCAGGGCAAGGAGCAGTCCGATGGGGCCGAAGACCACTGTGAACACCACCTGGGCCGCCAGGGTCAGCCCCGGCAGCAGCTTCAGCTGGTGGTGCATCACCGACGGGGTGATCACGTAACTCTCAAGGTTCTGGATCACCACATACAACGCCAGAACCAACAGCGGTTTCCACGGATTCTCGAGCAGGGCCACCGACATCGGGAAGATCGTCCCAAGGGTGGGGCCCACGTTGGGAATGACGTTCAGCAGTCCGGCAAGCAGGGCGTTGGCCATCGTCAATTTCACACCCAGCAGGCTGAGGCCGATGAACGCCAGAACCCCCACGCAGAGCGAACTGATCAGGACCCCGACCATCCAGCTGCTCAGGGCCTCGCCGCACAGGTCGAGCACCTCGCCCACGCGCCGGCGCAGCATCGAGGGGACCAACTGGATCGCCACCCCCCGGTAGCCCTCGGGCTGGGCCGTCAGCATGACGGCCACCGCAACGACGAAGATCAGCTGGAGCAGACCACCGCCCAGGTTGCCAGCCAGCCCCAGCAGTCGGCCGACTCCGGCGCTCCAAGGCCATTCACTGCCGCTGGTGAGCGACTGCAACCAGTCGTCTGGCAGGGGCAGTTGTGACTGGCCGTGGACCATCTGCGAGATGCGCCCCAGCCCACCGCTGATCAACCGCATCAGCGCCGATGCCGCCCGGGGCACCTGCTGGATCAGTTCGGCGAACTGGTCAACGAACGGCGGGATCAACAGGGCGACGATCACGGTGATCACCAGCAGCACCAGCGTCAAAGCCAGGGGCAGGGCCTGCCAGCGGCGCAGGCCCAGGCGTCGCTCCAGGCTGCCGACCAGGCTTGAGAGGGCGACCGCCAGCACGACCGAACCGAACAGCTCGATGAGAATCCCTCGCAGGTTCCAGAGCAGCACGCCTGCAGCCAGGACGGCAGCAAAGGCGCACCATTGCGAGAACTTCAAGGACCCGGTGCAGATGGCGTCAGTATCGCCTCAGGTGGCGCTGAAACCGAGATCGTGACAGGCGGCGTAGCGCTCGGCGAAGCGCATGAAGCGCTCGAAGTCTCCCGTGCTCTTCCAGGTGAAGGTGGCCTCAAGGAAGCTGGCCTTGCCATTGACGAAGCGGGCCTTGACGTCGCGGGTGACCAGTTCACCTTCCTCATCGACCAGGAACATCCCCGTGATGTCGCCCATCGCCTCGGGGGCCAGGGCCTCGGGCTCCTCGAACACGAACAGGGCCTGGCCCGTCAGACCGTCGCGGGATCGGGTCAGGCGGATGTCGGGCACCACGGGCTCATCGACACCACGGAAGAACTGGATGGCCGCCGTCATGCTCGCCAAAGATGAAAGTTTAGGCGGCGGTGAGTCCGATGAGCCGTGCGGCCACGGCGTCGGCGTCAAGACCGCCCACCGGCAGCCGGGCCATGGGCGGCGGACGACGGGTCAGCTCGTGGTCGTAGGTGCGGTCGTAGTAATCCAGGAGGATTCGGCACGCATCGTCCATGGCCCCGGCGCTGATGTGGGCCATGGCTGCGGCGGTGCGCTGGGGGCCCAACCGACGTTCCAGGCGCAGGGTGGCCTCCAGCAGCAACGCGGGGGCCTGCACACCGTAAAGATCGGTGAGGGCCGCCACCCGCTCCTCAAGCGGCCGTTCCAGCAGCACCAGCGGCGCGGTCTTCATCTGCGCCCAGAAGTCTGCGGGGATGCGACAGCGGCCCACCTGTGCACTCTCAGCCTCGACCCACAACGGCCGTGACGGGTCCCGGTGCCGCAGGCTCCAGGCCAGGGCATTCTCGAAGGCCTCCCCGCTCGGCTGGGGACCCAGGCCCAGGCCCCCGAAGCTGCTGCCCCGGTGGTTCGCGAGCGCTTCCAGGTCGATGACGGGTTCGCCGCGCCGGCTGAGGGCCTGCAGCACCTCTGTCTTGCCACTGCCCGTGCTGCCTCCCAGCAGGGTGAGCCGCCGCGGACGGGCCACTTCCGCCAGCACCCAGCGGCGAAAGCTCTTGTAGCCGCCCGTGAGGAGGCAATGCTCCAGCCCCAGGGTGGCCGCTAGCCAGCCGACGCTGCCGCTGCGCAGGCCACCACGCCAGCAGTACAGGTGCAGGGGGCCATCTTCGGCGAGCTGTGTCAGACGATCGCCCCAGTCGGCAAGCCGTGGACCGGTGATGGCCAGACCCAGTCGTACGGCGGCGTTGCGACCCTCCTGCCGGTACACGGTTCCCACCTGGGCCCGTTCGCCGTCATCCAACAGGGGCAGGCTGACGGCCCCGGGAATGTGTCCCTGGCGGTGTTCGGAGGGACTGCGCACATCCACGAACACCCCCGGCCCCTGCAGGAAGGTCTCCACCGGTCGCGTGACGTCCATCCGATCCACCCCGCGGCGCTGCGATACTGAAGCCTGGCCAAGGCTTCATGTTGACCGGTCCCAGCCCCGCCCCGACCGCCAGTGGTGCCACCGCGTCCTCAGCGTTGCAACGGTTCCTCGCCGCCGGAGAGCGCCAGCGCCGCCGCGACTGGGGGCGACTCAGGATCCTCGGCGCTGAGCTGCAGGACCCGATCTGGAGCGCCCTCGGCACCGGAGCTCCTGACTCCACCGACTGGGCCTGGGGATCCCTGCTCCAGCTCCTGGCCGAAGATCCGCAGCAACGGCAGCGGCTGGCCCAGCGCTGGCCGAATGGCTGTCTGACGATCACGGCCAGCGAACCAGACCTGGTTGCCGAGCTGCAGCAGGCCCTGCTGATGCAGCACTGGGAAGAGGCCGATCGGGTCACCAGTGCGCTGCTCCGCCGCCTTGCCGGTCCCGGAGCCGAGCGACGCGGCTACGTCTATTTCAGTGAGGTGCCTCCGATCGCTCCGCTGGACCTGGACGCCATCGACCGCCTGTGGTGGTTTTACTCCCAGGGCCGTTACGGCTTCCGGGTGCAACGGCGCCTCTGGCTGCAGTGCCAGCAGCGCTGGGATCGTCTCTGGCCCCTGCTCGGCTGGAAGAACGAAGGGGTCTGGACCCGCTACCCGACGGCGTTCACCTGGAGCCTCGAGGCTCCGGAAGGTCACCTCCCCCTGGTCAACCAGCTGCGAGGCGTGAGGGTCATGGATGCTCTGCTGCGCCATCCCGGAATCGACGGGCCTGGCCTGTCTCGATAGGATCGGCAAGGCCCGGAGCCCCTGGCATGCGTCATGGTCTGTCGCCAAGACCGTCCTCCGGCCTGAGCTGGAGCCTGTTCATCACACCATCGACCCTGCAGCTGCATCCTCTGCTTGAGATCCTGCTGGAGCCGGTGCCGGTCGAGGAAAGGGAACTGGTGCGTCTGGGGCTCCAGGAGGCTCTCGTGAATGCCGTCCGCCACGGCAACAGGGAAGACCCACGCAAGTCACTCCGCATCCGGCGCATCCTGCTCAATGGCTGGTTCGTCTGGCAGATCCAGGACGAAGGACCTGGCATCCCTGCCGACCGCCGTTTCTTCCGCCTGCCTGATGCGCCGGAGGCACCCACGGGACGAGGTCTCTTCCTGATCCGTCAGTGTTTCGACGACATCCGCTGGAGCCCGCGGGGCAACAGGGTGCAACTGGCCAAGCGACGTCAGGGATCCCTGGGACCATGACGGGGACATCCGGGATCCCGCTGTTCCCGCCGCAGCCAGCGAAGGGCACTGTCGGCGAGCGCTTCTGCCTCCTGCTGCTGACCCTGCAGCAACTGCGCCAAGGCGGCGGACAGCTGCTCGGCCGCCCGTCGATCGGCGTCAGTCTTCCAGCGGTGCCAGTCACGCTCCCCAAGCCTCAGCTGCTCATGCAACCGGCGGGCATCCGCCTGAACCTCGTGGGGCCAGAGGGGCATGGTCGTGATCCTCGGCAGCACCCATCATGAAGCGACCCCAGGCTCCTGTGCGGATGCTGCACCATCTGGCCGTGCTTGATCGCGTGCTGATGGAGCGGGGGGCTGCAGGCAGAGCCGGCACTGCCCTGCGACGGCATCGGCAACGGCGGCGATGGCTGGCCGGTGTGTTGGCCGATCGCCCGGAATCTGCGCCCCAGGGTGCGGAGAGGTTCTGGCTGGTCCTCCGGTGGGGTGGCAGCGGGCTGTTATCGGCCGAGGCCCTGCATCACCTCCTGCCGAGGTGAGAGGCAGAGCTCCTTCTGCAGTTGCTGTTCAACATTCGGGGTGTCAGAGGCGACGGGCTCCCTGTCCGGCACCTCGTCGCCGTCGATGACGGCCTGGAGCAGGTGCTGTGGACCGCGCTTCCAGGCATTGCGCAGGGAGCGACGACGGCGGTCCTCCTCAAGAACCAGCCGGTCGGCGGCGTCGCGGGGACTCTCGCCCTGCAGCAGCTCTGTGCGGAGGCAGATGCCATAGCCATGGGCCTCGACCATGGGGCGACCGCCCAGCAGAACGGTCTGGAATGTCCAGCCCTCAAGCCAGCGGACCCGGAACGGGTTGATCATCGGCATCCACTGGAGACAGGGTCAGTTAAGCGGTTCATGCCGAACCTTTCAACTTTGCTTCAGACTGTATTCCTCATCCGAAATCTGATCTGTAGCGATTAGTCCTCGCTGCTGCGGTCTGCCCACCACACGCGGGTCATGAACCAGGATTCGGCCCCCTGAAGCTGCAGACCGGCGCCGGTGATCCGAGCCTCGAGATCGTCGCTCATGTAGTGGCGGTAGTACGGCTCATGGAAGACCCGTCGGAAGTTCTCCAGCACCGTGGCGCAGTCCGGGGCATCAGCCAGCTGGATCGAATCGGCAAGCACAAGCCGGCCGCCAGGTTTCAGCACCCGTCGGCATTCCCGCAGGACGGCCGAACGGGCTTCCGCCGGCAGCTCGTGCAGCAGGAAGACACAGGTGACGGCATCAAAGCTGGCGTCGCGGAACGGCAGCTCCTCGCCGTTGCCCTGGAGCAGTTGCGGCAGCGCACCGGACCTCTGATTCAGGCGGCGGCCCGCCTCGCGCAGGTAGGCCTCTGACAGGTCGAGGCCCACAAGGGATGACCCGGGCCGTGCCGCCTGAATCTGTTTCAGAGTGCTGCCGGTGCCGGTGGCCACATCAAGGATCCGCGGTCGCTCCTGCCCTTTCAGCGCCTGCAGCAGCGGCCTGAGGACCCGGCGGCGCATGGCGTCGGCGGTGCCGTTGAACAGGATTTCCACCTGCAGGTCGTAGAGCTCGGCCGAGCGGTCGCTGAGGTACCCGTCCGTCTGGTGGTGAAAGTTCTGCAGGTAGTAATCGGGGTACAGGCGACCGTCAACATCCCGGGGGAGATCCCGCACATCACGCCGCTGTCGCCGGGACCAGATCGCCGGCAGGTCAAGCCAGATCATTGGGTAGCGCAGCAGCCAATCCGCCCAGGGGGCGTCGAAGAGGAGATCCCGCGGATAGAGCCCCTCACAGGCCTCCTGCCAATCCCTCTCCAGCAACCGGTCCATTCGCGCCTGGAGGGTCCGGAGCAGCTCCGGTCCGACCGCGAGGGTGGGCGATGAAGCCCCCGGGGCCACCAGTTCCATCAGCGCCGTGCTGGCTTGCTTGTGGGCCACGCCGAACAGGCTCTTGCCCTGCTGCAGGCTGCGATAGGCGAACTGGGCCGGGATGTCGCGCATGGAGCGGCGGGATCTCGCCGACCATTTCAGCGGATTCCGCCGGGGGCCGTGGGCGCCGCGCCACGTAACCGTTTCTGTCAGATCGGCGGGAACCCTTGCCCCCGCAGGGTTCCAACGATTTTCAAGTGCTAGCTTCCGCACACTGGACGCACCGGCATGCAGGACGCGATCACGGCTCTCATCGGTCGTTATGACCAGCTCGGCCGTTATCTGGACCCCGGCGCCATCGGACGGATGGAACGGTTCTATGCCGATGCCGCAGCCCGGTTGGCTGCCGTGGAAATCATCAACCGCGAAGCCGCGACGATCATCCGGGAGGCCAGCCAGCGCCTGTGGCTGGCCGATCCAGACCTGCTGCTGCCGGGGGGCAACGCCTACACCACCCGACGCCTGGCCGCCTGTCTGCGGGACCTCGACTATTTCCTGCGGTACGCCTCGTATGCCCTGGTCGCCGACGACACCCGGATGCTTGACGAGCGGGTTCTGAACGGGCTCGATGACACCTACAAGTCCCTCGGCGTACCCACCGGTGCCACCGCCCGGGGGATTCTGCTGATGGCCGACGTGCTCCAGGAGCTCCTTCAGGCCCAGGGCCTTGGCGATGTGACCGCCGTGCGGGCTCCGTTCGAGCACATCGCCCGGGGCCTCGCCCCCATCAGCGTGGTCGGCCTGTGAGGGCTGGTCACTATCCTTGTTCGCCTATCGCCAGCTGACCGCGTGACACTTTCCCCGCTCTCCTCCTCCGTCGAGACCGTGGACGAGTCTCACCGGCTGCATCTCGGGGCCATCGCCACCCCCGAGCGTCTGCTGCTGGGGCCTGGTCCATCCAACGCCCACCCGACGGTGCTCGAGGCCCTCAGCCGTCCGCCCCTGGGCCACCTCGATCCCCTGTACCTCGAACTGATGACCGAGGTCCAGGAGATGCTCCGTTACGTCTGGCAGACCGACAACCGCATCACCATTCCGGTGAGCGGGACAGGAAGTGCCGCCATGGAGGCCACGATCGCCAACGTGATCGAACCCGGTGACACCGTGGTGGTCGGTGTGATCGGGTACTTCGGTCTGCGGCTCGTCGACATGTGCAGCCGCTATGGCGCGGTGGTGCACACGATCGAGTCGTCCAGCTGGGGAGAGGCCATCAGCCTGGAGGCCATCGCCGATGCCCTGGAGACCCACCGACCGGCCCTGCTGGCGCTGGTGCATGCCGAGACATCCACAGGGGTGTGTCAGCCCCTTGAGGGGGTCGGAGACCTTTGTCGTCAGCACGACTGCCTGCTGCTGCTGGACACCGTCACCTCCCTCGGTGCCGTGCCCCTGCGGCTGGATGCCTGGGGTGTGGATCTCGCCTACAGCTGCAGCCAGAAGGGTCTCAGCTGCCCCCCGGGACTCGGCCCCTTCACGATGGGCCCCCGGGCCGAAGGCAAGCTGGATCGCCGCCAGGGCAAGGTGCCCAACTGGTATCTCGACATGTCGGGCCTCAAGTCGTACTGGGGCAAGGAGCGCACCTATCACCACACCGCGCCGGTGAACATGAACTTCGGTCTGCGGGAGGCCCTGCGTCTGCTCTGCGACGAGGGACTTGCCCAGGCCTGGGCGCGACACCGCCGCAACAGCGAGAGGCTCTGGGCCGGCATGGAGTCCCTCGGCCTCGAGCTGCATGTCGCCAGGGAACTGCGGCTGCCGACCCTCACCACGGTTCGCATCCCCGAGGGCGTTGACGGCCGGGCCTTTGCCCTGCATCTGCTCAACCGTCATGGTGTTGAGATCGGTGGCGGTCTTGGAGCCCTGGCTGGCAAGGTCTGGCGTGTCGGCCTCATGGGCTACAACAGCACACCGGAAAACGTCGACAGGCTGCTCAATCTGCTGGCTGATGAGCTGCCGGCCTTCCGTTCCGGAGCCGCCGCTGCCTGAACCACTCCTGCAGCTGTTGCTGGCAGGCCTCCCCGCAGATCCCACCACGCACCTCCATGGAGTGGTGGGCCGTGGAGGATTGACTCAGATCAAGGCAGCTGCCCAGAGCCCCCCGCTTCGGGTCCGCCGCTCCGAAGACCACCTGTCCCATGCGGGCCTGCACCAACGCCCCGGCGCACATGGGGCAGGGTTCCAGGGTCACCAGCAGGGTGTGGCCATTGAAACGCCAGTCACGGCGCAAACGGGCGGCCTGCGCCAGGGCCACGAGCTCAGCGTGACCGAGCGGATCGGCCTCCGCCTCACGGCGGTTGCAGCCCCAGCCGATGGCCCGCCCCCGGGGATCGAGCACCACGGCCGCCACGGGCACCTCTCCCTGCTCACCCGCTGCGGCGGCGCGCCGCAGCAGCCGCTGCATCCACAGCACCAGGTCGCCTTCGGCGAAGGCGGACAATGAACCCGTCCCGGACGCCCCCATTGGTCCTCTCCCCTGCCGAAGGCCACTCCCCCGCACTGTCGCCCTTTGCGGCACCCCATGGGGTGGACGAGGCTCTGGTCAGCTTCCTGCAGGACTGCATCGGCCTGCTGGGGCGCTGGCTCGGCGAGTCTGGTGACCAGGGGGTCAGGCCGCTGCTGAGTGTGCAACCCGCCGCTGAACCTGAAGTCCACCCCCTGACGGAGCAGCGGCTGCTCAGCGATCTGCAGGGGCTGATGGGCGGGGCTTTCCGCCCCAACCATCCCGGTGCCCTGGCCCACCTCGACCCACCGGCACTGACCGTGTCGATGGCGGCCGAACTCCTGGCGGCCGGGCTGAACAACAACCTGCTGGCGGAGGAGCTCTCCCCCTCGCTCAGCCGCCTTGAACGGGGTCTCTGCCGCTGGCTGGCCCAGCGCATCGGTCTCGGACCCGACGCTTCCGGAGTGCCGGCCAGTGGCGGCAGCCTGAGCAACCTGATGGCCCTCGTCTGCGCCCGTCGCGCCGCGGGTCTGGCCCACGACCCGCGGGCGGTGGTGGTGACCAGCGCCGCGGCCCATGTCTCCCTGGCCAAAGCCCTCGGGGTGATGGGCCTGCCCGGTGAAGCCCTGGTGGCTGTGCCCCTGGGGTCCGACGGACGGCTGGATCCTGCGGAGACGGCGGAGACCCTGTTGCGCCTGCGCCAACAGGGACGGCCCGTGCTAGCAGTGGTCGCCACCGCCGGCACCACGGTGCAGGGGCTGGTGGATCCCCTGCCTGAACTGGCTGATCTCTGCCGCCAGCAGGGTCTCTGGTTTCACGTTGACGGGGCAATCGGTGCCGTCTGTGCCCTGGTCGACGAGCACCGCTGGCGGGTGCCAGGCCTGGAGCGCGCCGACTCGGTCACCCTCAACCCCCAGAAGCTGCTCGGCGTCAGCAAACCCTCTTCGCTGTTGCTGTTGCGCGATCCCAGCCATCTCGAGGCCACCTTTGCGACGGGCCTCCCCTACATGGAGCCGCCGCTGGGGGGTGTTCAGGGGGGTGAACTCGGACTGCAGGGAACCCGGGGCGCCGAGGTGCTCAAGCTCTGGCTCTGCCTGCGGCACCTCGGTCTTTCAGGGATGGCCGACCTGATCGGAGGGGCGATGGAGCGGGCCGCCGCCCTGAGGGCGGCCCTCACGGGGCATGATCTGCAGTGTCTGGCCGGAGATCTGCATCTGGTGGCCATCGGAGGACCTGAAGCCAGCGGCGACCCATTCCGTTGGCGCGACGCCGCCCACGGGCTGCTGCTGCGTCAGGGCTTCTGGCTGTCCAGACCCGACCTGGAGGGACGCCCCCTGCTCAAGGCGGTCATGGGAAACCCTTACACCACGCCTCAGCACCTCCAGCGGTTGGCGGATCTGCTCGGCACCACCACCTCCCTCCCCCTCGGATGAGCCCCTCCCCCTCTGAGCCCCGCAGCCGCTGGGTGGCCATCGTCACCGGCGTGATCTCCGTGGCGCTGGCCCTGGCCTATCTGGCGCTGGTCCTGATCCTGGATCGTCCCGGTCCGCTCCTGCCGCCGCCCCCCGAGGCCCTGGCCGGGGCGGCAGCCGTCTCTCCTGCCGTCGCAGAGGTTCCACCACCTGTTCCAGGGCCGCCTGCAGGAACGACCTGAGGGCATCTTCACGGCGGTCGAGGTTGTACTGCTGCCGCACCACTTCGGCCATGCCGCCATCGCCCCAGTCCTGCTGCTGGCTGAAGTAGGTGATGAAACTGCGACCTGCCACTCGGGTCAGGAATGCCGCCGTCACCGCCTGCACGGCCTTGCTGAGGGCCAGGCCCACCGGGTGCAGGCTCAAGCCGGCGGCCACCAGCCCGGCGCCGCCCTGCACCACCCCCAGGCTGGCCAGGGTCCGTCCGAGGGAGAGGGCCAGCTCCCGGCCCTCCTCCCGGGTCATCGTGACCCCGAAGACCTGGCCGATCTCGACGACCATCTGGGCATTCACGGCGGCGGTCCCGAGCAGATCCAGTCCCGGCAGAGGGGTGACGGCGATCACACCGGAGGCGATCCAGCCGTAACGGTTGGCAATGGCCTCGGCCCTGCGGCGCCGTTGTCCGTCGATCAGCCGCTGCGACTCCTCGGCCAGTTGGCGGCTCTGCAGCAGAAGATTGTCGGCCAGCAGTTCCTCCCCCTCCTCACGGAGCACCTGGGCCAGCCGCCGCAGCAACGCACCGATCTCGGGCAGGGGTTGCAGGGGGCGTCGCCCTGGGCGCGGGATCGACTGGGGAGCGCTACTGGCCGGCAGCACATCCTCAGCCACCAGCATCCCCTCGCAGTGGCGCCGGAGCTGAGCCAGCAGGCGCCGTTCCTCCGCCTCTCCCCTCAGGTCGCATTTGTTGAGCACCAACAGCAGGCGTTTGCCGAGCAGGGTCAGGGATCGCAGCACTTCCGCTTCGCTGGCCCGCAGGTCACCATCGACAACGAACAACAGCAGATCGGCCCGGGCAGCCTCACGCCGGGCCATCTCCTCCCGTGCCAGGCCCTCGCTGCCGGCCTCGAGGATCCCCGGGGTGTCGCGCAGCCGCAGGGTCCGAGTCACCCCCTGGAGCTGCAGGCGATAGGTGTCTGTGCCATCGGTGGAGCCCATGGCGGCTCCCACGTCTCCCACCGGTTCATCCAGCAGGGCCCGGATCAGGGAGGTCTTGCCGCTGGAGCCGGTGCCGAACACCACCACCAGAAGATCACCACGGTCCAGGGACGCGGCCACCTCCCTGTGACGGATGGCCAGCGCCTCGCGGGCGATCGCATCCTCCACCGATTGCAGCCGCCGATCGATGGCCTCCAACTGCTGGCGGGCCGCCTCCTGGCGATTGCCCGGTGGGGGGCGACGCACCGGCCGGGAGCCGGACCGTGCGGCCGACCGAAGCCAGGGAGCCAGCAGTGGCCATGCCACCACGACCAGCCCCGCCAACAGCAGCAGCAGCACAGGACCGACCATCCACGGCGGCATCCAGTAGCTGAGCTGCCAGACCAGTCCCTGCAGGGTCTGGAGCAGCAACGAGACCGCCAGCAGAGCGCCGAGAACGACCGCCATCACCAGGAGCAGGCGGCCCCTGCTCATCCGCGGGTCTCGGCGGTGGTGCTGCCGCGGCCGGCGTTGCGAATGATCTCGCCCCACAGCTGCGCCGCCAGCGCGCTGGTGGATCCGGTGGGGCTGTTGTCGTCGTTGCCGAGCCAGACCCCCATCACCCAGTGGCGCCGGGGGTCATAACCGATGAAGAGAAGATCACGGCCGTCGTTGGTGGTGCCCGTCTTGCCACCCTCATCTCCACCGAGGGAAGCCGCCGTGCCAGTGCCGCCCTGGACCACCGCCCGCAGGAGCCCCTGCATCACCCTGGCGTCTGCGGTGGCCAGCACCCGGCGACCACTGCCCACCGGCGAAGCCATCCGGCGGCAGGTGGAGCGGCCGGCGGGACAGGTTTCGGCATCGGTGAGGCGGCGGATCGTGGTCGGCGCCCGCCAGATCCCGTCATTGGCGACGGCACCGTAGGCAGCCGTCATCTCCAGCAGGTGGGTTTCGCTCTGGCCGAGCACCAGACCGGGAACAGCGGCCAAGGGGGTGGTGATGCCGAGGTCACGCGCCTTGCGGATCACAGCCTCCAGGCCATAGCGACGGGCCAGGCGCAGGGCAGCGGTGTTGCTGCTGATGGCAAAGGCCTGGTTGAGGGAAAGGCTGCCGCCGCAGCCGGCGTCGAAATGCTGGCCGCCCCAGTCCACCGGAGCGCAGCTGATCGGCGAGCCGGGACGCAGGCCGCGTTCGATGGCCACCAGGTAGGTCATCAGCTTGAACGTGCTTCCCGGCTGACGCAGGGCCTGGGTGGCCCGGTTGAATTGGCTCTTGTCATAGTCGCGGCCCCCCGCCAGGGCCAGGATCCCGCCGCTGCGGCTGTCGAGGACCGCCACGGCTCCCTGATGGACGCCCCAGCCCTGCTCGCGCAGGACGTTGCGCAGGGTGGTCTCGACCACGTCCTGGAGCACCGGATCGAGGTGGGTCTCGACCAGGAAGTTGCCCTGGGCTGCGGTCTCGGTACCAAGCAGGGACTCCAGATCCCGCAGCACCTGGTCGGTGTAGTACGGAGCCGGTCGCCCTGCCTGGCCGGCGCAGGCCCTGGGGGCCAGCACCACGGTGGTGCGCATGGCCCGTCGGGCTGCATCGGGATGAAGTCGTCCCTCGGCCACCATTTTGTTGAGCACCGCATTGCGGGCCCCCTGGGCGGCGCTGGGGAACTGGCAGGGATCATGACCATTGGGGGAGGGCAGCAACCCGACCAGCAGGGCCGCCTGCTCAAGGCTCAGGGACCGGGCCGGACGATCGAAATAGTGCCGGGCTGCATCCTCGAAACCCCAGCCGGCACCGAGATAGACGCGGTTCAGGTAGCTCAGCAGCAGGTCCCGTTTGCTGAAACGCGCCTCCAGCTGCAGCGCCACCAGCAACTCACGCCACTTGCGGCCCAGGGTCTCCCCCTGGCCCACCTGCTCGGGGTAGAGGCTGCGGGCCAGCTGCTGGGTCAGGGTGCTGCCACCTTCCAGCACCCGACCGCCGATCAGGTTCGTCACCAGGGCCCGACCGGTACCGATGGGATCAATGCCGGGATGCCACCAGAAGCGTGTGTCTTCGCTCGACAGGAGCGCCTCGATCAGCAAAGGGGCGAACTGGTCCAGCCCCGGCAGTTCCCGATGTTCGGAACTGTTGACGCTCGCGAGCAGGCGGTTGCTGCGGTCATAGATCGCCAGGGGGCCCCGGATCGGGGCCAGGTTGCCGCGCACCGGCGCCTGCACGAGTCCGAGGCCGAGGACAGCCAGACCCAGCCCAGCTCCCCCAAGCAGAAGCAGCAGCAGCCCTCGGCCCGTGGTCAGCAGCCAGCGTGGGGACCGGCGACCACAGCGGAATTCGAGCTCGGGAAGCTCCCGTTCGTTCGCCGGCCCGAGGCGGATGCGGTCACCATCCTGCAGTTCCAGCTCCTGCAGGCGTCGCCCCCGCCAGGACAGGCCGTTGGTGGAGCCGGCATCGCTCAGGAGCCAGGTACGGCCACGGCGCTGAAGCAGGGCATGACGCTTGCTGACCGTCGGATGGGGGATGACCACCTCGCCCTTTGGATCACGGCCGATCCGGTACACCTGGCCGTAGAGCCCGAGGCGGCGGGGCTCGGCGCCCGGCTGGTGAATCACGAGGTCGTCGTTCGTCATCGGCGCTCCCGCCAGGTGTGAATCAACAGACAGACCACGGCCACATTGATCGCCACGTCGGCAAGGTTGAAGACCGGAAAGGAGATCGGCAGCAACTCCAGAAAGTCAGTCACCGCCCCCAGGCGCCAACGGTCGAGGCCATTGCCGAGCGTTCCCCCCAGCAACCAGCCCGCCGCCTGCCGCTGCCAGGGGCCCCAGCCCGAACTGAAGCCGATGATGGCCACCACCAGGCCAAGGCTCACGAACAGGCTGATCCAGCCGAGCCAGTGGGCCCCCTGGTCGAAGAGGCTGAAGGCGGCACCGTCGTTGTGGACCAGTTGCAGCCCAAGCAGGCCCGGGAGCAACGGACGCGACTGGGGGTGCTGCAGCACCCAGGCCTTGCTGAGCTGGTCGGCGAGCAGCACCGCCGCGGCCAGCAGCAGGGGTCCAGGGGACGATCGAGCCGGGCTTGAACGGCTCAACGCTCGATCAGCAACAGGGGACGAAGCAGCCGAGCCAGCAGGGCAACCACGGCACACATCAGCAGCTGACCCGGCAGGGCGAGCAGGCTGTAGGTGAGCACCAGCTGTGGCAGGGATTCGCTCCAGCGGTGCACCAGGGCCCCGAGGAGCAGATTGAGCACACCGCTGAGGTGGATCAGCAGCAGACCCAGAACGGCCGTACCGAAGAGTCGCTCGAGCGTGTTCATCCCGGGCTGTCGCGCCAGCCGCCCGCAGAACCAGGCAGCGGGAATGAAACCGGCAAGAAACCCGAAGGATGGCTGGAGCAGATAGTCGAAACCGCCCCCATCCTGGAAGACGGGAAGCAGCACAAGGCCCAGGGTCAGGTAGGCGACGCTGGCCAGCAGCCCGGCCCGCGGCCCACAGACCAGGGCGGTGAGCAGCACGGCTGGCACCTGGGCGGTGATCGGCAGATCACGCAGCCCGGCTCCCGTCTCCGCTGTCCACCAGGGAACAGTGGGTTGCAGCAGACCACCGGCGAGGATCAGCAGCAGGCCCACCAGCGCTCCGCACCAGTTCAGCAGTGCACGCACTCACCCGCATCCATGCCTGGCGCCATCCTGCACCAACCCATCCGCCCCGACAACGTTGACCCCCGACGACACCGGCCCTGATCCATCCGTCACCCTGGAGCATCCCCCAGGCAGCCCGGTGAGGCTGCTGCGCCTTCCCACCTACCTCCGCACGGCCGACGAACGTCCGATGCTGCGGCCGCCAGACCTCGTCGATCCCGAGGAATGGGGCATCGTCACCGCCGTGCGTCCAGGGGATCTGCGGGCTGTGCGCTTTCGTCGTGGAACGTTCCTGCTGCCGGTTGACCTGCTCGTGGGGGCGGTCAACGGGGCTGGGCCCACGGCAGGGGACGGGCCTGGGTCAACGCCCGGGCTGGACCGCACACGCTGAGCACCGGTTGGCTCAGCCAGCAGTTGGCGGCGGCACACAGATCGTCGGGCCCCAGCTGCTCCAGGCGCTCCAGGGCCCGTTCGTTGTGGTCCGGGGGCAGGCCATGGGCCAGGAGCAGGGCCAGCCGGTCGGCCCGCTGGCTGGCGGTTTCGCTGGCGAGGCAGTCCTGGCCCCGCAGCTTGGCACGTGCCAGTGCGAGCTCCTCGCCGGTCAGGGGCAGGGTGAGCACCCGCTGCCATTCAGCCTCCAGCGCATCGATGGCTTCCGCAAGACGTGGGGCGCCGGTGGACAGGTACCACAGGCAGGGGGACGACTCCTGCCGCGGCGATAGGTCGACGCCGATCTCGTAGGCGAGGCCCCGCTCCTCCCGAAGCTGCTGGAACAGTCGCGAACTCATGCCGACGGCCAGATGCACCTGCAACAGACGAAGGGCCAGCAGATCGGGATGGCTGACCGGGACCGTTCGGAATCCCACCATCACGACGGCCTGTTCGGTGTCGAGTTCCACCGTTTCCAGGGTTCCTGGCGATGGCGGGTCGAGGGGACGCTGCCTGGGCGGCACGGCATGCCATGGGTCGAAGCGTTCAGCGATCCGCTCCATCAGCCCAGGGGACGGGTCGCCGGCCAGCACCAGCACGGCATTCCCTGCGGGCAGGTCATGGGCAGCGCGAGCCAGGTCCTGGGCGCCGATCAGCGCCAGATCTGACGCAACCCCCAGGGGGTCGTGGCCGTAGGGGCCTTCGCCGTAGAGCTGACGCCGCAGACGCTCATGGCAACGGTGGAAGGGATCCTCCTGCAGTCGTTGCAGGGTCTGCAGGTTGAGATGTCGCTCGCGCTCCACCTGCGCCCCGTCGAGCCTCGGGGCTTCAACCATGGTGAGCAGCAGCGGCAACAGCTGGTCGGCGTCGTCGCCGGCGCAGCGCAGTGCAAGCACCAGCAGGTCATCGCCGGCATCGCAGCGCAGCTGGGCGCCGCGGTTCTCCACCAGATCGGCCACGGCCTCGGCCCCCAGGTCACCGCAGCCACGGGTGAGCACCCCCGCCAGAAGCTGCTGGCGCCCGGCGGCACCGGCCGGATCGTGCCGGCTCCCCTGGGGGAGCACCAGCCGGGCCGCCAGGGTGGGCGCCCCGGGGCGATGCAGCACCTCGAGGCGTGTCATGCGGGCACCACCTCCAGGCAGCAGGCCCGACCGGGCTGCCACTGGTCTGCCAGGGACTGCAGCCGCGGCAGGGTCCAGCTCTCCAGGCGTTCCAGGGGGGCATCAAGGGGCGCCAGCCGTCCCTGCAGGGTCTGTTGCCCGAGGAGATGGGCCACCTGGCTGGTGGCGTCGAGTCCGAAGGTGTGCCCATGGCGGAGGAGACGACGGGCCCGCAGCAGTTCCTCCTGCCTCAGGCCCTCGGGCAGCGCCTCGAGCAGGCGAAGCAGCTCCTGCCGCAGGCGCGGCAGCTGATCGACGCCCGTGATGCACTCGAGCACCGCCAGACTTCCCTCCTCCAGGGGGTGGATCTCCACATCCACCGATTCGACCAGATCCAGCTCTTCCCTGAGGCACTGCACCAGACGGCTGCGGCGACCTTCGGCCAGCAGGGTGGCCATGAGGTCGTGGCCTGTGAGCTCATCGGCCGCTGCCGCCGGGGGGCAGGCCCAGAGCATGAGCAGCCGGGCGGATTCGAGCCGTGGCAGCTGCAACCGATGTTCCCCTGGGCTCAGCTGAAGACGGCCTTGGCGGGTGGGGTCCGGTGCATCGGCGGGGGCAAGACGACCGAGGGGGCCCTGGTCCAGCAGTGCCAGCAACCGTTCCGGATCAAAGCTGCCGGCCACCGCCACGGCGCTGCGGTCACTGCGGTAGTGACGGTGTCGGAAAGCCTCCATGGCCCCAGGGGTATGGGCCCTGAGCCGAGCGCGTTCTCCGAGGATGGCGCGGCCATAACCGTGGCGGCCGCAGGCCAGCTCGAGCAGGCGCTGGAAGGCCAGCTCCTCCGGCTGATCTTCGCTCTGCGCCAGTTCCTCCAGCACCACCTGCCGCTCGAGCTCGAATTCGTCGGCATCAAGGCTCGGGCACAGGACCAGCCGGGGCAACAGGTCACAGGCCAGGGTCAGTCCATCCCGGGGCAGCACCACGTGGTAGCTGACCTCGTCGTAGCCGGTGGCAGCGTTGCTGAAGCCGCCGACGGACTCGATCCGATGGTCGAACTCCCCGGGCGCCAGACCTTCACTGCCCTTGAACACCATGTGTTCCAGGAAGTGGGCCAGGCCACTCTCGGCATCGGTTTCAAACAGGCTGCCGGCCTGGAACCAGAGGTCGAGGGTGACCACCGGGGCGTCGGCGATGGGCAGCAGGGTGACCGGCACCCCGTTGCCCAGGGTGGCTGCCAGGGGGGCGGGAAGACCGAGGGCCGGTGTGAGGGGGCGCAGAGCGAAGGAGGAGGATCGTGGTTCCATCATCGCCACAGGCGGGTCCCTAGGGTGATCGGGCCGCCAACACCGCCGTGGACGACTCCTTTCACCCGCTGGTGTCCCGTCTTGCCGAGGCCCTGCGTCCCCGCTGGGATGACCTCCCCGAACGCGCTCCGCTGGCGATCGCCCCTGACCTGGAGGAGGTGCGCGGTGAACTGGAGGGTGAGGCGATGCTCATCCGCAACCAGCTGCTCCGCTGCCGCGGCCTGCGCAAGATTCATCTGGAGACTGCGCGGGTGGGCCGTCACCTCGACATCCTCCACTGCGTGATGTTCCCCGATCCGCGTTTCAACCTGCCGCTGTTCGGTGTCGACATCGTCGCCGGACGGGGTGTGGTGTCGGCGGCGATCGTTGATCTGTCCCCCACCGATGGCGAGCTGCCGGCCGCCATCACAGCCGATCTTGAGGCCCAGCCGCGCTTCAACTATCGCCAGCCCCGGGATTTGCCCGGCTGGGGAGACATCTTCTCGCCCCAGGTTCTTTTTGTCAGGCCGGCCGATGCCGGGGAGGAAGACGCCTTCATCGCTGACGTCCTGGCCTTTCACGATGTGCTGATGCGGGCCCTGGTCAGGAGCGAACCCGAACCGGCGTCGGCCACCGGCAGCCGCCGTCGCCTGGAGGGCCAGCGCCGCTATTGCCGTCAACAGCGCAGCAACGACAAGACCCGACGGGTGCTGGAGATGGCGTTCAATCCCGACTGGGCGGAGCGTTACATCAGCACCTTGCTGTTCGATGACCCCACCGAGCCCTCCCCATGACGTTGACCGCCCCCGCTGACGGCACCATGACCGCCGACCCGCGCGACCCCGCCATGGCCCCGCTCCCGGGCGAGCCCCCACCGGATCCCCCCGGCCGGCCGCCCTGGCGATCCCTTGCCCTCGTGCTGCTGCTGGCGGCCCTGACCATCGCTGGCATCGCGATGGTTCTGCGCTCCCGCCCCGGCTCCGTGCCGCGGCAGACGAGGCCGGTACCTGAAGCCTCCAGGGATCCCGCCCTGGCCCCGGTCACGGCCCTCGGTCGGCTTGAGGCCCTCGGTGACACCCGCCGTCTGGCGGCACCGAGCGGCGCCATGGGGCAGAGCCCCCGGGTCAGCAACCTGCTGGTCGAAAAGGGCGACAGCGTCAGGCAGGGGCAATTGCTGGCCACCTTCGACAGCCGCATTGACGTCGAGGCAGACCGTGCCGTGGCGGCCGCCACCCTCAACACCCTGGAGCAGCGCCTCGGTCTGTTGCGCCAGGATCTGAATCGCTACGCCGCCCTGGAACAGGCCGGAGCCGTGTCCGAACAGGATCTTGAACAGCGAAGGCTGAACGTCCTGGAAGTCGAACAGCAGCTTGTGCAGGCCCGTGCACAGCTGCGGCGGGAGGATGTGCGGCTGCCGCTGACCGAACTGCGGGCACCGTTCGACGGCACGGTTCTCGACATCCATGCCCGCAGCGGTGAACGCCCTGGGGAGAAGGGGGTGCTGGAGCTGGCCAGCAGCGCCGGCGTGGAGGCGGTGCTCGAGGTCTATGAAAGCGACATCGAGCGAGTCCGTCCTGGCCAGAGGGTGGAGCTGCGCAGCGAGAATGGGGGCTTCACCGGACGCCTCATCGGGCGGGTGCTGCGCATCGACCCGGTCGTCAGGCAGAGGGAGGTGCTGGCGACAGATCCCACGGCCAACACCGATGCGCGCATCGTCGAGGTGCGCGTCGCCCTCGACCCCGGAGATGCTGCCCGTGTGCGACGTCTGCTGGGGCTCAAGCTGATCGCCAAGGTGCTGCCGTGATGCCCTGGGCCCGGCGGCGCATCCCCCTGGCCTGGCTGCTGCTCGTGCGTCAGCCCGTCCGGCTGGCCATCGCCCTCGCGGGCATCGGCTTCGCCGGAATCCTCATGTTCATGCAGCTGGGTTTCCGCGACGGTCTGTTCGATGCCAGTGTCACCATTCACCGGCTCTTTGATGCCGATCTGGTGCTGGTGAGTCCGCGCACCATGAGCTCGATCAGCATGGCGGCCTTCCCGGAAGGACGACTGGTCCAGAGCCTCGCAGATCCCGATGTGGCCGCCATGACCCCGGTGCAGTGGGAGTTCGTGCTCTGGCGCAATCCCGAGACCCGTCGCACCCGCTCGATCCTGGCGCTGGGGTTCGATCCCGAGGATCCCCTGCTCAACGATCCGTCGGTGCAGCGGCAGGCGCCGTTGCTCAGGCTGCCGGGCCGGCTTCTGTTCGATGAACGCTCCCGACCCGAGTTCGGGCCCGTGGCGGCCTGGTTCCGTGCCGGCCGCAGCGTGCAGACAGAGGTCTCAGGCCAGCGGCTGCGGGTTGCGGGTCTCGTGCAGCTGGGCCCCTCCTTCGGGGCTGACGGCAACATGCTGGTCAGTCGGGAGACCTTCCGCACCATCGCCCCACCGGGCAGCCGTGGCGGCATCCAGCTGGGTCTGCTGCGCCTGCGGCAGGGGGCAGATGTGCTCACCGTGCAACGCCGCCTGGACCGGCAGCTACCCAGCGACGTGAAGGTCTACACCAAGGATCAGTTCATCGAATTCGAGAAGAACTACTGGCGCACCAGCACCGCCATCGGCTTCATCTTCACCCTTGGTGCCGCCATGGGGTTTGTGGTGGGTTGCGTCATTGTTTATCAGATTCTCTATGGCGATGTGAGTGATCACCTGCCGGAATACGCCACCCTCATGGCGATGGGCTACAGCCTCGCCGATCTTCTCGGCGTGGTGGCCCGCGAAGGGCTGCTGCTGGCACTGCTCGGTTATCTGCCCGCCTATGGGGTGGCTCAGGGTCTCTATGCCCTGATCCGAAATTCCACGCGCCTGCCGGTGCTGATGGAACCCCAGCGCGCAGGAATTGTCTTTGGCCTGATTCTCAGCATGTGCCTCTTCTCGGCATTGCTGGCCATGCGGCGACTGGCGGATGCCGATCCCGCCGACATCTTCTGACCTCCGGCGACCATGACCGAGTCCCTCCCCGTCCAGCCCGTCATCCAGGCCAGGGGCCTCAGCCACGCCTACGGACGGGGCAGCACCCGGCGGCTTGTGCTCCAGTCGATCGATTTCGCCGTTGCCAGCGGCGAGATCGTGCTGCTCACCGGACCATCGGGCTGTGGCAAGACGACCCTGCTGACCCTGATCGGCGCCCTGCGATCGGTCCAGCAAGGAGAGCTGGACGTGCTGGGAGTCCCCTTGCAGACCGCTGACCGGGAGCGCCGACGCCGGGTCCGTAGGCGGATCGGCATGATTTTCCAGGGACACAACCTGCTGCGCTGCCTGACCGCCGAACAGAACGTGCAGATGGGGGCAGATCTGCTGCCATCCATGGCCTACGGGCAGCGCCGGGCGGTGGCCCGTCACTGGTTGCGCGCCGTCGGACTCGGGGATCATCTCCGACAGTTTCCCCATGACCTCTCCGGCGGCCAGAAGCAGCGTGTGGCCATCGCCCGTGCCCTTGCCGCCCGACCCCGACTTCTCCTCGCCGATGAACCGACGGCAGCCCTGGACGGACGTACGGGCCGCGAGGTGGTGGAGCTGCTGCGTCGCCTTGCCCGTGACCAGGGCTGTGGAGTGCTGATGGTGACCCATGACCCCAGGATCCTGGATGTGGCCGACCGCCTTGTGACGATGGAGGACGGCAGGTTGATGGCCGGGGCCGTGCGACAGACCGGGGGGTAAAGTTCTTTCAGTGCCCGAGAGAAACCATCCATGGCGAAACGCCGCAACCTCAAACGCGAGAAGCAGGAACGCAACCGTGCCTACGCGCGGAAGTTCAAGAAGCGCAAGCTCCGCAACGATGGTCGTGGTGAAGGTGCCGGCAACGGTGTGACGGGCACGGCCAACAATGGCGGCGCTGCCGATTGACAAACCGGCTGAGCGTCACCGGGACGTGTCGCCTGGATGCCTGTGCTCCAGCAGGGTCTCTGATTAAGGTGGCGCAGGTTTAAATCGCCCCATGCTGCTTCAACAGCTGTCCCTCGGTGGCCCCGTCATGGTGCCCCTGCTGGCGCTCTCCATCGCGGTCGTGACCATTGCTGTCGACCGTTTTCGTTTCTGGCGTCAACTGGGAACAGCCGGATCTCCGCGCTGGCAGCGCATCGAATCGGAGCTGAGCCAAGGCCAGACTCCTCCACTGCAGGCGTCCGACGGTCCCGTTGGGCGCCTGCTTGTTCGTCTTCGGCAGGCCGCAGGTGAACCAGACCGGCAATTGGAACTTCAACTGGCCCTGCAGAAGGAGCGCACCGCCATGGCCCGTGGCGAGCGGGTGCTCGAGGCGGCAGCCGCCCTTGGTCCCCTGCTTGGCCTGCTGGGCACCGTGACTGGCCTGATGCGCACGTTTTCAGGGCTCGGGCAGCAGCGTGACACGGCTGCATCCGCCACCCTGGCCGCCGCAGGCATCGCCGAAGTGCTGGTGGCCACCGCCATGGGCATCCTGGTTGCGGTTCTGGCCATCGTCGTGCTCAGGATCAATGCCGCCTATCGCCAGTCCCAGCTGGCCCTGATGGAGCGGGTGGCCCTGGCCCATGAGCTCAACCTGCATCGCCAGATCCCGAGCCATGGATGACCTGCACGCCAGTGACCGCCTGGCCCAGCAGTCGGCTGTCACCGGTCTGATTCCCCTCATCGACGTGCTGCTGGTGGTGCTCACGTTTCTGATGTGGATGTCGGTGTCCCCTGGCGGGACGCCCAAGCCACCGCAGCCCAGGGCCCGACAGGTTGCCGCTGACCCGAGCCTTCCCCTCCAGGTCGTTGCCCTGTCCCAGACGGGGCGCTGGTTCTTCAACGGCACTCCGACACCCTTTGAGGCGATCACCGACCGACTCCGTGCCGACAGTGGTCAGCCCCGTGCCCCGCGGGTGCTGTTCCTCCCTTCCGATGGGTTGGAAATGGAGACCGTCAGCGAGAGCTTCCGCACCCTGCGCGCCACGGCCGGGGACAGGGTCCGGCTGCGCATGCCCTCGGAGGATGCCCTGCCATGACAAATCCACGATCCCCCTTCAGCTGGCGTTCCCGCAGCGCCGGCGACGGCGTCAGCGGTGATGACGGCATCGACAGCAACTACTGGCTGCCCCTGGCCGACGTGCTGCTTGTCCTGATCACCTTCACTGCGCTGCTGATTCCTGTCCGCATGGACCGGCTCGATCCGGCTGCCGGTTACCTGCCGGTCCGCATCGATCTTGAAGGCCAGCCAACGATCCAGGGGGAAGCCGTCCCCATCCATCGCCTGCCGGCAGTCGTCCAGGCCTACGCCAGCCGCAACCCCCAGGGACGACTCCGGTTGATTCCCGATCCCGAAGCCAGCTGGGGGGTGATGCGTCCCGTGATGCTCATGCTCAAGGACTCTCCGATGCCTGTTGAGCTGAGACTCCCCAACCGGTTGCGCCAGCTGCGTCAGCAGCCCTGACCTCTCTCACCCGACCTGAACCGTGGACAAGACCCGTCAAGAGGAGATCCTGGACCGCCTGCGCGAGCTGCGGACGGAGGGAGTCGAGCGATGGAGCCAGCGACCGGGATGGGTCGTTCCCGTTCTGATCGCCGTGGGTGTTCACCTCGCCATCGCGCTGCTGCCCCAGCCGAAGGCCCCCAGGTTGGCGGCCAGCGCCGCCGCCGGTGATGACACCGGCCAGCTGGTGGATGTGACCCAGCAGCTGCTCAGCCAGGACCTGGCCAGCCGTCAGGCCAGCACCAGCGACCTGAAACTGCCGGCAGACACCTTGCCGCCGCCACCGCCGGGGGGGGCCTCAGATCTGGCTGCGCAGGTCGAGCCGTTGCCCGAGCCCGTGCGCGATGTTCTGCCTGAGAAGGTGCTGGCTGAAGCGGTCACTGCAGCCAACCAGGCTCCCGAGACCTCCATTGCCTCTCAGCTCACCACTGAGACCCCGGCGGCAACGACCATTCAGCTGCCCCCTCCCCGGCGCAGCGTGGCAGAGGTGAAACGCCCCGAGGCCGGAGGTGCCCCACCGTCCGCTCCTGCGGCACCGGAGGCGGCGGCCCCCACACCCGCGCCGGCTCAACAGACTGCTGCTGCGAACGCGACGCCCTCCACGCCGACAGCACCTTCCGAGACCAGCGCGGGTGCCACCATCGCCAAGGTCGACACCGACTCGGGCCCACAGCGTCCTGTCGCAGGTCCCTCCCCCCTGGCCAGGCTCTGGGCCGAGGCTCGCCCGGTTTCGGGGCCATCCCTTGAGAACCTGCCCGAGAATGCCGAGGTGCGCGAATCCAGCCTTGATGCCCTCAGCAGCGCTGCACCCGACGTTCAGGACGGTGCATCGCTTCCCTTGGAGGGATCCACCGTGCAGGTGCGGGTTCAGGGCCCGAGTGTCTACCTGCTGCGCGTGCCGGCCCCCTGAGGGCGTTCGCTTCCATCCCCCCATGCCCCCCTGCCTGTGTTCCTGAGCGTCGTCATCCCGACCTACGACCGCCTGCCCATCCTGCAGAAGTGTCTGCGGGCACTCGAAGCTCAGCGTCGTCTGGCCCCGGGCGATGACTACGAGGTCGTCGTGGTCGATGACGGCTCCACCGATGGCACGGTCACCTGGCTCAGGGACAACGCGGCCGAGCTGCCCCACGTGCGCCTCGTCTGCCAGGAACATGGTGGTCCGGCCCTCGGGCGCAACCTCGGGGTCGAGGTGGCCCGTGGCGACGTGATCGTCTTCATTGACAGCGATCTGGTGGTGGTGCCCGACTTCCTGCATCACCATGCGGAACATCTCCGTGCCAGTTGGTCCCGCCGGGGCGATCGTCTGTGCTTCACCTACGGCGCAGTCATCAACACCCACAACTTTGAGGCGCCATCCCAGGAGCCGCACAAGTTGAGTGATCTGTCCTGGGCCTATTTCGCCACAGGCAATGTGGCGATCGACCGTGGGGTGCTCCTGGCTTCGGGGCTTTTCGATACCGCCTTCCGCCTTTACGGCTGGGAGGACCTGGAACTCGGCGAAAGGCTGCGACAGATGGGTGTGGTGCTGGTCCGCTGCCCCCAGGCCGTCGGCTACCACTGGCATCCAGCCCTCAGCCTCGAGCAGATTCCCGACCTGGTCCGCAAGGAGCGCGAGCGGGCCCGGATGGGGCTGGTCTTCTACCGCAAACACCCCACCCGTCGGGTCCGCTTCATCATCCAGTACACGGTGCTGCATCGCCTTCTCTGGGAGCTGCTGACCCTGGGCGGTCTGATCAACGAACGCAGCCTGAGGCCCCTGCTGGCCTGGCTAATCCGTCGGGGCCGCCCCGGCGTGGCGATGGAGCTGCTGCGGCTGCCGCTCAACCGGCTTGGGGTGAAGGCGCTGTGGCAGGAGGCGATGGCAGGCGGGAGCCGTTCCACCGGCTGGTAAGTTGAGGACGTTCCCTTTCTTCCGCACACCCGCATGTTTCGGGTGAGCGTCCCGCCGGACACCAGTCCGATCTGCGGGCAGCTCCCTCAGCGGGTGGTGGCCAACCCGAAACCCCTTCAACCATGGCTGTTGTCACCCTCGCCGAGATGATGGAGGCTGGCGCCCACTTTGGGCACCAGACTCGCCGCTGGAATCCCAAAATGCAGCGGTACATCTACTGCGCCAGGAATGGCGTTCACATCATCGATCTGGTGCAGACAGCCGTCTGCATGAACAACGCCTACAAATGGGTGCGGAGCGCCTCTCGCTCAGGCAAGCGATTCCTGTTTGTGGGCACCAAAAAGCAGGCTGCCGAAGTGATCGCCCAGGAGGCAGGTCGTTGCGGCGCCAGCTATGTCAACCAGCGCTGGCTGGGCGGGATGCTCACCAACTGGACCACCATGCGTGCTCGTATCGATCGCCTCAAGGACCTCGAGCGCATGGAAAGTTCCGGGGCGATTGCCATGCGTCCCAAGAAAGAAGCCGCCGTCCTGCGGCGTGAGCTTGAGCGCCTTCAGAAGTATCTTGGCGGCCTCAAGAACATGCGTCGTCTGCCTGATGTCGTTCTTCTGGTGGATCAGAAGCGCGAATACAACGCTGTTCTGGAGTGTCAGAAACTTGACATCCCTCTGGTGTCAATGCTCGACACCAACTGCGATCCTGACCTCTGCGATGTGCCCATTCCCTGCAATGATGACGCCGTTCGTTCGGTTCAGCTGGTGGTGAGCCGGTTGGCTGATGCCATCAACGAGGGTCGCCACGGTGCCCATGACCAAGGCGACGATGCGGACGATGACGCCTGACGGATCCCCTCCGCTCCCCTGAAACCCTTCCCCCCATCTCCTCCCCACACCTGACATGGCTGAGATCTCGGCAAAGCTCGTCAAGCAACTGCGCGACCAGACCGGCGCCGGAATGATGGACTGCAAGAAGGCCTTGGCCGAATCGGACGGGGACCTTGGCAAAGCCACCGAATGGCTGCGTCAGAAGGGCATCGCCTCTGCGGAGAAGAAGGCCGGGCGCACCGCCGCTGAGGGCTCTATCGGCAGTTACATCCATACCGGCGCCAGGGTGGGGGTTCTGCTGGAAGTCAACTGCGAGACCGACTTCGTTGCCCGCGGCGAAGTTTTCCAGGGGTTGGTGAGCGATCTGGCGATGCAGATCGCCGCTTGCCCCAATGTGGAATTCGTGAGCACAGGTGATATCCCCCCCGAGGTGAGCGCCCGTGAATCCGCGATTGAGCTGGGTCGGGATGACCTGGGCAACAAGCCCGAGGCCATGAAGCAGAAGATTGTCGAAGGTCGCGTCGCCAAGCGGTTGAAGGAGCTGGCACTGATGGATCAGCCCTACATCAAGGACAGCTCCCTGACCGTGGCCGAACTGGTGAAGCAGGTTGCCGGCACCCTGGGCGAAAATATTCAGGTGCGTCGTTTCACCCGTTACACCCTCGGGGAAGGCATTGAGGTCGAGAAGACCGACTTTGCCGCCGAGGTGGCGGCCATGACCGCTTGAGTGCCGATTCCGTCGGCCCGGCCGACGCCCTCCTGCAGGTGCAGCGGGTGCTGGAGGAAACGGACCAGGTCAATCGCCTGGTCCGCATCAGCCTTGACGACTACCTTGCGCGGATCCGCGCACTCCTGGATGGGGCTCTGCATCAGGCGGTGTTCCAGCTGGTCACTGATCAACGGCCAGAGGCCTTTCTCGCCCTGGATGATGACCAGCGTCGCCAGCTGCGCCGGCAGCTGGGCCAGCTGTCAGCCCGCAGCCGTGAACAGCTGACCATCCGCCGCCTGGTGGAGAAGGGGCTGCAGCGGTTGAGGCAGCAGTCCGAGCTGGAAACGGCGGATCAGGATGCCGATGAGGAATTCGCCATCCCTCCTCCGACAGTTCAACGTCCGGAGATCCGCCTGGACCTGCAGAACCGTCCGCTGCTGGCCGGATTCGATCCGGGCCGGCTTCTGAGTGCTTCCCAGCCCTGGGCCGACTCCGACGCTGCCGCAGATGCAGAAGAGACCCTTGATCAGGCAACCGACGACGGTGACCTGGAGGAGAGCCTTGAACCGCTCGATCCCGGCTTCGACCAGCCCCTGCCCGTACCGGCGGAACCTGCGGTTTCACGACGCTGGCTGGGACTTGCCGACCACGCCCTGAGCCTGCATCTGCTGGAGCTCAGTGATGCGGCTAACCGTGAACTGATGGCCCTTGACCTGCTGAGCGACATCCCCGACGCCGCGCTGCTGGACGCCGCCCTGGAGGGGCAGGCCGACGCCCGTCCGGCACCACCGAATCTGCTGCGACTGGCCTGGCCCTTCGAGGCGGACCAGCTGGCAGGGGTGCTGCTGCGCAGCGCCGATCTCGAATTCCTGGATCCCCCCCTGCGCAGCCAGCGGCAGGTGCTGCGCCGGCTCGACCGTCAGCTGGCCAGAATGGCGCGCAGACATCACCACTGGCAGCGCCGCACGGCCGTGCGGCAGGCGGAGGAGGCGTGGCAACAGAGCAATCCCCGGCCACCGCAGCCCGGAGCTGGCTGATCCGGCTGCAGCGCAGTCTGGCCATGGAAACAGACCATGGATTCCACGATCTGCAGGGACATCAGCAACGATTCAGCGCCTTTCTCGCCGCAGCCTGCCTGCATCCGCCGATCCCCCTGCAGGAACTCGACAAACCTCCGCGGCTTCAAGACTTCGGCCGTCGCTTTGAGGGGTACGGGTTGCTGGAGGAACCCGACCGTCGTCGTCTGGTGGTCGAACTGCGTCGGTATCTGTTGACGTTGCAGAGGACGCTTGAGCCATCCGCACCACCCTCCCCGCCGCGGCTGCGGCTTGCCGAACGTCCGGGCATCCCTTCGACGGTCAGCACCAGCCCGGATCTGGAGGCCAGCACCCCCCTGGGGCAGGTGCGCGGCATCGGCCCACGCACGGCGTCCCGGCTGGCTGCCCTGGGGCTGTTCACAGTTGAAGACCTGCTGCGGCATTACCCCCGGGATTACGTCGACTATTCACGGCTGACACGCATCGCCGAACTGGAGGTCGGCAGCACAGCCACGGTCGTGGCCCAGATCCGTCGCTGCTCGGCCTTCGTCAGTCCTCGGCAGCCCAACCTCGCCATCCTCGACCTGCAGTTGCAGGACATCAGCGGCCGGTTGCGACTGAGCCGTTTCCTCGCCGGTCGCCGCTTCACCAGTCCCGCCGCCCTTGCCCAGCAGCAGCGGCTGTATCCCCCTGGGGCCACCGTTGCCGCCAGTGGCCTCGTGCGGGAGGGCCGTTACGGGCTCACCCTGCAGGAGGCCCTGATCGAAGTGCTCGAGAGTGCCTCTGCACCACTGCAATCGCGGGAGATCGGCCGGGTGCTGCCCGTCTACCCCCTCACCGAGGGGCTCACGGCCCAGCGGCTGCGGCAGGCGGTGCAGTCGGTGCGACCGGCTCTCGCCAGCTGGCCCGATCCGCTCCCGGAAGTCTGGCGTCAGCGCCATGGATTGCCTTCCCTGCCACAGGCCCTCGACTGGATCCACGATCCACCGGACCACGACCGGCTGCAGCGCAGTCGCCAGCGGCTGGTGTTCGATGAGTTTCTTCTGTTGCAGCTCGCCCTCGGCCAGCGGCGTCAGCAGGTGCGTCGACGTCCGGCACCGGCTCCCGTGCCCCATCGGAGCTCCCCACGCTTCGAGGCGTTTCTGGCCGCCCTGCCGTTCCCGCTCACGGCGGCCCAGCACCGCGTTCTGGAGGAGATCCGTGGCGACCTGGCCCGTGCCCAGCCCATGGCGCGGCTGGTGCAGGGGGATGTGGGCTGCGGCAAGACCGTTGTGGCGGTGGCGGCCCTGCTTCTGTGCATCGACGCCGGTCAGCAGGGGGCGTTCATGGCCCCCACCGAAGTGCTGGCCCGTCAGCATCTGGCTCGTCTCGTGGAATGGCTGACTCCCCTGCTGGTGTCGGTGGAACTGCTCACCGGGTCCACGCCGGCGGCGCGCCGGCGGGATCACCTGCGGGAGCTCGCGGAGGGCCGACTGCAGCTCCTGGTCGGCACCCATGCCCTGCTGGAGGATCCCGTCGGCTTTGACGACCTGGGGCTGGTGGTGGTCGACGAGCAGCACCGTTTCGGTGTGCGTCAGCGGGACCGGCTGATGGCCAAGGGTCGCCAGCCCCATCTGTTGACGATGACGGCCACGCCCATTCCCCGCACCCTCGCCCTGAGCCTGCATGGGGACCTGGATGTGAGCATCATCGACCAGTTGCCTCCGGGCCGCACGCCGGTGGTCACCGAATGGCTGCGGCCGTCGCAACGCCAGCGGGCCTGGGAGATCATCGGCGAAGAACTCGATGCCGGGCGCCAGGCCTACGTGGTGTTGCCGCTGGTGGAGGATTCCGAGAGTCTTGACCTGCGCTCGGCCATGGCCGTGCACCGACAGCTGTCGGAGGAGGTCTTTCCAGACCGTCAGGTGGGTCTGCTCCACGGCCGCCAGGCAAGCCCGGACAAGACGGCGGTGATCGAAGGATTCGTGGCGGGTCGGCTGCAGGTGCTGGTGTCGACCACAGTGGTGGAGGTGGGCGTCGACGTGCCGAATGCGACCGTCATGCTGATCGAACATGCGGACCGCTTCGGCCTGGCCCAGCTGCATCAGCTGCGGGGGCGGGTCGGTCGTGGAGCGGCCCGGTCCCGCTGTCTGCTGCTGAGCGGCAGCGACGGTGTCGAGGCCCGCCAGCGGCTGCAGCTGTTGTGCCGCAGCAGCGATGGGTTTGAGATCGCCGAGATGGATCTGCGCCTGAGGGGTCCCGGCGAGGTGCTCGGCACCCGCCAGTCGGGTCTGCCTGACCTGGCCTTGGCCAGCCTTGTTGACGATGGCGCGGTGCTGGAGCTGGCCCGCGACACGGCTCGGAGCATGCTGGAGGACGACCCTGAGCTGGCTGGCTGGCCCCGTCTGGCGGCAACGCTGGAGCAGCAGCGTCGCCGCGCCCATGGGGCGGCTCAGCTCAATTGATGTCCTCTCCCCCCACCATGGACCGTCCCTGGATCCAGCTTCCGATCCACGATTGCTGTGAACCCCTGCTGGCCCTGCCGACAGGATTGCGACGCTGGAACCCCCACCCCTACGCCGCTCTGGGGGCTCCATATCCGTCAGGCACGGATCCCTTCCAGTTGCGTTGGTCGGTGCTGCAGCGGCTGTTGCGGGCCCAGCAGTGGCTGCAGCAACAGCACCCGGAGCTCGAGCTGATCGTCTTCGACGCCTTCCGTCCCCTTGAGGTGCAGCAGTTCATGGTCGAGCACAGCCTCTCGCTGCCCGGGGCCACGCCCGAGGCAGTGGCGGCGATCTGGGCACCGCCCAATCCTGATCCGGCAGCACCGCCCCCCCACAGCACCGGTGCCGCCGTCGACCTCACCCTGACCCTGCGCGACGGGGCGATGCTCGAGATGGGTGGCGCCATCGATGCCCTCGGCCCGGTGGCCCAGCCCGATCATTTCGCAACAGCCGATCCAGACTCTCCGGAGGGGCTCTGGCATCAACGCCGCGGATGGCTGGCATCGGCCATGGCCCGGGCCGGCTTCGTGCGCCATCCGGGCGAATGGTGGCATTTCAGCTGGGGCGACCAGCTCTGGGCCTGGCAGGCGGGTGTGCCCCAGGCCCGCTACGGGCGGGTCGGAGTGGGGGGCTGAAGCAGGGCCTGCAGGGTCTGGGGTGCCAGGGCCAGGCAGTGGTCGCCGAAGCTGCGGCCTCCCCCCTCATCCCGCCAGTGCCGCAGCAGAGGTCTGAGGGTGTCTTCCAGAGCCTGCAGGGGCATGGCCTCCAGCACCGGGGTGGCGAGGCGGGTCAGCCGCGGGCTGCCCCCCAGCCAGAGCTGGTAGGTGTCGACACCACTCCCGACCAGAGCCAGTTCGGCCATGTATGGCCTGGCGCAGCCGTTGGGACAGCCGGTCATGCGCACCAGAATCGGCTCTTCGATGGCTTCAGCGGCCAGGAGGGCTTCGAGCCGCTGCAGAACCTGCGGCAGAACCCGCTCGGATTCCGTGATCGCCAGACCGCAGGTCGGCAGGGCCGGGCAGGCGATGGCATGGCGGCTGAGCAGGCTGGTGTGGGCCGGGTCCTGCCAGCCGAGATCGGCCAGGGCCAGACCGATCTCCTGCCGCTGGGAAGGGGCGATCTGACAGAGCAGCAGGTCCTGGTTGGGCGTCAGCCGCACTTCGAGCTGATAACGCTCCACCAGCTGGCGCAGACCCCGCTTGCGATCGCCTTCCAGGCGTCCACAGAGCAGCGGGAGGCCCACGAACCAGAGCCCATCACCCTGGGGATGCCAGCCGAGGCCGTCTTCCAGGACCGGAGCGGGTTCCCGTTCCAGGGGTTGCAGCGTACCGCTGAAGTACCGCTGAAGTTCAGCGCGGAACCAGTCGATGCCGCGGTCGTGCAGCAGGTACTTGAGCCGGGCATGACGCCGCTGCTCCCGGTCGCCGTGGTCCCGCTGCAGGGCCACCACCGCCTGAACCAGGGCCAGCACCTCCGATCCCCTGATGTATCCGAGGGCGTCGGCCGTGCGGGCGAAGGTCTCCTCCTTGCGGTGGGTGCGACCCATGCCCCCGCCGACGTAGATGTTGCATCCCCGCAACCGCCCGCCGCGATCGGTGAAGGCCACCAGGCCCAGGTCCTGGGTCAGCAGATCGACGGCGTTGTCACCGGGAACGGTGACGGCCACCTTGAACTTGCGCGGCAGATAGGTGGCGCCGTAGAGCGGTTCCTCGGCATCGCCGCTGAACACTGCCCCTTCGCGCTGCTCGCGGCGCTGCCGTCGAACCGCCACGGAAGGCTTGAAGCGGTAACGCTTCTCTCCGTCCACCCAGAGATCGAGATAGGCACCGGCTGCCGCTTCCGGGGCCAGCAGATCGGCGATATCGTCGGCCAGCCGCCGGGCGACGGGGTAGCCGCCGGTCTGATAAGGCGCCGGCGGCGCCATGACATTGCGGTTGATGTCTCCGCAGGCCGCCAGCGTCGACCCCAGATGGCGCACGATCGTGCCGATCACCGTCTTCAGGTCGTGCTTGGCGATGCCGTGCAGCTGAAAGGCCTGCCGCGTGGTGGCCCGCAGACTGCCGCTGCCGTAGGTGTCGGCCAGCTCGTCAAGGGCGAGGTACAGGGCTGCGGGGATCCGGCCACCCGGACTGCGCAGCCGCAGCATCATTCCCCAGTCCTTGTCCTCTCCCTTCCGGCGGTGGTCACGGTTGTCCTGCTGATAGGACCCGTGAAACTTGAGGATCTGAACCGCCGGTTCGCTGAACGACGACCCGTCGGCAAGCAGTTCCCCCACCAGGGGTGCCCGGAGGTGACCGCTGGAGGCCTTGAGACGCTCGGACTTGGAGAGGACGTTGGAGCTGGGATCTGGTGGGGCTGTCACGGTCCGGGGCGAAGTCCTGAGCGGGGGCTGTCTCCTGACCCTAAAGAATGGGTGACAGCAGGCGGGCCTCGGCGGTCCCCGCCACTCCGCTTCATAAAGTCAGCAGCTGACGCCGGCGACCTGTGGCCACCTTCCTGCTCGAGATCGGCAGCGAGGAGCTGCCCGCCGATTTCGTTCGCCTTGCACTGCCGCAGCTCGAGCGGCTGGTCCAGGCCGATCTGACGGACCAGCGGCTGCCGTTCGCCGGGATACGTGTTCTGGGCAGCCCCCGGCGGCTGGCGGTGCTGGTCGAGGGTCTGCCCGAGCGACAGAGTGACCTGACCGAGGAGCGCAAGGGGCCTCCGGCGGGCCAGGCCTTCGATCACGGCCAGCCGACCGCCGCGGCGATCGGGTTTGCGGGCCGCTGCGGCGTTGATCCCGCCAGCCTGGAGGTGCGGGAGACCCCGAAGGGTCCCTTTGTCTTTGCCACCGTCCGCCAGGCGGGTCTGCCGACGGCTGAGGTGCTTCCGACCCTCGTGCCCGGCTGGATCGGCGGTCTCCAGGGTCGCCGTTTCATGCGCTGGGGCCGTGGCGACTGCCGTTTCCCGCGACCGGTGCGCTGGCTCGTGGCTCTGCTCGATGACACCGTCCTGCCGGTGGCGCTTCCCGATGCGGATCCGCCACTGCAGGCGGATCGCCTCAGCCGGGGGCATCGCCTCGGCACCCCGCAGGTGCCACTGGCCACGGCCTCCGGCTACGGCGAAGCCCTGGCGGCGGCAGGGGTGACCGTAGACCGTCAGGAACGCGCCGAAGCGATTCGCGCGGCGGTCGACAGCATGGCCCGACGGCTGCAGGCCACACCGGATCTGCCCCAGGAGCTGTTCGATGAACTGGTGGACCTTGTCGAGGCACCACTGCCCATCGAGGGGGAGATCGCCCCCCAGGCCCTGGCCCTTCCGGCTGAGGTGCTGTGCACCGTGATGCGCTCCCACCAGCGCTACGTCCCCTTTTATCGCTCCGGCGCCGCGGTGGATCCACTGGCCCTGGAGGCGGGGGACGTGCTGCTGCCGCGCTTTCTCTGCATCGGCAATGGACGTCCCGAGGCCCGTGATCTCGTGAGGCAGGGGAATGAACGGGTCCTGCGGGCCCGCCTGGCCGATGCGGCCTTCTTCGTTGCCGCCGACCGGTCGGTGGCCAGCATCGATCGGCGCGAACAGCTGGCCCGGGTCACCTTCGCTGAGGGCCTCGGCAGTCTCAGGGACAGGGTGGAGCGTCTCGAGTGGTGCACCGATGTCCTGCTGGAGGCCCTGGCCATCGCTGGAGACGACGCCGACCATGCCCGCCGGGCCGCCCACCTGTGCAAGCACGACCTCGTCAGCCAGATGGTCGGTGAGTTCCCTGAGCTGCAGGGAGTGATGGGAGGCAAGTACCTGTTGGCGGAGGGAGAACCGCGACCGGTGGCGCTGGCGGTGCAGGAGCATTACCGACCCCGCGGAGCCGGTGATGGCCTCCCTTCCAGCGTCGCCGGGGCGGTGCTGGCCCTGGCCGAACGGCTGGAACTGTTGCTGAGCATCTTCGCCAGGGGGGAACGTCCCAGCGGCTCCTCCGACCCCTATGCGCTGCGCCGGGCCGGCAATGGCCTGTTGCAGATTCTCTGGGACAGGGGCTGGCGCCCTGACCTGCAGGCGATCCTCCGGCGTGGGGGACAGCACTGGGCAGCGGTGGTGATCGATACCCCCCTGGCGGCCGACACCCTGATCGGCGATCTGGAGGAGTTCCTGCGCCAGAGGCTGGTGAGCCTGCTGGAGGAGGCCGGCCATGATCAGGACATCGTGCAGGCCCTGGCTGGAGCGGGTCTGCCGTTGCAGCGCATCCTGGGGGATCCCACGGATGTGCTCGAGCGGGCTGATCTGCTGTCGGATCTGCGTCGCTCGGGTCGCCTGGCGCAGGTGCAGGCCGTGGTGCAGCGAGCGGCCCGGTTGGCGGACCATGCGGATCTGCCCGCTGGGGTCCTGGGCCCCAGTGGACTCATCGATCCCGAGCGTTTTGAGAAACCCTGTGAGGCCGCCATGCTGGAGGTGCTGCAGCGGCTTGAACCCCTGGCCAAGACCTCCGGAGACCGCAGCTACAGCGCCCTGGCGCAGGCCCTGGCCGAGAGTGCCGCTACCCTCGCCGGATTCTTCGACGGTGACGGAAGTGTGCTCGTGATGAGTGACGACCCCGCCGTCCGCAGCAATCGCCTGCGACTGCTGGCGATCCTCAGGCAGCAGGCCTCGGTGCTGGCCGATTTCACGGCCCTGGCGGGTTGATCAGCTGGGAGAGAAGCCGCAGCTCCCGGCCTTCCGGGAGGAGCAGCCCCTGGCGCACATCGCCGGGAGCCCCGGCGAACAGCTGCAGCATCGCCCCGAACAGCGATGGCAACGGCAGGGTATCGGTGAGGAAACCGAACCACTGCTCCTGAGGCAGGTCGAAGAAGGTCGCGAAGAAGTTCCGCAGTTGAGCCTCTGGAAACCGCATCAGCTTTTCCAGCCCGAACCGGTAGAGGGCATGGCGACGGCGCCGCTCCCGCGGCCAGAGGGTTTGCCACGCCTGGGCGGCAAGGTCCTGGGGAACCGCCCCCTGCGCCAGTCCGGAAGCCACACAGGCCGCCAGGTCGGGCGCCCGCCGCAGCAGGCCCCCCATCAGATAACCGGATGCAGGGTGGACCATCGAGGCGGCGCCACCAAAGGCCAGCAACTGCTGGGAGAGGTCCGGCAGGGCCGGGTTCATGGGAAAGAGGCAGAACTCCTCATGCTCGATGGTGGTGATCTCCACCCCGCCGTGGGCCAGTCGCCGCTGCAGACGCCGGCGCAGCTCGTCAAAGGCCACCGGAGGACTCAGGGCCAGGGAGGTTTCCTCCAGAAAGAAGCGCCCCTCGCCCAGGTCCATGGCGTACAGAAAGGTCGGAGGGCCGAGGATCTCTTCGGGGCTGAGGTGTTCCGGTCGGAAGTCCATCAGCACAAAGCGACCCTCGGCCACAGGCGGACGGTCGAACCGGCCCACCACCCCGTAGGCGGCCTGGCCAGCCACCGGGCCATCGGCGCAACGCTGCACACAGCAGGACGCATGGCCACTGGCATCGATCACCATCCGCGCTCGCCGTTCCTCGCCATCCGCGGTCATCACCCAGGAGCCTTCAGGGTCATGGCAAACCCCCCGAACCTGACCCCGGTGCCACTGACCACCGTTTCCACGCCAGGTGTCCAGCCAGAGGGTCTGCAGGGCCTCACGGTCCAGGAGTCCGTAATCAACCCGGTGCTGGGTGGGGTCGGAGCCGAACCAGCTCACGGTGTCCTGCCAACGATGGGCCAGCAGGTGGGACAGGCCCAGGGCATCCACCTCAGGCCCCCAGATGCCGTAGGTGTTCGACCAGGGCTGGTGGGGATCGTCCGGTGAAACCAGCCGTGGGGTCAGGCCATGAGAAGCGAGCTCGGCGGCAATGCAGAGGGCCGCAGGTCCTGCACCGATGACGATGATGCTGTCAGACCGCGTGCCGCTGGAGACCCCGCTGCGACTCACGAACGGGTCAGCGCGGGCTCCCTGTCGGCGGGGACAGATGCAACGCGGATCCCGCCGCGGATTCCCCCTTCGGCCATGATTGTCTCGGCTTCGTCAGCAGGGCGCACGGCACTGGGCACCGGACGGTACCCCTCGGGTGCCAGGGCATTGCCCCGCAGGATCGCTCCAATGGTGAGCAGGGTGAGCTTGATCTGCTGCCAGGGGTTCATCGCCACAACCCGCTTGTAGAGATAGCTGTCAAAGGTGAGGCGCTGCACATCCCGGTCGTCGCACATCTCGACGAAGGCCTCCCTTGCCGCATCGTTGCGGTAGAAGATCGTCTGAAGAAGGTCGAGCACGCGGTAGGTGGTGCCGTACTTGCGATCCCAGCTCCGCAGGTAGCCCTTCAGGTCGGATTCCGAGGGGATGCGCGCACCGCCCTGGCTGGTGGCGACGATCTGCTCGGCACACATGCGCCCGCTCTTGGCAGCGAAGTAGATCCCTTCGCCTGAGCTCTTGGTCACGTAGCCGGCGGCGTCACCGACGAGGGCCATCCGACCGACCACCCGCCGCGGACGGGGGTGCTCGGGAATCGGGTGGGCCTCGACCTTGATCACCTCACCCCGCAGCAGGCGGCGGCTGGCCCGCTGACGGATCCCTTCCTGCAGCCCCTTGATCAGGGACTGGTTCTGCTGCATGGTGCCGGTGCCCACCGCCACATGGTCGTACTTCGGGAAGACCCAGGCGTAGAAGTCGGGGGAGACGTCCGTGCCGACGTACATCTCGGCGAGATCTTCGTAGTACGCCATTTCTTCCTTGGGGAGCCGGATGCGTTCCTGGAAGGCGATGGCCACGTTGTAGTCGCCGGCATCCATGGCCTTGGCGACACGGCTGTTGGCACCATCGGCGCCCACGATCAGGTCAACTTCAAGGGTGCGGGCCTCACCGGTGGCCCCACCCCCGCTGTAGTCGGCGTAGTGCAGGGTGTAGGGCCCCTGGCGGTTGGCGCCGGTGTCGATTCGCTGCACCAGCCCGTTCACGAGGGTCGCCCCCAGGTCGGCAGCTCGGTCACGCAAGAAGGCGTCGAGAACCTCGCGCCGACACATGCCGATGTATTCCTCACTGTTCTCAAGATGAATGTCGACCTCCCTGTTGGAGGGCGAGATCATCTTCATCTGACGGACCTTGCGGTCAATGATCCCGTCGGGCAGGTCGAACTCCTGAACCATGCAGAGCGGGATGGCGCCGCCGCAGGGTTTGGCGTTGTCGAGCTTGCGCTCGAACAGCCAGGTGCTGATCCCGGCTCTGGCCAGCACCTCGGCAGCACAGGATCCACTGGGGCCACCGCCCACCACCGCCACACGCAACATGGTCCCGACCTTCAGAGCCGCCTTGTGGCGACGCTACCACCGGTCTCCGACCATTGGTGGCCAGATGGCCGCTGACCACTACGATCCACACGTTCCCAGGCCGACTTCGCATGCCGCGAACCCGCGAGGAACTTCCCGTCGCCCGGCGGGTGCGTTCGTCGACACGACGGCGCGAGCTGCCGATCGGCCCGGTGGTGCTCACGGCCGCGATCGCCATCGGCGGCGGACTCGGGGCGCTGGTGCTGCTGCGGGATGAGCTTCAGCGGCGTTTTCTCGGCCCGCTGCCGGTGCCCGGGATCGCGGCGAGGCTGGATCTCCAGGGGCGACTGCTCGGTCATTTCCCTTACCCGGAGGCAACCGGCGAACGGTTGGTCGAGGTCGCCCCTGGCTTCCAGATGGATCGCGAGGCCGGCGAGGCGTTTCAGCAGATGCGTGAGGCGGCCGCCGCCGAAGGCGTGGATCTGCGGCTGATCAGCGCCTTCCGCTCGATCGACATGCAGAAGCAGATCTTCTTCGGGGTCAAATCCGAGCGCAACCAAACCGTGGAGGAGCGGGCCCGGGTCAGTGCTCCTCCAGGGTTCTCTGAACACAGCACGGGCTATGCCATCGACATCGGGGATGGTTCCATGCCGGCCACCAATCTGTCGGCCAGCTTCGAGTCCACCCCCGCCTACGCCTGGTTGCAGCAGAACGCCGCCCGTTTCCATTTCCAGCTCTCCTTTCCGCGCCAGAACCTCCAGGGCGTGAGCTACGAGCCCTGGCACTGGCGGTTCGAGGGGACAGGGGAGGCCCTGCGTCAGTTCGCAGCCGCCCATCGCCTCAATGGACGTTAGCCACCTCCGGCCGCGGGCGACCGTCGTAGGGTTAGACTCTCCTGGTACTGATTCAGAACTCCGTCCCTGCTAGCCCCGGCAGGACCTGTTCCGTCAACCGCCTTCAGCAACTTTCCTATGAGCGGCGCCAGCCAGCCCTCGGCGATTCGCAACATCGCGATCATCGCCCACGTCGACCACGGCAAGACCACCCTGGTGGACGCCCTGCTCAAGCAGTCCGGCATCTTCCGTGATGGTGAGGCCGTGCCCACCTGTGTGCTGGACTCCAATGATCTGGAGCGGGAACGGGGCATCACGATCCTGTCGAAGAACACCGCTGTCGACTACGAAGGCATTCGCATCAACATCGTCGACACCCCCGGCCACGCCGACTTCGGTGGAGAGGTGGAACGGGTCCTCGGCATGGTCGATGGCTGTCTGCTGATCGTCGATGCCAACGAGGGGCCGATGCCCCAGACGCGCTTTGTGCTCAAGAAGGCCCTCGAAAAGGGACTGCGACCAATCGTCTTTGTGAACAAGATCGACCGTCCCCGAGCTGATCCCGAGGTGGCCGTCAGCAAGGTGCTGGACCTGTTCATCGAACTCGGTGCCGACGACGACCAGTGCGATTTCCCTTATCTGTTCGGCAGTGGCCTCGGGGGCTTTGCCAAGCCTGATATGGCTACAGAGAGCGACACGATGCGGCCGTTGTTCGACGCCATCCTGCGCCATGTGCCACCGCCGGTCGGCGATTCCGCCAAGCCGTTCCAACTTCAGATCACCACACTTGATTATTCCGACTTCCTGGGTCGGATCGTCATTGGAAAAATTCATAACGGCCAGGTCAGTGCCGGTCAGACAGCAGCTCTGATCAAAGATGACGGCAGCATCAAGCGCGGTCGCATCAGCAAGCTTCTGGGCTTCCAGGGCCTGCAGCGGGTGGAGGTGGCCTCAGCCTCCGCGGGCGACCTCGTGGCCATCGCCGGTTTTGATGATGTCAACATCGGCGAAACCCTGGCCTGCCCAGACAATCCCGAGGCTCTGCCACTCATCCGCGTCGACGAGCCGACGCTGCAGATGACCTTCTGTGTGAACGACTCCCCCTTCGCCGGCAAGGAGGGCAAGTTCGTCACCAGCCGTCAGTTGCGCGATCGCCTCCAGAAGGAGCTGCTCACCAACGTCGCCCTGAGGGTCGAGGACACCGACTCACCGGATCGATTCGCGGTGAGCGGTCGGGGTGAGCTGCACCTGGGCATCCTCATCGAGACCATGCGCCGCGAGGGCTACGAGTTCCAGGTGTCACAGCCTCAGGTGATCTTCCGGACCATTGACGGCACCCCCTGCGAGCCGTTCGAGACCCTTGTTCTCGACGTCCCTGAGGAAGCGGTCGGCACCTGCATCGAACGTCTCGGTGTCCGCCGCGGCGAGATGCAGAACATGGAGACCGGCACCGATGGCCGTACACAACTGGAATTTGTAGTGCCGTCCCGTGGACTGATCGGCTTCCGCGGCGACTTCATCCGCGCCACCCGTGGGGAAGGGATCATGAGCCATTCCTTCCTTGACTATCGACCGATGCAGGGGGACCTGGATACCCGCCGAAATGGGGTTCTGATCTCCTTTGAAGAAGGAACTGCCACCTTCTACGCGCTGAAGAACGCCGAGGACAGGGGTCAATTCTTCATCGCACCTGGCACCAAGGTCTACAAGGGCATGATCGTCGGCGAGAACACCCGCCCCCAGGATCTTGAGATCAACGTCTGCAAGACAAAGCAGCTCACCAACATGCGTTCTGCCGGTGCCGACGAACTCGACACTCTGCAGACACCAGTGCAGATGACCCTGGAACGCGCCCTCGAGTACATCGGATCCGATGAACTGCTGGAGGTCACTCCCGAGTCGATCCGCCTGCGCAAACTGCCGGCCAAACGGGCCGCCCGGCGCTGAGATTGTCGCCGTTCCAGGCTGACCCCCGCTTCCACCAGGCCGTTGATCTGTTCAACGGCCACGATTGGTACGGGGCCCACGACC
The DNA here is from genome assembly GCA_049317465.1 of Prochlorococcaceae cyanobacterium. GTDB lineage: Bacteria > Cyanobacteriota > Cyanobacteriia > PCC-6307 > Cyanobiaceae > CAIQIA01. The sequence goes on along the minus strand of JBMOIF010000001.1, from coordinate 61,600 downwards.
TCTTTGAGGAGCTCTGGCACGAGACCAGCGACCCCGAGCGGCGCTGGTTGCAGGGAATGGTGCAGCTGTCGGTGGCCCTGCTTCATCGGCAGCGCAACAATCCCCACGGGGCGATGGTGCTCCTGGGGGAAGCCCGTGGTCGTCTGGTGTCTGCGGTGGCACCGCCGCCGGGCTGGGATCCAGCTCCCCTGCTGGATCCCCTGGGGGTCCTGCTCGCCAGGCTCCAGTCCGGTCAGGATTCCCCTGATCTTCTCCTTCCCAGCCTGAGCATCAGCCATGCACCGGCCTAAACTCCGCCCTGCTGTCAGGCCTGCCATGGTTGTGCGACCTGCCCGGGCCCTGGGCGTTCTGGCCGGGCTGCAGCTGTTCATTGCCTCAGACCTGGGGAGAGCCCTCCCCATGGCGGAGCAGACCACGACCACGGCACCCTCGGAGGCTGGGACAGCACCGGCTCAGGGTCCGCTGATCACGGTCGAATCGGATGTGCAGCAGGCTGACAACGTCACCGGCGTCGTGACCGCCACCGGCAACGTGCGGGTGCTCTACCCCGAGAAGAAACTCGTCGCCACCGCCCGTCAGGCCCAGTACTTCACCAAGGAAGGCCGGATCATCCTGAGCGGCGACGTGGATGTGGTCCAGGACGGCGGCAATCGCCTCCGGGCCCAGCGGGTCACCTACCTGGTGCAAGCCGACCGCCTGCTGGCGGATCCATCCCCCGGTGATCAGGTGCGCAGCTGGATACGCCTCCAGCGCATGGCACCGGCGACACCAGGGGGGGGGGGCGCCGCGATGACCCTGGAACTGCTTGATGTGCAGCTCACCCTCTCGGGTCGCCCGGTGGTCCGGGGAGTGACGCTTCAGCTCAGACCAGCGGAAGTGGTGGGGCTGCTGGGACCCAATGGCGCCGGCAAGACCACCACCTTCAACCTGGTGACGGGTCTGCTGCGCCCTGACCGGGGAGATGTGCGACTCGAGGAGGTCTCGATCACCCCCCTGGCCATGCCCGAGCGCGCCCGGCGAGGCATCGGCTACCTCCCCCAGGAGGCCAGTGTGTTCCGGCAGTTGAGCGTCCGCGACAACCTGCTGATGGCGATGCAGGAAAGCGGTTATCCCCCCGGGCTGAGGCGCCAGCGGCTGGAGGAACTGATCGACGAATTCCAGCTCGGCCGGTTCTGCCATCGCCTGGGCTATCAGCTCTCCGGTGGTGAGCGACGCCGCACGGAGGTGGCCCGGGCCCTGGCCGTCGGCCCCCGTGGCCCCCGTTATCTGCTGCTGGATGAACCCTTCGCGGGTGTCGACCCCCTCGCCGTTCACGATCTGCAGGAGCTGATCCTCAGATTGCGGGAGCGAGGGGTGGGAATGCTCATCACCGACCACAACGTCCGCGAGACGCTGTCCATCACGGACCGGGCCTACATCCTCACGGATGGACAGATCCTGGCCGCCGGTGATTCGGCCAGCGTCGCTGCCGATCCGCTGGTGCAGCGCCACTACCTCGGGGAGGGGTTCAGGCTGTGACCCGCCTTCTCGACGCCATGCCAAGCAACGGCCCCCTTGGTGTGGCCGCCAGGGCCCTGGGTCAAGGTCGGCAACTGTGGCGGAGGCTGCCGATCATGGATCGGTGGCTGATGGGCGAACTCATCGGTCCGTTGCTGTTCGGCGTTGCTGCCTTCACGGCGGTGACCCTGTCGGTGGGAGTCGTCTTCGATCTGGTGCGCAAGGTGGCCGAGGCTGGTCTCGCCCTTGACGTGGCAGTGCGGGTGCTGCTGCTGAAGATGCCGGGGTTCCTGGTGCTGTCGTTCCCGATGGCGACGCTCATGGCCACTCTTCTGGCCTACAGCCGCCTGTCCGGTGGCAGCGAACTCACGGCCCTGCGCAGCATCGGTGTCTCCACCAGCCGCTTCCTGGTGCCGGCGATTGTGCTGGCGGGTCTGATGAGCCTGCTCACGTTCGTGTTCAACGATGTGATCGTGCCCCCTGCGAACCGCGCCGGTTATGTGACTCTGCACCGGGCCATCGGCCGCAGCATCGACTCGGAAAAGGGCGAAAACATCATTTATCCCCGCTACGGCCGGGTGACCGACGCCATCGATAACGACAAGGAACGACTGACCCAGTTGTTCTATGCCCGTGAGTTCCTTGAGGGTGCCATGCGCGACGTGACGGTTCTTGATTTCAGTCGCGGGGGTCAGCGGCAGATGCTCCAGGCTGCGACGGCACGCTTTGATCCCGGCAGCGGTCAGTGGGAGTTTCGCAATGGCACCATCATCAACTTCGGCGATCTTGATGGCAACACCACCACCGCCAAGTTTGACCGTTATCTCTATCCACTGGTCAGCGATCCTCTGGAACTGGCGGAACTGCCGAAGGACGCCAACAACATGACCGTGGCCCAGGCCCGCCAGGGCCTGCAGGTGCTGGATCGTGCCGGGGACCGCAAGGAGGCCCGCAAGCTGAGGGTGCGCATCCAGGAGAAGTTCTCCTTCCCCGCCATCTGCCTGGTGTTCGGTCTGATCGGGGCCAGCCTGGGGGCGAGGCCCACCGGTCGCACCAGCCGCAGCCAGGGGTTCGGCATCAGCGTCCTGCTGATCTTTCTCTACTACCTGCTGGCCTTCGTCTCGAGCTCCCTCGGGGTCAAGGGCACCGTGGCACCGGTGGTCTCGGCCTGGTCTCCAGTTGTGATCGGCCTGCTTGGGGGGCTGTGGCTCCTGCGGGGTGCCAGCCGCTGACTTAGACCTGTACGGTCCGCTGGTCCCTGGTGTTCGACGATCCGGTTCTGCTGCTCGGTCTGCTGGCATTCGCCAGCCTGCTGCTGGCCCTCCCCCTGGCGTTCTGGTCCCTGACCGGCGGGCGGGAAGGCCCATCGTCGCCGCTGGTGAGGGGGCTGATCGTGGCGGCGAATCTGCTGCTGACCGCTCAGCTGCTGCTGCGCTGGATCAGCTCCGGTCATTTCCCGGTGAGCAACCTCTACGAGTCGCTTTGCTTCCTGGCCTGGGGTTGCACGTTCACCCAGCTGCTGGTGGAACGCAGCTGGCCCTCTCCAGTGGTCCCTGCGGCGGCCACGCCCATGGCCCTGGTGAGTGTTGCCTTCGCCAGCTTTGCCCTGCCGGGGTCGCTCCACGACGCCGCTCCGCTGGTGCCCGCCCTGCGGTCAAGCTGGCTGGTCATGCACGTGAGCGTGATCATGATGAGCTATGCGGCCCTGCTGGTGGGCTCGCTGCTGTCGATGGCGGTGCTGATCGTGGATCGCGGTACGGCCATTGACCTGCGCAGCAGCTCCATCGGCAGTGGCGGTTTCAGGCGTGCCATGGCAGGGTCCGTGGCCGTGGCGGATCCACCGAGCACCCAACTGGAGCTTCGCCAGGTGACCATCCCCCTGGTTGAACGGCTGGACAGCCTCAGCTACCGCACGATCACGGTCGGCTTCCTGCTGCTCACCGTGGGCATCATCAGCGGAGCGGTCTGGGCCAATGAAGCCTGGGGCAGCTGGTGGAGCTGGGATCCCAAGGAAACATGGGCGCTGATCTGCTGGCTCGTGTACGCGGCCTATCTGCACGCACGACTCACCCGTGGCTGGCAAGGACGAAGGCCGGCCCTGCTGGCCATGGGTGGTCTTGTGGTGATCGTGGTCTGCTACATCGGCGTCAACCTTCTCGGTATCGGCCTGCACAGCTACGGATGGTTCTTCGACTAGACCCGCCGGGGGCGTCAGGCCGCCACGGCGACGGGGCGACGGCTGTTGCGAATTCCTTCGATGGCCGCGGCATAGTCGGGAGCGTTGAAGACCGCCGAACCCGCCACCAGGGCATTGGCGCCGGCTTCGATCAGCTGCCAGGCATTGCCGGCCTTGACGCCGCCATCCACCTCGATCCAGGGATCGAGACCCCGCTCGTCGCAGAGGCTGCGCAGGCGACGCACCTTGTCGACCGCCGAAGGGATGAAGCTCTGGCCGCCGAAGCCAGGATTGACACTCATGATCAGGATGATGTCGCAAAGTTCCAGGCAGTACTCGAGGGTGTCGAGGGGGGTGCTTGGGTTGAGCACGGCCCCGGCCTTGACCCCCAGGTCCTTGATCTGGCTGAGGTTGCGGTGCAGGTGCGGGCAGGCTTCGACCTGGACGGTGATGTGGTCGGCCCCGGCCTTGGCGAAATCGGCGACGTAGCGCTCGGGTTCAACGATCATCAGGTGAACGTCGAGGGGCTTCTGGGTCACCGGTCGCAGGGCCTCGACCACAAGGGGTCCGATGGTGATGTTCGGCACGAAGCGGCCGTCCATGACATCCACATGGATCCAGTCGGCTCCGGCCTGGTCGACCGCACGGACATCGTCACCGAGACGGGAGAAGTCTGCCGAGAGAATCGACGGAGCGATGACGAGCGATTTCTGGGTCATGGCCTGGCCGTTGCGCCAGGGGATTGTACGAGCCCGACCCGCCCATCTCACTGATACAGTTGCGCGCGCCTCCGCCAGCGGGCAGGGGCCAAGCCGTCGTCCCTAGCCTCCCTCCCCTTGGACCGCACTCTCATCCAGGAAATTCTCGAAGTCGTCGAGCAGGCAGCCATTGCCTCTGCACGACTGACGGGCCATGGCAAGAAAAACGAGGCCGACGAGGCCGCCGTCGAGGCCATGCGTGCCCGCATGGGCCAGATCGCCATGCAGGGGCGCATCGTCATCGGTGAGGGTGAGCGTGACGAAGCGCCCATGCTCTACATCGGCGAGGAGGTGGGCACCGGCACCGGCCCCGGCGTCGACTTCGCCGTTGACCCCTGCGAGGGCACCAATCTCTGCGCCAACAGCCAGGACGGTTCGATGGCGGTGCTGGCGGCCTCCGACCGTGGTGGCCTCTTCAACGCCCCCGACTTCTATATGAACAAGCTGGCGGCTCCCCCGGCCGCCAAGGGCAAGGTCGACATCCGCAAGAGCCCCACCGAAAACCTGCGGATCCTGGCCGACTGCCTGGGCATCGGCATCGACGAACTGGTCGTGGTCTGCATGGACCGTGGGCGCCACAAGGGCCTGATCGCCGAGATCCGCGGGGCCGGCGCCCGCGTCAGGACCATCAGCGACGGTGATGTGAGCGCCGCCATCGCCTGCGGCTTCGAGGGGACCGGCACCCATTGTCTGATGGGCATCGGTGCTGCCCCTGAAGGTGTGATCTCTGCCGCGGCCCTGCGTTGTCTGGGCGGGCACTTCCAGGGTCAGCTGGTCTATGACCCCGCTGTGGCCCAGACCAAGGAGTGGGAAGGGCTCACCCGTGAGGGCAACCTGGCCCGCCTGGCCGAGATGGGCATCACTGATCCCGACAAGGTCTATGAGGCCGATGAGCTCGCCAGCGGTGAGCATGTGGTGTTCGCTGCCACCGGCATCACCGATGGTCTGCTCTTCCGGGGTGTGAAGTTTGAGCCTGACTGCGTCCGCACCAGCAGCCTCGTGATCTCCTCCCTCGACAGCACAGCCCGTTTCACCGACACTGTTCACATCAAGCCCGGAGCCCAGCGCGTCGCCCTGCGCTGACATCTGCCCAGCCCGGAGGCAGCCATCCGCTGCCTCCGGCTTTCCCGGCCCCAACCCATCGGACGCATGCATCTAGCCGTCGTCGGGCTCAGCCATCGAACGGCTCCCGTGGAGATCCGGGAACGGTTGAGCATCCCTGAACATTCGCTGGCGAGTTCCCTCCAGAGCCTTCGGTCCGACGATCAGGTCCTGGAGGCCTCGATTCTCAGCACCTGCAACCGGCTGGAGATCTACAGCCTGCTCCGCACCCCCGCCGAAGGGGTCGAAGCGATCCGCCAGTTTCTCTCCATTCACAGCGGACTGCCCGGGGATGATCTCAATCCCCACCTGTTCGCTCTGCACCATGAAGAAGCGATTCAGCACCTGCTGCGGGTGAGCGCCGGTCTCGACAGCCTTGTGCTTGGGGAGGGACAGATCCTCAGCCAGGTCAAGAAGATGGTGCGACTCGGGCAGGACCACCGCTCGATCGGCCCCATCCTCAACCGACTGCTCACCCAGGCCGTGAGCACAGGCAAGCGTGTGCGCAGCGAGACCCGGCTCGGGAGCGGGGCCGTCTCGATCAGTTCGGCGGCCGTCGAACTGGCGCAGCTCAAGGTCGGTCAGGAGCAGGGCTTCGACGAATTGCTGCCCCTCTGCGACGAACGCATCACCGTTGTGGGCGCCGGCCGGATGGCCCGTCTGCTGATTCAGCATCTCCAGGCCAAGGGTGCCCGGCGCCTTGTGCTGATCAACCGCACCGTCACCCGGGCCGAGGAACTGGCGCGCGGCTTCCCCGATCTGCCCATCCGCTGTCTTGGCCTTGATCAGCTCGACCTGCAGTTGAGGGAGGCCACGCTGCTGTTCACCAGCACCGGGGCCGATGAGCCGATCATCACCCGTCAGCGCCTGGATGGTCTGCAGCGTCACCAGAGGCTGATGCTCGTGGACATCGGCGTGCCGCGCAACATAAGCTCAGATGCTGCCCAGGCGCGGTTGGTTCAATGCTTTGACGTCGATGACCTTCAGGAGGTGGTCGACCGCAACCAGGCTGCCCGACGCGAGATCGCCGAGCAGGCCGAAGCCCTGCTGGCCGAAGATCAGAGAGCATTCCTCGACTGGTGGGAGGGTCTTGAGGCGGTCCCGACGATCAACCGTCTGCGCCGTCATCTCGACTCCCTGCGGGAACAGGAGCTCGTGAAGGCCCTGAGCCGCATGGGTCCCGATTTCTCGGAGAGGGAGCGGAAGGTGGTGGAGGCCCTCAGCAAAGGGATCATCAACAAGGTGCTGCATGGGCCCACCACCGCCCTCAGGGCCCCTCAGACCCGGGCCCAGCGCCTGGGGGCCATGGAAGCACTCGAGCGGCTCTTCGAACTGCAGGAGGTCGCGGACGACGAAGCCGGGACCGCCGCCCCCGGCGGTGACTGAGTCGGTCCCAGACGCGGATGCTGAGAACCCCGCGGATGGCTTGCGATCTTGGAGGGTCCTCCTGCAGAGTGTCGGCGTTGATGGGGGTGCATGAAACGAGTCCTGGCGATCATCCTGGGGGGCGGGGCCGGTACACGCCTCTTTCCTCTCACCAAGATGCGGGCAAAACCGGCGGTCCCCCTCGCCGGTAAATATCGCCTGATCGACATTCCCGTCAGCAACTGCATCAACAGCGGGATCAACAAGATCTATGTGCTGACGCAGTTCAACAGTGCCTCCCTCAACAGGCACCTCAGCCAGACCTACAACCTTTCATCGGCCTTCGGTCAGGGCTTCGTTGAGGTGCTCGCTGCCCAGCAGACGCCTGACAGTCCCTCGTGGTTCGAGGGAACGGCGGATGCGGTTCGCAAGTACGAATGGCTGTTCCAGGAGTGGGACGTTGACCAGGTCGTGATCCTCTCCGGTGACCAGTTGTATCGGATGGACTACCGGCTGTTTGTCGATGAGCACATTCAGAGTGGTGCCGACCTGACCGTGGCAGCCCTGCCGGTCGACGAGGCCCAGGCCGAGGGCTTCGGTCTGATGCGCACCGACGGCGAGGGATGGATCCGCGAGTTCCGGGAGAAGCCCAAGGGGGCTGATCTGCTGACGATGCGCGTGGACACCCAGGCCCTGGGACTCAGTGCTGAGGAATCCCAGAGGCGTCCCTACCTCGCGTCAATGGGGATCTACGTCTTCCGGCGCGATGTGCTCTTCAATCTGCTGGCGCAGAACCCCACCGCCACAGACTTCGGCAAGGAGATCATTCCCCATGCCCTTGGATCTGGTCTTGGTCTGAGGTCGTATCTGTTTGACGACTACTGGGAGGACATCGGTACGATCCGGGCCTTCTACGAAGCCAATCTGGCTCTAACGGCGCAACCGACACCGCCGTTTTCCTTTTACGACAAACAGTTCCCCATCTACACCCGGCCGCGCTACCTGCCCCCCTCCAAATTGCAGGATGCCCAGGTCACCGAATCCATCATTGGTGAAGGTTCGTTGCTGAAGGCCTGCAGCATCCATCATTGCGTGCTGGGTATCCGCAGCCGCATCGGTGACGATGTGGTGCTCAAGGACAGCCTGGTGATGGGGGCCGACTTCTACGAATCAAACGAAGAGCGAGCCATTCTCAGTGAGCGTGGAGGCATCCCCGTCGGAGTGGGCCAGGGCACCACGGTCCAACGGGCCATCCTCGACAAGAACGTGCGGATCGGCCGCAACGTCTCCATCATCAACAAGGATCGCGTCGACGAGGCGGACCGGCCTGAGCAGGGCTTCTACATCCGCAACGGCATCGTGGTCTGCGTCAAGGGTGCGACCATCCCCGACAACACGGTCATCTGAGGTCAGGTCGGGGCGAGACGGAGGGGCGAGACGAAAAGGAATCCTGCATCTCCAGCCGTCTCGCCCCGGCCTTGGCACACTGCCGGTGAACCGTCTCCAACTCCGGCACGGCCATGGCCAAAGGGCATTTCGGACTGATCGGCCTCGGTGTGATGGGCGAGAACCTCGTCCTCAACGCTGAACGCAACGGCTTTTCCAGCGTCGTCTACAACCGCACCCCCCAGAAGACCGAGGAGTTCCTGGCCGGAAGGGGTTCCGGCAAGCAGATTGAGGGCGCCTACTCCCTTCAGGAGTTCGTCGACAAGCTTGAACGGCCCCGGCGGATCCTGATGATGATCAAGGCCGGCCAGGCCATCGACGACACGATCGCCAGCATTTCCCCCTACCTGGAGCAGGGGGACCTGCTGATCGACGGGGGCAACTCCCTGTACAGCGACACCGAACGGCGGGTCGCCGAACTGGAGAGTCGCAGCTTCGGCTACATCGGCATGGGCGTCTCCGGCGGTGCCAAGGGCGCCCTCGAGGGACCCAGCATGATGCCGGGGGGTACCCGCCAGGCCTATGAGGACATCCGCAGCCTCGTGGAGCGGATGGCGGCGAAGGTCGACGACGGCCCCTGCGTCACCTACATCGGACCCGGTGGCTCCGGCCACTTCGTCAAGACCGTCCACAACGGCATTGAGTACGGCGTCGAGCAGATCCTTGCCGAGGCCTACGACATGATGAAGCGTGGTGCCGGCATCGAGCCTGCCGTCATGGCCGATGTGCTGGGCCAGTGGAACACCATGGAGGAGCTCTCCTCCTACCTCGTCGAAATCACCGAGGTCTGCCTGCGCACCCGTGACCCCGAATCGGGTGGTCCGCTCACCGAACTCATCCTCGACGTGGCCGGCCAGAAGGGCACAGGGCTCTGGACCGTGATCAGCGCCCTCGAGATGGGGGTGGCGGTGCCCACCATCTACGAATCGGTCAATGCCAGGGTCCTGAGTTCCCTCCAGGCCGAGCGCGTCAAGGCCGAGACGATCCTGCAGGGCCCGGGTCCCATGGCCCTGGACCTCGGCAGCCCCGCCGACGGCATGGCTCCCCTGAGGGACGCAACCATCCTCAGCATCATGGCCAGCTATGCCCAGGGAATCGCCCTGCTGCAGGAGGCCTCCAGGATTCACCACTACGACCTCAACATCGCCGCCATCGCTCAGATCTGGAAAGGGGGCTGCATCATCCGGGCCCGCCTGCTGCAGCGCATCCAGGATGCCTACAGACAGAACAGCAGCCTGGCCAACCTGCTGCTGGACCCCTGGTTCGCCGAACAGGTCAACCGTCGGCTGCCGGGGCTGCGCCAGGCGGTGAGCGAGGCCGTGCGAGCCGGCATCCCGGTGCCCTGCTTCGCCGCATCGCTGAACTACATCGACAGCTATCGCACGGGCCGTCTGCCCCAGAACCTGGTGCAGGCGATGCGTGACTGCTTCGGTTCCCACACCTACCAGCGCATCGACCGCGAGGGCACCTTCCACACCGAGTGGCTCTCATGAGCGCTGCCCGCCTGATCAGGCTGGCGGATCGCCAGTCGCTGGCCCAGCGGGCTGCTGAGCTGGTGGCCCAGTGCATTGATCTCACCCTCGCGGAACGGGATCGGGTGCAGATCGCCCTTGCCGGAGGTTCCACACCCGAGCAGGCCTACACGCTCCTGGGGCAACAGCATCTGCCCTGGGATCGTGTCGACCTGTTGCTCGGCGATGAACGCTGGGTGCCGGCGGATGATCCCCAGAGCAACGCCCTGATGGTGCGCCGCAGCCTCATGGCGGCAGAGCCTGGCCGTCATGCGGCGTTCCATCCGGTGCCCACCGATCTCGACTCCGTCGAGGACGGAGTGGCCGCCTATGGCCAGACCCTCGAACAGCTCTGCCCCGGCCGCCCGCCCCAGCTCGATCTCGTGCTCCTCGGGCTGGGGGATGACGGCCACACGGCATCCCTGTTCCCCGGCACAGCGGCCACCCAGGTCCGTGATCGCTGGGTGACCGTTGGCGAGGGCAAGGGACTGCCACGCCTGACCATGACGGCACCGGTGCTGTCGGCGGCCCGCCAGGTCATCTTCCTGGTCAGCGGGGAGAGCAAGCGACAGGCCCTCGCCAGGCTGCTCGACCCGACGGAAGATCCGGCCCGGACCCCCGCTCGTCTGGTCCAGCCCTCCGGGGCGCTGCTGGTGCTGGCCGATGCCGATGCCTGCGGCGATGCCGCTGTGGAGTGAGCTGGTGGCCCTGGTCATCGCCAGCGGTGATGGTTTCAGCGGTTGGAGCACCCTGAATGACACGGTCATGGGGGGGCGCAGCCAGGGCGGATGCCGCGCCACCAGCGAGGGACTGCTGCTGGAAGCCCAGGTCGTCGCCGAAGGGGGCGGTTTCGTGAGCTGTCGTTCACCGCGGTGGCAGCCCCCCCTCAACCTCTCCGAGGCCACCGGACTTGAGCTAATGCTCGACGGCGATGGCCGTCGCTACAAGCTGGCCATCGCCCTGGCTGATCTGCCGGGCCGCCTTGCGGACGTGATTCCGGGTGGCCTGCGCTGGGTCGCTGACTTTGACACGCAAGCAGACGGTCCCACGCAGGTGGTGATCCCCTTCAGCAGCCTGCGGCCGACGGTGCGTGCCAATCCGGTGAGCCTGCCCCTGCGGTTCGATCCCTCGCGGATTGCCCAGATCCAGCTGCTGCACTCCCGTTTCGGTGACGATGGCGGTGACAACCCAGGCTTCCGCCCGGGGCCACTGCGGTTGCTGCTGAGGCGGCTCGGTACCGTGCCATGAGCGCGACCGAGGGGCGGGACTGGCTTCCCACAGGCACCGATCCCGATGCCACGGCTGATCTGCTGACTGTGGTGTGCCGCGCAGCCGACCTGAGCCGACCGGGTCTGCGGCATGCGGCGGTGCTGCAGGAGCAGGCCGCCGACGGTTGGTGCCTGCGACTGGAATGCCGGGACCCCGGCGGCAAACGGCTGGAAGCGGAGGATCTGGATCTGGAGATCTATGGGGCTGCGGCCGATCCCTCCATCCAGATCAGCTGGACTGCAGATCCGCAGGCTCCGATGCTCTGGCAGGGCCGTCATGCCCTCTGGATGGAGGGGGAGCAGGGACAACGCTGCGACGCACCGGCAGGGGCCATGCCCCTGGAGGCCATGGCCCGACGGCTGCGAGCTCTGCTGGTGATCTCCTGACCCGCCTAGCGACCCGAGGCATCAGTCGGAGAAGGCGTCGGTCACGGCGCCCTGGCTGCTGCTCGACACCAGGCGGGCGTACTTGGCCAGCACCCCGCGGCGCTCGCGGGGCGCCGGTCGGACCCAGTCCTGGCGCCGCTGCTGCAACTCCTCATCGGACACGTTCAGCTGCAGCAGCAGCTGAACGGCGTCAACGGTGATGCTGTCGCCCTCCTGCACCAGGGCAATGGTGCCCCCCACGGCCGCTTCGGGCGCCACGTGGCCCACCACCATCCCGTAGGTGCCACCGGAAAACCGGCCATCGGTGATCAACGCCACGCTGTCACCCAGCCCCTTGCCGATGATGGCCGCTGTGGGGGACAGCATCTCGCGCATCCCAGGACCGCCCACAGGGCCCTCGTTGCGGATCACGATCACGTCGCCGGCATTGATGCGGCCCGCCAGGATCGCGTCCAGGCACCTCTCTTCGCTCTCGAACACCCGTGCCGGGCCCGTCAGGGTCGGATGGCGGACGCCGCTGATCTTGGCCACGCTGCCCTCACGGGCCAGGTTGCCCTTGAGCACGGCCAGGTGTCCCTGGGCATAGAGGGGCCGGTCGATGGGACGGATCACCTCCTGGTCGGCGGGGGGTTGGGCGGGTACCGCTGCCAGCACCTCCCGCAGGCTCCGGCCTTCGATGGTGCGGCAGTCGCCGTGCAGCAGGCCGGCATCGAGCAACAGCCGCATGACCTGGGGAATGCCGCCGGCCCGGTGCAGATCGACGGTGACGAAGCGGCCGCTGGGTTTGAGATCGCAGATCACCGGGACCCGCTGGCGGATGGTCTCGAAGTCGTCAATGCTCAGCGGCACCCCGGCACTGCGGGCGATCGCCAGCAGATGCAGAACGGCATTGGTGGAGCCACCGACAGCCATGATCACGCTGATGGCGTTCTCAAAGGCCTCGCGGGTGAGCAGGTCAAGCGGGCGGATGTTCGCCTCGATCGCCTGCACCAGCACTTCGCCCGAACGGGCGGCGTTGTCGGCCTTCTCGCTGTCCTCGGCCGCCATGGTGGAGCTGCCCGGCAGACTCAGGCCCATGGCCTCGATCACCGCCGACATGGTGTTGGCCGTGAACATGCCACCGCAGCTGCCGGCACCCGGACAGGCGTTGCGCTCGACCGCCAGAAGTTCGTCCTCATCGATGCGGCCACCGGCCAGGGCCCCGACCGCTTCAAAGGCGCTCACCACCGTCAGATCGCAGTGGCCCAGTCGGCCGGGCTTGATCGTGCCGCCATACACGAAGATCGACGGGATATTCATGCGCACCATGGCCAACATGGCGCCGGGCATGTTCTTGTCACAGCCGCCGATGGCCAGCACGCCGTCCATGCTCTGGCCGTTGCAGGCGGTTTCGATGCTGTCGGCGATCACTTCCCGCGACACCAGGGAGTAGCGCATCCCGGGGGTGCCCATCGAGATGCCGTCGCTGACGGTGATCGTGCCGAACATCTGGGGCATGGCACCCGCCTCCCTCAGGGCGTGTTCGGCCCTGAGGGCCAGGTCGTTGAGACCCACGTTGCAGGGCGTGATGGTGCTGAAGCCGTTGGCGATTCCCACAATCGGCCGATCGAAATCGTGATCACCGAAGCCGACGGCGCGCAGCATGGCGCGGTTCGGGGAGCGCTGGACCCCCTGGGTGACGACGTGGGAACGGAGCTGGGCCATGGCGACCGGCTGGCTGGAGCGTGATCCGATCCTCACAGAACGCAGGGCAGGCCCCCTCAGCCCCGTTCGGCACCGTCCGGGGAGAGGTCCTCCAACTGGCGACGGACGTCATCGATGGCGACATGCAGCCGCTGCACCCGCTGTTCGAGGCTGTCGCCCACGGTCTGCTGGATCTGACCCGGCATCAGCGGCGAGGTCAGACGACGCACCTGATCTGCGAGAGCCCGGCGGCGCTCGGCCCGGGAGAGCAGCCACCAGGTGAGACCAGCGGCACCGAGGGCAGCTCCGGTGAGGGCGCTGAGCAGCACGGTGCCGGAGGGGCTGTCCTGGTCGGCCATGGGCCTGCAATCACTGAATTCAGCCTAGGAAGTCGTCGGATTCCGTGCCGTAGAGACGATCGCCGGCATCACCGAGGCCCGGCACGATGAAGCAGCGGTCATCCAGTTCCGGGTCAATGCAGGCGGTGTAGATCGCCAGGTCAGGGACCTGTTCTGCGACGGCCCGCAGCCCAGGTGCCGCCGCCAGGGCAGTGATCACCCGCAGCCGCGGGCCTTCGACGCCCCGGTCCCGCAGCAGTTCGAGGGTGTGCAGCAGGCTGCCGCCGGTCGCCAGCATCGGGTCGAACACCAGCACACCCACCCGGGGCCCGATGGTCGTTGGCAGCCGTTCGAAATAGCGACTGGGCTGGGTGGTGCGCTCGTCGCGGATGAGGCCCAGGTGGGCCACCCGTGCGTGGGGGAGCACCTCCTGGGCACCGGCCCAGAGGCCCAGACCGGCCCGCAGGACAGGGACCGCCAGCAGCGGCGCCGACGGATCGATGACGATCCCTTCGGTCTCGGCCAGGGGTGTGCGCACCTGCAGCGGCAGGGTTGGCAGCCAGTCGCGCACGGCCTCGTAGGTGAGCCAGCGCCCCAGCTCCTTCATGGCCGTCGCGAACAGCGGCGAAGGGGTGTCACGGTCCCTCAGGATCGTCAACCAATGGGCAACAAGGGGGTGCGGGGGAACAACGACCCGCAGCGACATGCTCATGGTGTCGCAGGGTGTCGGCTCCCTGCCATAGCTTGTGCGCGCAAGCCTACGGGGAACCGATGACGGCACCCAAGCCGATGGGGATGCTGATTCCGCTCGTGGCAGCGCTGGTGCTGGCCGTGGGTCTGCTCGTGGCCCCAGCTGCGCAGGCCATCACAGCCCCTGAACTGCGTGGCAGCCGTTCCCTGCAGGATCTGCAGCCCGACATGCACGGGAGGCAGCTGCAGCAGCAGGAGTTCCTGAAGGCCGACCTGCGCGGGTTCAACTTCAGTGACAGCGATCTGCGCGGTTCGGTGTTCAACGGCAGCCGCCTCGACGAGGCCGATCTCCGTGGTGCCGACATGCGTGATGTGGTCGGTTTCGCCAGCCGGTTCGACGGTGCGGATCTGCGTGGGGCCCGCCTCGACAACGCCATGCTCCTCCAGTCGCGTTTCGCCGGTGCCGTGATCGACACCGCTGATTTCAGCGAGGCGGTCCTGGACCAACAGGAACAGCGGGCGCTCTGCGCCAGGGCCAGTGGTGTGCACCCCATCACCGGAGTGGCGACCCGGGACAGCCTGCGCTGTCCGCAGTAGGGTCCGGAGTCAGGTTCCGGGCACCATGGCCGCCGCCGTTCCCCCCCCCACGCCATCCCGGCTGCCGGTGACGGTGGTGACGGGTTTCCTGGGCTCTGGGAAGACCACCCTGCTGCGCCATCTGCTCAGCCACGGCGGCCGCCGCCTGGCGGTGCTCGTCAATGAGTTCGGCGAAGTGGGCATCGACGGCGCCCTGCTCTGCGACATCGACGATGGCTGCCCGGTGGTGGAGCTTCCCAATGGCTGCGTCTGCTGCACCGTCCAGGAGGACTTCCTCCCCACCATGGAGCGGCTGCTCGACGGGGGCGGCTCCCTCGACGGAATCCTGATCGAGACCAGCGGTCTGGCGCTGCCTGAACCCTTGCTCGAGGCCTTCCGCTGGCCTTCGATCCGCCATCGCACCCGCGTGCAGGGGGTGGTGACGGTGGTCGACGGCGAGGCTCTCGCCTCCGGTTCTCCCGTGCGTGATCCCCTGGCGATCGAGCGACAGCAGCAGCAGGATCCGGAACTGGATCATCAGCGCGCCCTCGAAGAGGTGTTCCGTGAGCAGCTGGAGGTGGCCGATCTGGTGCTCGTGAGCCGGGCGGACCGGCTCAGCTCTGACCAGCTGCGGGCTGTCGAAGAGGAACTGCAGCAGCAGCTGAGCCAATGGCAACAGCCCCCGGCGCCGACCCTGGCGATGGCCCGGGGTGTGGTGGATCCTGACCTGCTGCTGGGGCTCGGCGGTGTCGACACGGGCGTGGAGGCCGATGCTCTCGCCCTCGATGACCACGACCATGACCACGTCCATCCTGAGCTGGCCTCCCTGAGCGTCAGCATGGAGGGGAGCTGGCAGCGGCAGCCGCTGGAACAGCTGCTGCGGGAATCGATCCAGCGCCACGGCTGGTTGCGGCTCAAGGGCCGGGTTCCCCTGGAGGGCCGGGAGCTGCCGCTTCAGGTTCAGGCCGTGGGACGTCGGCTCGAGACCTGGTTCGAAGCCGATGGCCTGCCAGCAGGACAGCTGCGTCTCGTGGCCATCGGCCGCAGCATCGACGGGGCGCCGTTGGAACAGCAGCTGGCTCAGTCCAGCGGCAGGGGTCCGCGGGCACAGAGCTGACCCCAGCACAGCACCTCGCCGGCCTTCTCCCAGCGTGGTGTGGTCGTCGTCCAGGCGCCCTGCCCCTGGCGCACGCGGATCGCACCGCTGCCGTTATGGCTGAAGCTCCAGGTCTGTGCACCCAGCTGCACCTGCCAGCGGCTGCCGGGATCCTGAACCGCCAGCCGGCAGGTCTGCCAGGGGCCGCCGGCGACCCGGCAGGAGGTGGTGACCACCAGATCCTGGGCCTGCACCATGGGAGCCGTCAGGGCGACACTCAACAGCAGGGGCAGGGGGGAGGCCACGGGGACACCGGTGCTGTTTCCACCATGGTCGTCACCGGGAGATTTGGCAGGGTGGCTGCGAAGATTTCAGCAGTCGTGATCGCGCCTTGGCCCGTTTCCGTGCTCAGGTGAGGGTGCAGCTGCGCCCCTCGGTGCTCGACCCGGCGGGGGAGGCCACCCGTGCCGCTGCGGGTCGATTGGGGCTTGTGGGGGTCAGCCGCCTGCGGATCGGCAAAGCCATCGACCTCGAACTGGAGGCCGATGACCGCGACGCTGCAGAGCGGACCCTGGCCGACCTGTGTGATCGCCTGCTGGCGAATCCGGTGACCGAAACCTGGACCTGCGAGCTGCAGGAGGCCCCATGACCGTCGGCATCGTCGTTTTTCCAGGCTCGAACTGCGACCGCGACATGGCCTGGGCTGTTCAGGGATGCCTCGGCATCCCCGCCCGGTTCCTCTGGCACGGTGACACGGATCTGAGCGGAGTGGCGGCCGTGGTGCTGCCGGGAGGATTCAGCTACGGCGATTACCTGCGCTGCGGCGCCCTGGCCCGCTTTGCCCCCATGCTGCGGGAGGTTGAGGCCTTCGCCCGGGACGGGGGGCCTGTGCTGGGTGTGTGCAACGGCTTCCAGGTGCTGACGGAGATGGGACTGCTCCCGGGGGCTCTCACCCGCAACCGCGATCTGCACTTTCTCTGCGAACCCTGTGATCTGGCCGTGCAGCCGGGGAACTGCTCATGGCTGGCCGGGTACGCCCCAGGGGAACGGGTGCAGTTTCCCATTGCCCATGGAGAAGGCTGCTGGCAGTGCGATGACGCCACCTATGCCCAACTGGAACAGACCGGTCAGCTGGTGCTGCGGTACCAGACCAATCCGAACGGCTCGCGGGGGGCTGTCGCCGGCGTGTGCAGCGCCGCAGGAAATGTGCTGGGGCTGATGCCCCACCCGGAGCGGGCCTGCGATCCAAGGCTGGGGGGCGACGATGGACGCCGGCTGCTGCAGGCCCTGCTCGGATGAGGTGGCCCCGACGCCGGCTGCTGCAGACTCTGACCCTCGCCACCGCCGGCCTCGGCTGGCGCGAAGGTCGAACGGCAGCCGTGGCGCCGGGCTGGACGGAGCGTGGTCTGACGCCCCCCTCTCCGCTGCGGCCGGGGGATCTGCTGGCGGCGGTGGCACCGGGCACGTGGGTGACCGCCGAAGAACTCAACCCCACCGATGGCTGGCCGGCCCTCTATGCGCGCTGGGGATGGCGTCTCGACACCCCGGCAGGGACGCTCGCCCGCTGGCATTACTTCGCCGGCCGGGATGAAGAACGGGCAAACCTGCTGCAGCGGCTGTGGGCAGACCGTCGCTATTCCGGACTGGTCTGCGTCGGCGGCGGCTGGGGGGCCCAGCGGGTGCTGGAGGCCGGTCTGCAGCTGCGGGCCGACCCGCGCTGGATTGTGGGGTTTTCAGACAACTCTGCGCTGCAACTGGCCCAGCTGGCCGCGGGGGGCGGGGGCGGCATCCACGGCTGGCGCGGCGAGCGCGTGCGTCAATTGCTGAGCGGCGAGGCCGTCGCACCGCTGCAGGGTCAGGGTTGGAGCCCGGGTCGGGCCCGCGGCGCGCTGGTGGTCACCAATCTGACCGTAGCCACGCATCTGATCGGTACGCCCTGGCTGCCTGACCTGCACGGAGCGATCCTGGTGCTGGAGGACACCGGCGAGGCGCCCTACAGGGTGGATCGCCTCCTGACCCATTGGCGCACGGCGGGTCTGCTGCAACGGCTGGCCGGTATCGGCCTCGGGCGGTTCGACTGGACATCGGACGGTGATGTGCTGCCGGGGGATCTGTCGATGGAAGACGTCCTGCAGAACCGATGCTGCGACCTGGGGATTCCGGTGGTGGGTCGGTTGCCCGTGGGGCATGGACGCCCGAATGAAGCCCTCCCCCAGGGGAGGAGGGCTGAACTCGATGGCAGTGCGGGCAGCCTGACGCTGCTCAGTTGACGGCAGCGAAGAAGTCCTTGCTCTTCACCGGATCGGGATTCATGGTGCGTTCGCCGGGAGTCCAGTTGGCGGGGCACACTTCGTCGGGATTCGACTGGACGTGCTGGAAGGCCTGCAGGATGCGCAGGGTCTCCTCGACATTGCGGCCGACGGGCAGGTTGTTGATCGTGGCATGCTGCACATTGCCCTCAGGGTCGATCAGGAAGAGACCCCGGAGAGCGACACCCTCTTCTTCGTCGAGCACGTTGTAGGCGCGGGCGATCTCCTTCTTGAGATCGGCAACCAGGGGGTAGGCGATATCTCCGAGACCACCCTGCTTGCGATCGGTCTGAATCCAGGCGAGGTGGCTGAACTGGCTGTCGACCGACACGCCCAGGACTTCGGTGTTGCGGCTGGTGAAATCGGCGTAGCGATCACTGAAGGCCGTGATCTCGGTCGGGCAGACGAAGGTGAAGTCGAGGGGATAGAAGAACAGAACCACGTACTTGCCGCGGTACTGGGAGAGGCTGATCTCCTTGAACTCCTGGTCCACAACGGCGGTAGCGGTGAAGTCGGGGGCTTTCTGGCCCACACGCAGGGTGCTGGTCATGGGAGGGAAGAACGCGGACAACGCACGGGAAAGGCCCCCTTAAGCGGAACCAGTCCGGTTTAGTGCCCGAACAAGTTACCACGGATGAAGGCCAGGCCGTAGTGTGGGTGCATCAGCCTTTTTGTATGCCCTGGGATCCGGCGCTGACGCGCAAATACAACACCACCGGTCATTTTCGGCTTCTCAATCAACTGCGATCCGAGCTGAAGGCACAACCGATTCCTCGGTCTGAGAACAGCGAGGGAGGATCGACTTCCCCGAGGCCTGTCCCCAGCCGCACCGTGGAGGTGCGTCCCCAGGGAAATCGGTTTCGACGGTCCTATCAGGCCAGCGTCGCCCCCGCCGAGTCGAAGAACCGGAGCAGCGAGAGCCCACAGACCACCTTCAAGGAACGCCTCAGTGCGATCGATATGCGGTGATCTGTCGAGGGACCAAGCTCTGGCAGAAACCTGAGATGGCCAGAGGCGTGAAATGGCTCGGGGGAGACTTGAACTCCCGACCCCGGGGTTATGAATCCCGTGCTCTGACCAGCTGAGCTACCGAGCCTGCCAAGCGTCGACTGTACCCGACGATCAGCTGCGGGACGACAGCAACGCCATCGGGTTGACGGCTCCCGAACCCGGCACAACGATTTCGAAGTGCAGGTGTGGGCCGGTGCTGCGGCCGGTGCTCCCCATCTGGGCCAGAGGCTGCCCCTGGGCGACTTCCTGACCCTTGCTGACCAGCAGGCGGCTGTTGTGGGCGTATCGGGTGATCGAGCCGTCACGATGGCTCACCTCGACCAGGTAGCCGTAGCCACCGTCATTCCAGCCGGAGCTGATCACGGTGCCGTCAGCGGCGGCCACGATGGGGGTCCCGACACTGTTGGCGATGTCGATGCCGCGGTGCATGCGGCCCCAGCGCCAGCCATAACCGGAGGTCATGGTGCCGGCTGCAGGCCAGCCAAAACGACCCAGGCTGGGTTGGTCCCGCTGAGGCAGCAGCGGCAGGTCAGGCCAGCTGAGGCCACCACTGCCACCAGGAAGGATCGCCAGGGGCAGGCGTGCCCGGGCCGCCGGAGCCAGCAGCCGTGAGGTGACCTGCAAGGGAGCCTCGGACGCAAACTTGGCAGCCACGGCCAGGGGATTGCGAGCGGGCGCCGACAGACGGATCTCGCTGGTATCGAGGGCTGGTGCCTGATAAAGGGTCTGGCGAGACAGCACGGGCAGGGCAACCCAGTCATTCGGCCGCAGACGGTGGGCCACAGGCAGCCCGTTGCTGTCGCTCAGCAGTTCCGCCGACAGGTCGAGCTGGTCAGCAAGCTGCTGAAGGGTGATGGAGGAACGCACGCGGACCCAGTTGGTGCCGGGATCAGCCGCGATGAGATTGGAAGACGGAGAATTGAGTTCAGAACGAGAGCCAACTTCAGAGTGCCCAGGGAGACCGGCGCAGACCGCAAGTGACAGCGGAGCAGCGAAAGTTCCCAGAACAAGGAGAGCAGAAGGCTTCATGCAGAAACATACAAACGACAAACCCCGGGAGAAGCCAACATCTCGGAGCTGGGCAGATATTACACACTGGTGAGCAACACCGCAAGTGTCAAATCGTACAAAATGCTTCCGGTTGGCTAGAAAATCAGTCGTGGAGAGGGTTTTGCAATTGTCGCAGAGCCTCGCTCAATACAATCGCCACGGCCGTGGAAAGGTTCAGACACCGGACCCCGGGCTCAACCATCGGGACGGTCAGGAGGTTGTCACACTCGCCCTTGACATCGTCGGGAAGACCTGTTGTCTCCTTACCGAAAAGCAGCCAGTCGGAAGACTGAAACCTGTGCCGATGGTAAATCTCGCCGCCGCGACTCGTCAGACCCAGGAGCCGCCCTCCCCGGGCCCGTCGTGCATCCTGAAGGGCTGACCAGGAGCCGTGGCGTTCGAGACGCACAAACGGCCAGTAATCCAGACCGGCACGGCGCAGGGTGCGGTCTGACAGTTCGAAACCGAGGGGCTCGACCAGGTGCAGTTCAACGGCCATGGCCGCACAGGTGCGGGCCACGTTGCCCGTGTTCGGCGGGATCTCGGGGGCCAGAAGTACAACGCGGGGCATCGTCAGAAACAGGAGCGCGGCACAGCCATTGCCAGACGATGCAGGGGCAGGGCACGCCCTGCCACCACCAACCAGTGCTCGCAGGCCCGCTCAGCCAGCAGCCCTACCGCCTCTCCGCAGCGATCGCGGAAACAGCCACCGATGCGGGTGGGCGGCACCACCCCCCAGCCGACCTCCTCGGCCACCAGCAGGGTCATGGTGTGACGGCGGCTGTCGATGGACAGCAACAGGTGGTCAAGCTCATCGCGCCACGCTGGACCATCAAGATCCAGGTGAGCGGCCACCCAGCTTCCCAGGGCATCAATCAGGACGGCCTGGCCGTCGAGGCCCTGGCCGGGGGCCAGGGAAGCCGCCAGTGACCCCCCCACTTCCCGCAGTCCCCAGTGGGCAGGACGTCGCTGGCGATGGCGGCGAAGGCGCTCCTGCCAGTCGGCGTCGTCGGGATGGAGGCCCCCGGTGGCGAGATACGTGACGGGGGTGCCGGAGGGAAGGCACGTGAGCAGATGTTCGGCCCACTCGCTCTTGCCCCCCCGGCTGGGACCGCAGATCAGCACCAGCCCGGGCAGTGGCCCGGAGGAATCAGCCACCACCATTCATGTTGCGCAGGGTGGCGACCGACGAGGGCGAGACGCGGTTGAGGTAGCGGAAGATCCAGTACTTGAAGATGGTCGCCAGAATGACGGGGAACGTGGCAATGAACAGATCGACGAACTTCTGTTCTGGAGGCAAGCCGAGGTGTTCAGAGATCCCTTCGATCAGAACAGTCCAACCCTCAGGACTGTGAAAACCGACGAAGATATCCGTGAACAGGATGATCACGAAAGCCTTGGCGCTGTCGCTGAGGCCGTAGACCGTCTCATCCAGGAAGCCGCGCAGCACCCGCAGCTCCTCCCGTCCGAGCAGACACACCAGCACGAATCCCAGAAGGGCGATCCCATCTGCCAGCACGTTCTTGATCGCACTGGTGCTTTCGTCGTCAGCCTCGCTCTTGAGCTCGGCGGCCCGTTCGGTCAACTGTTGCCGCAGCTCCTCATTGCTCGGTTGCTCACGCCCCTCGATCAGGGCCGCGAACTCGAGCTCCTCCCGGTAGATGCGCAGCTTCTCGACCGCCTTCTCCTCCAGGCGGGGCTTGGTGTAACTGAGGAAGGCCACGTCGGAGCCATAACGGTCGACCAATGGCGAAATGAGATAGGCGCGGGTGACCTGTTGCAACAACAGCGGCACGAGGACCAGCAACAGCAGGATGCGAAGGGAGACGAGGGTCGAATCCCGCCTCCGGCGGAATCCCGCCACAACACTGGCTTCGGCTTCGGGATCCAGCTGGTTGCGGACGTTGTCAAACACCCCCAGCAGGCTGCGAGGCAGCGGATCGGGACGGCGACTGAGGGAGTTGGCACTTCCGCTGTTGTATCGCCGGACAACCGTTTCAATGAGCTGCAGCTGCCGAAGTTCCTGCGGATCGAATTCGGCCCGGTGACGTTCGAGATTCGCCACCAGTTCACGGCAGATGGCAAGCCCGCTGCGGAAGCGTCGGTGGATCTGGGCCTGGGTGGCCCGGGGGAGGCCCAGGTCAATGTCCGTGCGGACCGGACGGTCCTGGAAGAACTCCAGCTCGAGACCCTGAATCATCAGGGCCGCCTCGTAGGCCTTCTCGAGGCTCTCGGACAGGCGAACACCCGAAGGGCGCCGGGAGGACTGGTCAGCCCCGGAACCACCGAACCAGAGATTCAACCCCATCATGACTGTGTTTCTCGTCGAGGTCTTGCCGGCGCTAGCGGGAGAAGACCCACCAGGTGGCCATCGGGACGACCGTTCCGACGACCATCAACACGATGATCCAGGTGAGCGCGTTGCTCGAGGCGGTCTCTTCCGCCGTCGGCACGTTGGGTTCGGGCGTGGCGACAATGATCTCGGCCGGTGGCCCGGGATCCTCACCGCCTCCGAGCACGGTCTCGAGCCGGTCGAGCCCTGCCACCAGCGCCTGCCGGTAAAGGCCCCCATCCCGCAGGGGCTGGGCCATGGTGGTGGTGGCGGTGCTCTCGAGCAGATCAGCCGGGAGTGATCGCTCCACGATGCTGTCGCCGCGGACGGCCGCGGTGTTCGACTGGGTGTCAATCAGCAGCAGCAGCTGGCCGTTCTCGGCTTGCTGCCAGCGGGTGAGCAGGTCGTCGCCGAGGGCGTCGAGGGTGAGCCCGTAATCAGGACGGCGCAGGGTGACGACACTGGCGGAGATGTGAGCCTGCTCCAGGGCGGTGAGGCGCCGTTCCATCTCGGCGCGGGTGGAACGGCTGAGGGCCGATGCGGTGTCGAGAACGTGATCCAGCGGGGCCTGGGCGGGCAGATCATCGGCCGACACGGCCCAGGCCGCCGCCGACGGCAGCAGCAGCCCCAGGCTCAGCAGCAACAGGCAGCAGAACAGTCGCAGGCGTGCCATGACAGAAGCCATTGATCGGGGCAGTCTGACCTCCATCAGGCCGCAGGGCCAGGGGCCAGGGCATCCCTATGAAGCAGACCCATCACCTCGACGATGGCTGCTGTCCGCTCCGGAGGCAGACCCATGGCGGCGGTGAGGCTGTCGATGAAACGATGTTCGTCGGGATGGAGCCGGCGGTCGGCGGCGAGCAGCTCAAGGGCCACGGCCAGGGCCGTCTCCCGCTGAGGAGCCGTGAGGCCCTGGACCGCCCAGGTCACGAGGGCCTCCCCTCCATGCTGGCGCCAGAGCTTGAGGAGGCCATCGATGAGGCTCGCCATCTCCGTCTCGGCCATGGCGTGATACGGAGTCCGCCAGTCGAGCTGCTGGCGCAGACTGTGACTCTCGGCTCGGTTGAGCTGGCCGTCGCTGCCCACTGCCGCCAGGCAGATGGCGACGAAGGCTTCGCTGGCATCAGGGACTGGCAGGTCCATGGGGCTGGTGACGCACCACCCCATTAGAGCCATGCCCACACCAGCCCGCATCGTTCTTGCACTCGGAGTCCTCGGGCTGACCCTGGCGCTGGTCAACCAGCTGCTGGCGGGTCCGCCGGGGTCACTGGTCCCGCCTCCGCTGGAGAGGGCTTCGGTGCTGGCCAGCCTTGAGGCGGTGCTGCTGATGCTGGTGGCCATCCTCTGGACCCGGGCACAACCGCAGCGGGCGGAACCGGTGATCTTCGATGCGCCGGAGGGTTTCGAGCTGGCCCCGGACCTCGACGGGGCCCTGCGTCAGGAGCTGGCCTGGGGCACGGCGATGCTGCTCACGGCCACCCCGGCAGCCTCGCTGCTCGTGGTCTGGGACAGTCGCGTGCTGTGTCGACGCGGTCGCCTCGGAGCCGGCCCGTTCCAGGAAGGCCCCATCAGCGAGCGCTGCCGAAGCCGTGGCCGGCCGATCGGACTGGTGAACCTGGCCCTGTACCCGGGGGCTGCCGAATTTTCCTATCTGCCGCGGGGGGTCCCTGCGGTGCTGTTGCAGCCCCTGGGACGCCGGGGGCTGGTAATCCTCGGAGGCTGGGCACCCCGCTGCTTCAGCAGCAGTGATGAACGGTGGCTGGAGGGCTGGGCCGAACGGCTCAGAACGCAATGGCTGGAGGCGATCCCTGGGGGGGCGGAGGGGGAGGAGCCTGAGGGGTCTGGCGAGCGGGAGGAACCTGCAGCACCGTCGTCACCCGCTGACCGGGTGCCGCCACCGTGACCTGGCCGCGGGCGTCCGTCGTGCCCTGCAGCGTGGCGGCCCGGGTGACCTGGCGCAGATTGCTGCGGCGCAGCTCCACGGAGCCATCGGCCTGCAGGGCCCCGGTGCCCCAGTTCCAGAGGCAGCGATCGGCCCGCAGGGACTCGTTCGGCTGGGTGACCTGGCAGCTGCGACCGACCCGGATCTGTCGCTCGTTCTGGCGCACCTCCACATCGGCCCCGGCCATGGACAGCTGACGCACCTGCGCCCGGGCCTGGGCAGCGGTGGTGAATCGGTTCTGTCGGTACCACCAGCGGCTGCGTTCGGCCTGAAGGCTCGACTGCTCCGCCGGGTCATTCATCGTCACCGGAGCGAGAAGATCCAGCCACTCCTCCCGGGTGTTGCCATCAAGGGCTGAGGCCGTGAGCTGACGATCCGGACGGCCCTGGCCCCGGCGCTGAAGCCCTGTGACCGGACCGGCGGCCGTGAGCTGGCCACTGGCGGTGTTCCAGGCGCCGTTCTGGATCGCGACGTCCACCGTGGCCGGCCCCTGGCCGGGGGGGGCCTGATCCCAGATGCGAAGCCGTGGCTGGCCGGTGAGCTCAAGACGTTCATCCGCGGTGTGAAAGCGGGCGGAGCCGGCCGTGAGGCGCTGGCGGCCCTCCTCGGCCACAGGTTTGCCGAGGAGGTCGATGGTGTGGGAACCGGGTCGCCAGACGGCCTGCTCGGCGCGGATCAGGACCCGTCGCTGGTCCAGCGTGCGCAGGCTGACGCCGCCATTGAGCTGCACCTGTTCACCATCCCGGATCACCACTCCCTGGCGGGCGGTGATGGCGTAGGCCGGCTTGCCCTGGCGGAACAGGCGACCGCTGGGTTGCTCGACAGTGGCCTGCCGCTGGTCAAGGCTGTACTGGGCCCGGGGACTGTTGAGTTCCCAGAGGCGACGGCCGCGGGCATCGTTCTGGCTGAGATCGAGGCGGCGGAACTGGAAGGGCTGGGGCGGCACCGGCCTTGGCTCCTGGGGGATGCAGCCCGACAGCAAAAGGGCGAATCCCCACGGCAGCAGCCGCTTCAAAGGGGTTCCTCCAGCTCCAGCCGCTGCAGCAGGGGATGGGGTTCGGCCAGGGGACTGCCGGGGACCAGCCCCCCCCAGTCGAGGGCGGTGGTCCAGCGTTCCAGGGGCGGGCAGCCCAACTGACCCAGAAGATCGGCACTGAGGTCTGGCAGGAGGGGTGCCAGCAGCACCCCCACGAGCCGCCCCGCCTCCAGCACCGCATAGAGATCGCTGGCCACCGCGTCACGGCGGTCCGGAGACTTGATGGCCGTCCAGGGCGCGGTCTCGCTGAGATAGGCGTTGGCGGCCGCCGCCAGTTCAAGGGCATCGGCCGCCGCCCGATCGAAGGCGAGCTGGTCGTAGTGGGCATCGACCATGGCCACGGCGCGGGCCGCCTGCACGGCCAGGGGATGGTCGTGGGCCGGGGGGACTGCAGGGCTGGGCACCCCATCAAACCAGCGCCGGGCCATGGCGATGGTGCGGTTGAGCAGGTTGCCGATGGTGTTGGCAAGGTCGTTGTTGACCAGGTCCAGCAGCCTCTGCTGCTGGATGTCGCCATCGTCACCGAAGCGGATGTCGCGCAGGAGATACCAGCGCAGCGGGGTTCTGCCGCATCGGCTCAGCACCCGTTCGGGGTCGAGGGTGTTGCCGAGGGATTTGCCCATCTTCTGCCCCTCGCGGGTGAGGAAGCCATGGCCGAAGACCGCCTCGGGGGGGTCGATGCCCGCCGAGAGACACATGGCGGGCCAGTAGACCGCATGGAAACGGAGGATGTCCTTGCCGATGACATGAATCCGTGCCGGCCATCCCCGGGCCAGGGCCACCGACAGTTCGGCGGGATCCGCCGCTTCGAGAAGGGCGGTGATGTAGCCCAGCAACGCATCGAACCACACATAAAACGTGTGGCCTGCATGACCGGGGACCGGAATGCCCCAGGGCAACTGCACGCGGGAGATGGAGAAGTCGCGCAGACCACTGGCCACGAAGTTCTCGACCTCGCGGCGCCGGGCGTCGGGGCGGATGAAACCCGGGCGTGCGATCAGCTCTTCAATCGCCGATTGGTAACGGGAGAGGCGGAAGAACAGGTTGGTCTCATCCCGCCATTCGAGGGGGCGGAGATGAATCGGGCAATCACCACCGGCTGGATCGTCCTTGTATTCCTCACAGGCGACGCAGTACCAGCCGCGCTGCTGGCCTTCGATGATGTCGCCGTTGGCCTCGACACGCTCGAAGAACTGCTGGACGATCGACTGGTGGCGAGGATCGGTGGTGCGGATGAAGCGGTCGTGGCTGATGCCCCACTTGTTCCACGTGTCGGCGAACAGGGAACTGATGCGATCGCAGTGCTGCTGGGGCGTGACACCGGCCTGTTCGGCGGTGCGCTGAATCTTCTGGCCATGCTCATCACAGCCGGTGACGAAGATCACGGACTCGCCACGCAGTCGCCGATAGCGGGCCAGGGTGTCCACGGCCAGGGTCGTGTAGACACTGCCGATGTGGGGCCGATCGTTGACGTAGTAGAGGGGTGTGGTGAGTGTGAAGCCCATCGTGCCGATCCTACCCAAGGCCCCCGGGTCTGACCGTCCGCTGGCTGCGACCCGGGAGCTGCGGGTGCCGGTGCTGGTGCTCGGCGGTGGCACGGGCGGTGCCGGAGCCGCCCTCCAGTGCGCCCGCAGCGGTGTGGGCTGTCTGCTGGCCACCCCAGGACCATGGCTGGGGGGAATGCTGTCGGCCTCGGGGGTCTCGGCCCCGGACGGCAACGAACTCGCCGCCTGGCAGACGGGCCTCTGGGGCGCCCTGTTGCGGCAGCTGCGCCGTGACCTGCCGGAGGGCCTGGACCACAACTGGGTCAGTTGCTTCGGGTTCCGCCCAGCCGATGGAGAGCGGGTGCTGCAGCGCTGGGTGGCGGCTGAACCTCTGCTCGACTGGCGGCCCGGCCTGGTGCTGCGGCAGCTGGAGCAGTCCGGTTCCAGCTTCACCGCAGCAATCCTTGAAAGTGCCGACGGCCTGCTGCGGGTCAGCTTCGACCTGCTGGTGGACGGCACGGAACTGGGCGATGCCCTGGCGGTGGGTGGGGTGCCGCATCGACTGGGCTGGGAGCCGCGGGAGCACTGGCAGGAGCCGAGTGCACCGTCGGCCGCCGATCTGCTGAGCGACCCGTTCTTCAGCCGACAACCGGTCCAGTCCCCCACGTGGGTGGTGCTGGGCCACTGGCGCGATGGGTCCAAGCCCGCGGCAGCGGGGGCACTGGCGCCACCCTTTGCCGGAGCCCTGGCACAGCACTCGGCGGAACGGCTGCTGGCCTACGGCCGGCTTCCGGGAGGTCTGGTGATGCTCAACTGGCCCCTCGACGGCAACGACTGGCACGAGGACCCGGGCGCTGCCTTTTCGGAGGATCCGGCGCGCCGCCAGGCCCTGTTCATGGGGATGCGCTCCCACAGCCTGGCCTTTCTCGAGGCCCTGGCGGGCATCAGTGACGGTGCGCTGGTGGCTGCGGATGCCTTTCCCGGGGAACCGGCGTGCTTGGCCCTGCAGCCGTACTGGCGCGAGAGCCTCCGCCTGCAGGGCCAGGTCACGGTCAGGGAACAGGATCTGTTGCCCGGTCAGGAGCCGGCCGACCACCGCCAGACCGCTGTGGCTGTGGGGAACTACCCCAATGACCACCACTACCCAGGCCCCGACTGGCCCCTGGCCGGCCGCAGCAGGCCCTGGGGCGGACGCTGGAGCGGCGCCCCCTTCGTGATCCCCTTCGGTGCCCTCCACGGTCCGGCCATCGACAATCTGCTGATGGCGGACAAGGGGATCAGCGTCACCCACATGGCCAACGGCGCCACCCGCCTCGGACCACTGATCCTCAACATCGGCCAGGCCGCCGGTCAGGCGGCGGCCCTCGCCGTGCAAAGGAGGCAGCGGCCGGCCGAGCTGCCGGTGCGGCTGCTGCAGGAACGGCTGATCAGCGACGGCCGCGCCCCGGCGGCGGTGGTTCCCCAGGCTGACCTGGCCTGGCACGACCCGTCGTGGCAGGACCATCAACGCAGCGCCCTCAACGGCGACGATCGCCCCGTGGATCCGGCGGCGCTGCCGACCGCTCCGGCGGAACCCGGCGAGCAGACGATCAGCCTCGAACTGAACCTGGAGGCGGAGGAACGCTGGTGGGGCTGGGATGGTCAGCGACGCTGGCCGCTGATCACCCTCGAACCGTCCGTGCGGGCCAGCCTGGCCCGGCACCGGGGCCGCCGCGTCACGGTCAGGGGCTGTCCCAACCCCTGGGGTCCGTGGTGGCGGATCAACGGCGTCGAGCCTTGAGATCGAGACGGTCATGGCGGCTGCTCACCCCTGCCACGACCAGCTGCAGCTCATCCCCCGGCTCGGCCCCGGCATCGACCTCGGCAGCGAGGTCCATGCCCCAGTCCTCGATGCGCACCAGGCCCAGACCATGGTCCTGACGCAGCCAGCGCAGGAGCAGACCGGGGACGGGGCCCGACGGCGGCACGGCCTCCAGCCACTGCAGCAGGGCCAGACGCTGATCCTCCCGGGCCACCAGCTGCGCCTCCCGCGCCAGCCGGTCCACCTGCTCCAGTTCGGGCAGCAGCTCGTCGGCTGACAGAACCGGCACGGCCAGCTCCCCCCTGGCAGCCAGCCACTGGCGGTGGGCGAGCAGATCGCCGTAGCGACGGATCGGCGACGTCCACTGCAGGTAGGCCCCCAGGCCGAGGGAACGGTGGGGGCCGGGGCGGGGCTGCAGACGGCTGCGGGCCAGTCCGATGCGCTGCTGCGCCCAGCGCACGGGGCCCTCGGGCAGGGCCAGAAGCTGCTCGGGGCTGAGGCTGCCATGGCCGTCCTGGCAGCGGTACGGCATCGCCACACCGGCGGCGATCGCCCAGTCGGCGGCGGCAGCCCCCGCCAGGATCATGGCCTCGGCCACCAGCGAGCGGGAGGGGCCCGGTTCGGTGATCACGAGCTCGGGACCGGCCGGGCCCCGACGGATGCGCCCCTCGGACTGTTCCATCGTCAGGGCACCGGAGCGGGCCCGCCACTCCCGCCGCGACCGCAGCAGGGCATCGAGGCAAGCCAGGTCAGGATCCTCCGGTGGGGCCAGTTCGATCAGCTCATCGGCATCGGCATAGCTGAGGCTGTAGGCCACACGGATCCAGCTGCGCACCAGCCGGGTCTGGCGCAGGGTGCCATCGCCATCGAGGCTCAGGCCCAGGCTGACCGCCGCCCGACGGCCACCGGAGGACAGGCTGAGGGGACCTGCCCCCAGCACCAGGGGCAGCATCGGCTGCATCCCACCGCTGAGGTACAGGGTCGTGCCACGGCGGCGGGCCTCGACATCAATGGCACTGCCCGGGGTGATCAGCCGATGGGGATCGGCCACATGCACCCAGATCACGACGCCACCATCGTCGCCACGCTCCAGGGCCACGGCGTCGTCGATCTCGCGGGTGCCCGGATCATCAATGCTGATGCTGTGCAGACCGGTGAGGTCGAGGCGTTCCCCATCGCCGGGACGCTCCTCGTCGGCGGAGCGAACCAGGGCCTCGGCCTCCTCGAGACAGGCGGGCGAAAAGCCGCCCCCCCAGACGCTGCGCGAGAGCGCCAGGGGCAGATCAGCGGCCCAGTGCCCCAGGTCCACCAGCAGGCTTCGCAGGGCCTGGGGAGATCCGTCGCAGCGGGCCTGGCCGAGGGCGATGCGCAGGTCGTCGGGACAGTCGGGCCAGAGGGGGAGACCTTCCCCCCGGCAGGTGAGGTCGTGCAGGCGGCCGAGCTCCTGGGCTTCGCGGCCCTCACCAGGTGGAGCCCAGGGTTGCCGCAACCGCACCGCCTGCAGAAAATCGTCGCGACCCTGCCGGCGGCGACGCTCGTGCCGCCGCTGCTGCCGCAGCAGCTTCAGGTCGGCAGCGCTGCGGAGGGTGATGCCATCGCGCCGCAGCCGGAAGAGATCCTGGGGGCCGGCCAGGGCCAGCCACAGGGCCAGACCCTGCTCGGGAGTCGGATCGCGGTACAGGAGACGGACCAGCTGATGCAGCGACCAGCTGGTTCCTGCCGGGGAGCGATCAGCGGCCTGCCAGGCCATCGCCAGCAGGGGTGGCGCGAGGGGTCCACACGCCAGGAGAGCGTCCGGACGGGCGGGGTGCACAAGCAGGGGCCACAGGTCCCGCAGGGGAACGAGACGTTCCTGACCGCTGCGGTCGTCGCTTTGGCGCAGGACAGCGCGCCCCCGCTTGATCTCGACCACCAGCGCAAGACGTGGTGGTTGGTCAGGGGGTGTGAGACCGACAAGATCCCCAGGGCAGGGATCACCCGATCGGGACAGGACGCGTTCGCCCAGGGGAGGCCTCAGCCTTCGGGGTTCACGAACGGCAGCAGGGCCATGATGCGGGCCCGCTTCACCGACAGGGTGAGATCACGCTGCTGTTTCGCGGTGAGACCGGTCATGCGCCGGGGCAGAAGCTTGCCGCGTTCGGTGATGAACTTCTTGAGGAGATCAATGTCCTTGTAATCAATGGGATCACCAGGCTTGATCGGCGAAAGGCGCTTCTTGAAGAAGGAACTGGTCATGGGGACGAAACGACGACGGGAACGGAATGGGAGACGAAGGAAATGAACAAGGCGACATCGGACCAGAAAGGAGCGAGACGGGGGTCAGGCGTGACCCGTCGATCTCACTTGATTTCTTTGTGGTTGGTCGACTTGTTGCAATGGGGGCAGAACTTCTTAATCTCCAGACGCTCCGTCGTGTTGCGACGGTTCTTCTCGGTGGTGTATCGGGACACCCCGGGACTGCGCTTGGCGGGATTGGACCGGCATTCGGTGCACTCGAGAGTGATCACGATCCGGACGCCCTTGTTCTTGGCCATAAGGACGTTGCGCCGCTTCTGATTGGCGGTGTGACAATCCTCGACTATAGCCGATGGGTAGGATCCGCCCAACTTCAGGCGGTCCGATGCGGGTCTCGCTGCGCTGGCTCCGCGAGCTGGTGCCCTTTCACAGCGCTCCGGAGGAGCTGGCGGAACGTCTCTCCCTGGCCGGCTTCGAGGTCGAGGCCGATGAGGATCTGGAGGCCAGGGCCCGCGGAGTGGTGGTGGGCACGGTGCTGACGCGGGACCCCCATCCGGCGGCCGACCGCCTCAGCGTCTGCCGGGTGGATGTCGGCGCCGCTGATCCGCTGCAGATCGTCTGCGGGGCTCCGAACGTGCGCCAGGACATGACGGTGGCGGTCGCCCTGGTGGGCAGCCACCTGCCGAGCGTTGATCTGACGATCAAGCCCGCCACCCTGCGGGGTGTCGACAGCCACGGCATGCTCTGTTCCCTCGCCGAGCTGGGACTGGCGAGCGAGTCGAGCGGGCTGGTGGATCTGGCGGCGGTCGCCGCCGGCGCCGGCGTCGGGCTGCCTGCGCCAGGCGAGCCCGTGGGCCCCCTGCTGGGCCTCGACGATCGCATCCTGGAACTCGCCATCACGGCCAACAGGCCCGACGGCCTGTCCATGCTGGGCATCGCCCGTGAGGTGGCCGCCCTGGAATCGGTGCTGCCGACCCCACCGGCCGTTCCCCCCGGGCCGGTCAGCGTCGGTGAGGCCCTGGCCGACCCCCCACCCGATGGGGTGGGGATCGCCCTCACCCACCTTCAGGCTGTGACCGTCGCGCCCTCACCGGGCTGGCTGCAGCGGCGGCTGGAAGCGGCCGGCGTCCGCAGCATCAACACCGTGGTCGACATCACCAACCTGGTGATGCTCGAGACCGGCCAACCCCTGCATGCCTATGACCGTCAGCGCCTGCCGGTGGGGGACGGTCGTGGCTTCGGCGTCAGGGTCGGCAGGGACGGCGAAACGCTCCAGACCCTGGATGAGCAGCTGCGGGCGATCGGCCCTGAGCAATTGGTCATCACCCACGGTGACGAGCCGGTGGCCCTGGCGGGGGTGATCGGTGGCCTCGGCTCGGCCGTGAACGCGAGCACCACGGAGGTGGTGCTGGAGGCGGCAGTGTTCCCCGCCGCCACCGTGCGCCGCAGCGCCCGGGGCATTGGCCTGCGCACCGAGGCATCGGCCCGGTTCGAGCGCGGCGTCGCCGCTGCGGCCACCCTTGCGGCAGCCGACCGGGCCGTGGCCCTGCTGCAGGAGATCTGTGGCGCCAGGGTGCTGGAGCGCCACTGGAGCGGTCATGCGCCGGCCACACCATCAGCCGTGACCCTGCGCCGTGGGGCCCTCGATCGGCTGCTGGGACCGCTCCCGAGCGAGGACGATGCCTTCGCCGCGATCCCGGATGACACCGTGGTGGCCACCCTCGAGCGCCTCGGCTGTGACGTCAGCGCCGACGAGGACGGCTGGCACGTGACGCCACCACCGTCGCGGGCCCAGGACCTTCAGCGCGAGGTGGATCTGATCGAGGAGGTGGCCCGACTGATCGGTTACGACCGCTTCGGCCTGCACCTGCCCGACCCCGTCGAACCCGGGGGGCTGGAGCCCACCCAGATGGTGCTGCGTCGGCTTCGGGCCGGACTGCGGAGCCAGGGCCTGCAGGAACTGTGTCATCTGTCGTTGGTGCCCACCGACGGGGAGCGCCACGATCAGGTGTGCCTGCACAACCCGCTGCTGGCCGAGACCAGCGGCCTGCGCCAGGAGCTGTTGCCGGCCCTGCTGCAGGCTGCCCTGCGCAACCGCCAGGCCAGCCGGCCGGGCTTCTGGGGCTTCGAGATCGGCCACTGCTTCGTGCAGACCCCCGATGGTCCCCGCCAGGAGCTGCGCCTGGCCGGCGTGCTGACCGGGGATCGGCGCTCGGAACGCTGGACCAGCAACGGCCAGGGTCGGCAGCCCGATTACTGGCAGGCCAGGGGCGTCCTGGCCGCCGCCCTGGCGGAGGTCGGCCTGTGCCTGCAGGACCGCCGTCTGGCCGATGACCCGCTGCTGCATCCCGGAAGGGCAGCCGGCTTGATCCTCGAAGGGCGGCAGGTGGGTCGATTCGGCGCTCTGCACCCGGCGGAGGCTGAACGGCTCGACCTGGACGGCGTGACCCATGTCTTCGATCTGGCGGTCGAGCCCCTGCTCAAGGCCGCCACGCGGCCGTCGCGGCTGATCCCCACGTTTGCCGCCTATCCCGTTGTGCCCGCCAGCGAACGGGATCTGGCCTTCGTTGTCAGCACCGACGTGGAGGCCGCGGCGGTGACTCAGCAGCTGGCCAGAGCGGGCGGCTCGCTGCTGGAGGCTGTGGAGCTGCTGGATCGGTACACAGGCACCCCTGTGCCCGATGGCTCCTGCAGCCTGGCCGTGCGCCTGAGGTTCCGCGACCCGGAGGCCACCCTCACCGATGACCAGGTGGATCCCGTGATGGAACGCCTGCGGCAGATGCTCGTGGAGCGTTTCAGCGCTGATCTCCGCTCCTGACCAGACAGGCCACCGCCTCGCAGTGGGTGGTCTGGGGGAAGAAGTCAAGCGGCTGGACCCAGTCCAGCGTCAACCGGCCATCGGCGGTGAGCTGGGCCAGGTCGCGGGCCAGGGTGGCCGGGTTGCAGCTGACGTAGGCCAGGCGCTCCGGTGGATCCTCGAGGATGGCCGCACGCACCGCCGCCTCGAGGCCCTTGCGGGGGGGGTCGAGCAGCAGGCAGCGGCTGTCTGGCAGCCACTCGGGCAGCAGCCGCTCCACGGGGCCGACGAGGATCTTCACGCCCTCAAGGCCATTGAGCTGGGCGGCCAGACCTGCCAGTTCGACACTGGTGCGGTGGCGCTCGAAACCGACGAGGTCAACCCCCGGGGTCAGCAGGGGGAGGCTCAGGCTGGCGCTGCCGCAGTAGGCGTCCAGCAGCCTGTCACCGGGTTGAAGGTCGAGGGCTTCCCGCAGCAAGGGCAACAGCCGTTCCGCCTGGGGGGTGTGCACCTGGTGAAACGTGTCCAGGGCAACAGGAACGGTGCAGCCACCGAAGCGGTCGAGCAACCAGGGGCGACCGGCCAGGAGACGTTCCGTGGGACCGAACAGGACGTTGGTGGGCCTGGGCTGAAGATTGAGCACAACCCCGACCACCTCGGGCCAGCGTTCCATCCAGGCGCCGGCGAGGTCGTCGAGACCCGGCAGGGCGTCGCTGGCGGCGATCAGACCGACGAGCAGATCACCGCTGTGGTGCCCCACCCGCAGGACCAGATGGCGCAGGACACCCTCGCCGGTCGCTTCGTCGTAGGTGGACCAGCCCCCGTCCGACAGGTCGCGGCAGAGGGGTTCGATCAGACGATCGATGCGCTCATCGAGCACCGGGCAGCGCTCCACAGGCACCAGCTCATGGCTGCCCCGGCGGTAGAAACCCGCACGGATCCGCCCCTGCTCCCGGCGCAGGGGCAGGATCGCCCGGTTGCGATAGGCCAGGGTTGTGGCCGCCGCCAGGATCGGACGCACAGGGGGAGCCAGACCGCCCACCCGCTGGAGGGTCCGCCGCAGCTGCTGCTCCTTCCAGGCCGCCTGGGCGCCATCGGCCCAGTGCTGCAGGCTGCATCCGCCGCAGGTCCCGGCCACCGGACAGGGGGGCTGGCGACGGTCGGCACTGGGTACGAGCAGAGCCTGCAACTGGCCATGGCGGAAGCGCTGCCCCTCGCCGGCGATCGAGGCCCGAACCCGTTCCCCCGGAAGAGCACCGGGAACCAGGACCGGCAGGGCAGGGGGCGCAGCCCCCTCCGGGGCGCCGGCGATGCCGTCGCCCTCGAGGCTGAGATCACGGATCTCCAGCTCAAGAACAGCCTCGGAAGGCTCCGGGGTCGGGGAAGGGGGGCCGGCGGTACGGGTCACTTCTGCACCCTAGAAGCCCGTCGCGTTACAGCTCACGGCGAAACGCCGTCAGGACAGGAGGGTGTCGCCGCCCGGTCCTTAAACTGCCTCAGGCTCCGGGACTGCCATGAGCGTTGTTCGCGATCTGATTCTCGTCGCAGACGATGAGCTGCGGTATCCAAGCAGCGGTGAGCTGCGCAGCATGGCCGACTTCCTCAGCGGCGGTGCCCAGCGCATCCGCATCGCCAGGATCCTGACGGAGAACGAGCGGAAGATCGTCGATCAGTCGGCGAAGGTTCTCTTCAGCCGTCGTCCCGAGTACGTGGCCCCCGGTGGGAATGCCTACGGGCAGAAACAGCGGGCCCAGTGTCTGCGTGACTTCTCCTGGTATCTGCGCTTGGTCAGCTACGCCGTGCTGGCGGGCAGCACCGCCTTCATCGAGACCACCGGTCTGGTGGGGGCCCGGGAGATGTACAACAGCCTCGGCGTTCCGATGCCGGGGATGGTCGAATCGATGCGGTGCCTGAAGGAGGCCTCCATCGACCTCGTCGCCCCCGAGGATGCCGCCCTTCTGTCGCCGTACTTCGACTTTCTGATCCAGGGAATGCAGACGAGCACCTGAGCGTCTCACCCGTCCAGGGCCAGACTATCCCCTGGTCCCATCGCGGGTCCAGGACAAGTCTGCCGGTTAAAATTTCTCCAGTTGATTCAGCACCCGTGCTGCTTCTCTGGCCCCTGCTTGCCCAGGTCTCTGATCCACCGGCCCTGCCGGCTGTTCCGCCTGCGTTGAGCAGCCCCGCGACGGCGCCGGCAGCCCCTGGCCAGGACCAGAATCTGCGCAAGATCTCTCCAACAGCCACGCTGCTTCTCTCCCTGGGGCAGCGGCAGATCAAGGTTGTGGATAACGGCAAGGTGGTTGGAGGTCCATGGCCGGTCGCCATCGGCGCCAAGGAATCTCCGACACCCAAAGGCACGTTCAGTGTCATCAACAAAGTCATCAATCCCATCTACCGCAGCACCCACACCGATGTGGTGAGTCCCAAGCGGGGCCAGGAATCCCCCCTGGGGGAGCGCTGGGTCGGATTTCTGAAAAAGGACCGAGATCAGTTCGGGATCCACGGCACCCCATGGCCGTTCTGGGTGGTCAGGCGGCTGCCCGTGACCAACGGGTGCGTTCGCATGCTGAATGAACACGTGCGTCAGATGTTCGACATGGTCGACATCGGGGCCGCAGTGAAGATCACAGACTGACCCAATCGTCTCAGCCTGGACCATGGACTGGCCCAGGTGAGCGTCCTGCCTGGGACGGCCTGGACAGCATGATTCATCTCTGGGACCCTCCCGTCGAGCGGGTTACTGGGCCACGGAGATTCCGCATGCAGGCAGATCCCTCGGGGCCCTTGGCTGCGCCGATTTGGCGCCGACCGGACTTGCGTACCTGTGGCACACACAGGTACGCCATTGGAGCTAGCCGGCCTTCAGCCTTTGTTGTGACTGGGTTGAGCCCATGTCCAGCGGCTGTGTCCAGAGGGCTGGACAGGGACCTGGACAGGGCCGGGGCGATGAAATGACGAGCGATCGATGATGCATGGCGCGGAAACCTGCGCCGGTGATCTGCTCAGTCGCGCACACCAGAATCAACGATTCTGAAGAGATCGACAGTCTTGTGTGCAACCAGGTCTAGGACCCAGGGCCGGTCCCAGACGGGATCGACAGACAGCGCCGGGATGGACCCGGCGCACCGATATCGCGAAGGGTCCAGTGTGTCGTCAACAAGAACCAGAATTGGACTTGTCGTGCGTCTCAGGCGAGATGCGCGGGCGTGGGTTGTGGGGCCGTCCGTCAGCGGATTCGGGACAGCACCCGTTGCTTGAGCAGCTGGTAGGCCTCGTTGAGGCGACGCATGGCTTCCGGATCACCGCCGGTGTCTGGGTGGTGCGCCAGGGCCAACTGGCGGTAAGCCTCGCGGATCTGATGCAACGTGAGCACATGCTCGGGATCGGTGGGCAGCTGGAGCAAGCGCAGGGAACCCTGGATCGTGAGGGTGGACCCCAGATCGAGAAACGGCGACCCCTTGCGACGACGGCGCAGGCGTTGCACCAGACGACCGACCAGGGACGGGATCCGCAGGCGGAGCGTGGCGGCACCGAAGGGATCCTCCAGCAGACCTGCGGCCACCAGCACCCGCTCGAGGCTGGGGGGGCCACTGGTCCAGGCCGGCGCGAGTCCCTCAAGGATCCTTTCGAGGGCGCCCCAGTGGAAGGGCTGACCGCCGCTGGCCTCTGCAGCGGGCCAGATGTCCTGCGACAACCACTGCACGGCGCCATCCACCACCGCCTGCTGCGGTGTCTGCCCGTAAAGCTCGAGCCAGTGGTCCTGGACGGCAGCAAGACAGGTCTGGAGCTGATCGGCGCTGATCACAGCCGGCCGCTCCCCGGCCAGGGCATCGGGCTCCTCCACCGCCAGGGTCTGG
Organism: Prochlorococcaceae cyanobacterium; assembly: GCA_049317465.1. Taxonomy (GTDB): domain Bacteria; phylum Cyanobacteriota; class Cyanobacteriia; order PCC-6307; family Cyanobiaceae; genus CAIQIA01. The sequence continues at coordinate 23,851 of JBMOIF010000001.1, read as the reverse complement.
CGCACCTCGCGGCTGCGCCGCCGCACGAAACCGGGGAGATCGATCCCCCCGCCTGAACGGCTGGCGGCGGCCTCGGCTGGCCAGGGGGGATCCTCATCGACACCGGCCTCGGCCGTCGGCACGGGGGCCTCGAGGGCGGCGATGCTCACAGCCACCAGAGCCGAGGCCTCCGGGGGCACCTCCAGAGGCAGGGCGGTGTCGCCGGTGTCGGGCTCGATGCCATCGCCATCCAGGCGATCCCCCTCCTGGGTCAGGACCATGAGCAACAGCTGCTCGACGACCGGTCCCCGCGAGCGATGACCCCAGGCACGCTTGAGGGCGTCGATGCGGGTCAGCACCGCATCACTGAGCTCCACCGAAATCCGGCGACCCTGATCACTGCCTTTGGCCACGGTGATGTCGGAGGAGCGCAGGGAGCCTATCGACCGAACCAGTTGCGCATCAACTGATAGGGACGGGAGGGATCGATCATCGCCGGAGCGGTCGGCGGCCAGCCGGAGGACGGCAGCACCGGCGGGGGCGCCTGGGGAGGCCGGGCCGTCGGGCGGGAGGTCGGCACGGTCTTGTTGAGCACCGGACGCTGGACGGGGCGGGAGCTGGTGGGACGGGGGCGGACGGGTGTCGGCGCGGGAGTGTCGGTGAAGCCCTGGGCGACTCCGGCGGGTGCCGAAGGCTGCGGCGGAGCGCTGATCGGTGGGGGAGCCTGGCGGGCCATGGCCTCACGGGCCTCGGCCTGGAGCTGCTCCTGCTGCCGCAGGGCCAACAGCTGCTGGGCGGGAACCACGCTGAGCAGATGGCCAGGGGTGGCATCGGCCGGGTACACAAGGCTGACGCGCACCGGCGTCACCACACCGGGTTGCAGGTTGAGGGTGCTCAACGACAGGCTCTGTCCCGAGCGCAGGCCCACGTGCAGTTCTTCGTAACCGCGGGGAGTAGTCACGCCGATGGTGCCCCGATAGGCCGTGAACTGACGGCCCGTGAGGGTCGGATGGCTGAACACCAGGTCGTAGGTGCCCTCACCCCTGAGCTGCAGGTCGACGTCGAAACGCACGCCGTAGGTCCCGACGTTGTCGAGGGACGAGTCGACCATACGGGTTGCCAGTTCGTTGACCTGGACCTCGTTGGTGCCGAAGTTGTGGCGGGTGGTGGTGGTGAGGGGCACATGAAGCGCGCCGGCCTTCAGGTCGTGGCGCAGGCTGGCCTGGTAGGCGTCACCGATGGCGACACCGGCGACACGGGCAAACACCCTGCGATCGCGGATCTCATCCAGGCGGGCCAGGTAGGTGCGGCCCGGGGCCAGACGCCCCCCGTCGAGCACCCGCAGCATGTCGTCAGGACCACTGGGATCCTCGGCTGCGACCACCGCCATCTGGAAGGGACCGTCGCTGCGCCCCTTGAGCAGGGCATTGGCAATGCCACGGGCTGGCAGATCGGTGCTCACGACCACGACCCGGGAGCGGGCAGGAATGCGCACGGTCTCGGGCATGTTGCGGTCAAGGCTGCCCCGCAGCATCTGCACCGCGGTGGCGGCCCCGGGGCCGGTGTTCCAGGGCCGCCGCCCCTGGGGGATCACCCCCATCAGATTGGTGGAGAGGTAGGGGGCCTCGAAGCTGTTCTTGACGGCACCCTGCTCAAAGCGCAGGGTGACCTCACGGTCGCCAGGGTTGATGGCGATCACGGCCAGGGTCAGCTGTCCGCGACGACCACCGGGAACCCCCAGCCGTCGGGCATCCGAGGGGGCGTACTTGTGGTGGGCATGGAGGCCGAACTCACCATTGAAGGTGTAAGTGGCGTTGGCGAGGGTCTCGCCGGTCTCGGCCAGCGCCGAACCCGGGGTGGTGCTCACCAGGATCCCCGGGCCCCAGACCTCCTCAGGCTGGTTGGAATGGAGAACGGGGACGTTGTTGAACCGCCCCTGGAGCGGCTGGGCGGCCCGCCCGGCCATCAGGGCGACCTGGGCCTGCACGGCCGGGCAGAGGACCTGGGCGGTCGCCAGGCCGAGCAGGACGGGCAGAAGATGACGCATGGGACCCGCTGGACCGACTCCTCCCGTGATGGGTCTGATCTGGGACGGAAGGCGAGGAGGCCTGGAATTTCTTTCGGTCAGACCGTAATGAGAGTCTGCGGTTCCCCTGCGTTCCGGATGTCTCACGGTGATGGTGCAAGGGGCAACTGACAGACCGTGCCATTCGCTAGAACGGCGCCGGTCCGGCACATTTTCCCATGTTTCCCTTCCCTGACTGCCTCGGTGTCGAAGGCACCACCCAGGACCTCAAGGCCCGCCGCCAGCGGCGGAAGCGGATGATGCTCCGCGGCTGGCGTGATGCCCTCGAACGGCAGCTGGCGGCCATCGACGCAGCCATCGCCACCCTGGAGCGACAGATGGAACGCGACGGCACCAGCCACGACTGAGCCTGAGGCTCTCAGGCGCTGAGCGGCGCCAGCTGGGGTCTGAGGTGCTCCAGAGCTCGCCGCAGCCGTCGCTGGACGGTCATGGCGCTCACCCCCTCCAGCCGGCCCACCTGTCGCAGGCTGCGGCCGGCGAGCAGCACCTGCTCCACACAGTGACGCTCGAGCGGATCCAGGCTCGCCAGGGCCTGTCGCACCTGCTGGCGGCGCTCCTGCCGCAGCAGGGTCGTCCAGCCTTCACCGCGGGGATCGGCGGGCAGCTGGTGCTCGGCGAGCGCATCCAGGGGGCGCAGGCGCAGACTCCAGGCCCGCCAGTCCTGGCTCTGGCGGAGCCGGCGGGGCAGGCGCACCGGATCGGCCGTGTCGCGCAGGTAGTGCAGCATCGCGCCGCGGATGTGGAGAACCAGAAAGGCCTCCAGATGGCCTCCGGAGCGGTCACCGCGGTTGTTAAGTCCCCGCAGCAGCCCCAGATAGCCCACTTGCCGCAGATCCTCGCGGTCGGCCCGTTGCAGGCGGGCGTACCGGCCGGCGATGCGGTCGATGAGGGGCTCAAAGGGGGACAGGGGTGAGGAACGACGCCGGCAGGTCGTGGGGTTCGCAGGTTGGGTGGTCGGTCTCAAGGTCATGGGCCAGCGGACCTCTTCAGCCCAGCGCAGGTGGCCAGGGCGCCGCATCCGTGGAACCACGGAACCGACGGGGTCAGACCGCGATCGCCGCGGCGCGCAGTAGCGGCAGCGGTCCCTGGCTGCGCAGCCAGTCGAGATCCGAATCCTCCGTGGCCAGGAGATAACCGGCGAAACCGAGGGCATTGAGGCTGAAGCCACGGCTGCCCTCCAGCACGCGCGGCACCACGGCCATCCACTCGCGGCCGAACAGGAGGTTATGGGGTTGCCTGGGTCTCGGGTCGTCGTCGGGGCGGCCCAGCCCCTGGGCTTCGCAGAGCTGCCGATAGGTCTCCGCCAGGATCGCCGCCCGCTGGCCATCGTCGGCGTCAGGAAGTGCTCGCAGGCCCAGGCGCCAGGGCCAGGGACCAGCACCGCCGTCGGCGATGAGCCGGAAGCCCTGCTCCAGGGGGCAGAGCGGCTGATCGGCATCGCGGGGCAGCAGCTGCAGATGCCGATGGGGCTGACTGGCGCCGGCATCAGGACCGCTGTTGAAGAACCACAGACCCCGGACCTGGGCCATCAACGACGCCACCGCCTCCCAGTCGCGGTGGTCGAGCCAGCCACCCTGAGGCGCCCAGCCGCGGGTGATCAGCAGCAGATGCCTCGGCTCGACGGGAAACTTGTTGAGCAGCACCACGTGGTCGGCCAGACCCAGCACCTCCAGTCGCTGATCCCAGGGGCGGAAGGGGTTGGGGCGCGGGCCTGCCTGGCGCAGGTGCTTCGGCGTGGGATCAAGCAGCCGCCGCACCAGGAACGGTGCCCAGCCCGGATGATCCACATGCTCGGTGCGCAGGGGGACCAGGGCACCGGCCGCAAGGGCATCGCGGCTCACGGCATCGACCCGGTCGATCAGGGGTGTCATGCCGAGGGCTGCAGCCGGGCCAGGCTCGCGCCCTGGTAGTAGGTGGCCAGGATCTGGCTGAAGCGGTATCCGCGTTCGGCCAGCAGGCGGGCCCCCTGCTGACTCATGCTCGCCCCGAGGTGGCCATGGGCTTCGAGGGCCAGGGCCCGGTCGGAGGCATACAGGCTTTCGACGATCCCCCCCTTGTAGCTGAGGATCAGACCTGCCGTGGACTGTGCCGCCTCCCTGGAGGCGTCGCTCTCGCTCTCGAGTCCCTGGTAGGCCTGCCAGCGGGTGGTGGCCCCCAGATGCCAGTGGGGATCGGCCGGACGCGCCACGTGGGCCATGGCGTAGGAGCGGGCGGCGACCGCCTGGGCACGCAGGGCCTCGGCGGGCCAGTGGCTCGGCATCTCGGCACCCACCACCGACGCGATGTAGGTCTCGAGCGGCAGGTGGTTCACCGCCGTGACCCCGTCGGCATCGCAGTACAGCCGCACGCTGCCCCTGTAGTTCTGGCCGTTGAGGCTGATGGTGCCATCGGCGGGCCTGGCCCAGAGTTCGGCCGCCGCCGGGGTGCCGTCGACACTGAGGCCGACGTCGCTGCAGGCGACGGTGACGAGGCCGGGGCTGCGGCGCCAGGGTTGCCCCTGGCGGTCCTGCAGCTGCCAGTCCCCTGGGCCACCCAGGCTGAGGCTGGCCTGGGCGCGCTGCAGCATCACCCGGATCTCGAGCGCCGGAGCGGGTCGCTCGCCTGCGGCGGGCACCGCCAGATCAGCGGCGGGGGCAAGGCGGGGCTGCGGCAGGGTCGGGGGGGCGGGGGGAGCGGCAGGAACCGTCTTGCGCAGGGGAGCGTCGGGCCCCGGCTGGAGCATGGCCCGGAGCAGCACAGGATCCACGGCGCTCTCACGGGGTTGCAGCAGCGGCGCCACGAGCGAGACGACGAAGGCCCCGCCGGCGAAGGGGGCACCCAGGAGCAGCAAGCCCGGTCCCTTCTCCCTCAGGCGTCTCCGCCAGCGGCCGACCAACCCACGACCCCGGCCCATGAGGCTGCGGAGCTGGGTTCGGGTGGTCGGGACATCTGGCCATCCCATAGCAAGACGCCGGAACCGAACAGGCGGATCATGCCCGATCGGAGCGGTTCCAGGGTGACCCCCCCCGGACGGTGCGACGGTTGCCATCCCCTCACCCGCGACCGCTCGAGCTGTCGGCACCACCAGGGGGCGACCAGGGCATGGGCCGAACCGGTGACGGGATCCTCGGCCAGACCGAGGCCGGGGGCGAAGAAGCGCAGGCCGTAGTCGGCGCCGGGATCAGCAGCGTCAGCGCCGGCCCGCATCACCACCCAGGCCGGTTCAGGACCGGCAGCCCAGGCATCGGCACGGGGGTCCAGCAGGGCCAGATCACTGCCCGGCTCCAGCAGCAGCACCCCGTAACCGAGGGACGAGGTCCACACCCGCCGAGGTGCCCCGCCCGGCAGTGCGGACATCCAGGGGTCGGGGGAGCGGGGGATGAGGTCGGTGGTCGGCAGGTCCAGCCAGGCGGCGCCGCCCCCGTCGCCATCGAGGCCGACCGCCAGGGGACCGCTGCGGGTGTGCAGCGCCAGGCCGTCCCCCGGCACCAACAGGCCCCAGTGGGAAAGGGCCAGGGTGGCGGCGAGGGTGGCATGGCCACAGAGGGGCACCTCACAGCTGGGGGTGAACCAGCGCAGGGCCCAGCGGTCGGCGGAACGGTCGTGCCAGAGGAAGGCGGTCTCGGACTGCTGCAGTTCGGCCGCCAGGGCCTGCATCCAGCGATCGCTGGCAGGGCAAGGCAACAGCGCCACCACGGCGCCATTGCCGGCCATCGGTGTGGCGGTGAAGGCGTCGACTCCGGCGAGGCGGACGGGATCTGGCGAAGCCATCGGGGTCACTCCTGGGTGAGGCGCCGTTCCATCAGCCGCCGCAGGGCGCCTTCCGGATCGATGCGACCCTCGACCAGCGCCTGCACCTGCTCGGCCACCGGCAGCGACCAGCCGCGGCGACCGGCCAGGGCGCAGAGACCGGCGCAGGTGGGGACCCCTTCGACGGTGCCCTCGATCTGCTGCGCCACAGACTCCGGGGGATGGCCCGCGGCGAGCCCCAGGCCGAAGCGGTAATTGCGGCTCAGCGGGCTGGTGGCGGTCGCCAGCAGATCCCCCAGGCCCGCCAGTCCGTAGAGGGTTTCCTGCCGGCCCCCCAGCCCCACGAGCACCATCCCCATCTCGGCCAGGGCTCGGGTCAGCAGCGAGGCCCGGGCATTGGCGCCGAGCTGGAGACCGTCGCAGACACCGGCGGCGATGGCCATGACGTTCTTGAGGGCTCCGGCCAGCTCCGTCCCCAGGGGATCGGCGTTGCGGTAGAGGCGGAAGCAGTCGTGGCTCAGCTCGGCCTGCAGCTGCCGCAGCAGGGCGTCGTCGGCACCGGCGAGCACGCTGGCCGCGGGCAGCCCCTGGCGCAGCTCAACGGCGAGGTTGGGGCCGCTCAACACCAGCACCTCGACTCCGGGCCAGCGCCGCTGCCACAGCTGGCTGGCGGTGAGTCCCAGCTCAGGGTGCAGCCCCTTGGAGCAGCTGATCACCGGGGGGCACGACGCCGCCCCGGCCAGGGCAGCGGCAACACCGTCGACACCCGCGAGGGCCACGGCCGAAACGATCAGGTCGCTGTCGGCGGATGCCCTGAGGGCCTCTGGCCCATGGGCACGGCGCCAGACCCGCAGCCGGTGACCGCGGGCGGAGAACAGCTCGGCCAGGGTGGCCCCCCAGGCCCCACCACCGAGCACCGTGATCGCAAGCGGCACGCGCAGCTGTCGTGAACGGCGCCATCATGCGCCAGCCGGTGCCCCATCGCGCCATGACACATCCTGCCGACTGGTCCTCCCTGGAGGGGCTGGCCCTGGTGGTGGGCCGCGGCGGCATCGGCACGGCCCTGGCCGATGCCCTGGCAGACCGCGCCCTTGGGCTGCAGCTGCTCCACCTGGGCCGCGGCAGCGATCCCCCCCTTGACCTCTGCCAGGACAGTCACCTGGACGAGCTGAGCGAGCGACTGCGGCAGGCGCCCCCCCTGCGGCTGGTGATCAACACCGCCGGCTGGCTGCACGGGGACGGCCTTGGGCCCGAGAAGCGTCTGCAGGCGGTCGCCAGGCCCGGGCTTGAGCACGCCTTTGCGATCAACGCCTTCGGGCCGATCCTGCTGGCCCGGGCCGTGGAGGAGGCCCTGGGCCACGGTCAGCCCGCCTGGTTCGCCAGCCTCTCGGCGCGGGTGGGCAGCATCGGGGACAACCGCCTCGGGGGCTGGTACGGCTATCGGGCCGCCAAGGCGGCCCAGAACCAGCTGCTGCACACCCTGGCCCTGGAGTGGCGCCGGCGGAGGCCGGCGGTGACCGTGACCCTGCTGCACCCGGGCACGACGGCTACTCCCCTCTCGGAACCCTTCCGGGGCGGCGTGGCGCCTGAGAAGCTCTTCAGCCCCGAACGGGCAGCCCGCCAGCTTCTGGAGGTGCTGTCAGCCCAGTCCGTCGATCGCAGCGGGGCCTTCCTGGCCTGGGACGGAAGCGCCATCCCCTGGTGACGACCCGGCGGCTGACTCGGCGGCGACGGCATGTTCGCGCAGGTGATCGAGGTTCACCACCTCGAGGGCACTGGCCGCACAGGCCTCCAGCCGCACCCCCGGCGCGACTCCGTCTGCGTAGGCCTGCTGCCAGCGCAGGGCACAGACGCACCAGGCATCACCGGGGCGCAGGCCAGGGAACGAGAACTCGGGCCGAGGGGTGCTGAGGTCGTTGCCCTGGGCGCGGCTGTAGCTCAGAAACGTCTCGGTCATGACGGCACAGACCGTGTGACGGCCGTGGTCGGCATCGTGGTGGCGGCAGAAGCCGTCACGGGTCCATCCGGTCAGGGGCCGACAACCGCAGAGCTGGAGGGGGGTGCCCAGCACGTTGAGCTCCAGGCCGGGCTGCAGCGGCGATGGGGCGGCGGGCATCGGAGACGCTCTGGATGGCCCCCAGTGTGCAGCAGCGGCGACCAAAGGGGGGGCTGGACTTGACGGAATCGGGGGGGGGCACGCTATGGGTCATCAGGCGATGGCTGTCCCATCCCCCCTGTTGTCCACCACTGCCCCGACCGCGACGATCCGATGAGCTGGGATTTCACCGAAGATGCGGCCTTCCTGGCTCTGGTGCAGGCCTTCCAGGAAAGTGGCGAGACATCCGTCATCGAGTTCCTGGCCAATGGCGAAGGCGCCGACCACTTCCGCGAGCTGACGCAGAACGCCGCCGGTGAAGGCGTCGATCTGTCGGATTCCGACGACCTGGACACGTTCCAGGAGGAGGTGATCGAAGCTCTCGAAGAGGTGGGCGCCCAGCCCTGAGGCCGCTTCAGCCGTAGAAGAATGCGATTTCCTTCGGCTTCAGGCCGTCCCAGCCCGCTTCCTTCAGCCGGGCATCGAGGCTGGCCTGATCCAGGTGCTTGCTGCCGGTGCGGACGATGCGGTTGCGCATCGATTTGGTCACACCACTGCGGGTGCGGGCCGCCTCGAGGGCCATCACCTCCTGATAGAGGCTGAGCATCGCGGCAGGCAGGGGGGAACCGTCGAGGTCAACCCCGGCGGCGATGGCGGCGTCGACGCCGTCAGGACCTTGAATGGCCATGGAAAGAGACACGGGCCGGGCCAGCCTGCCATCCCGGCGCGTGGGCTCAGGCGCTGAAGTACCGCGCGCGACTGTGGAGGGCCACCAGGGCCGTGGTGCTCTGCTCTGGCTCGAGCTGATCGCTGTCGTCCATGCGCAGCCCGATCCGGTCGGCCTGCAGCCATGCGAGCTGCGGTCGCGAATCGGCCACGTTCGGACAGGCCGGATAGCCGAACGAATAGCGACTGCCCCTGTAGCGCTGAGCAAGAACATCCCGGAGGGCCGTGGGCTCCTGGTCGCCGAAACCCAGCTCCCGGCGGATGCGGGCGTGGGTCCACTCCGCCAGGGCCTCGGCCATCTGCACGGCGAGTCCATGGAAGTAGAGGTAATCGCTGTAGCGATCGGCAGCGAAGAGCTCCTGGGCCACCTGGCTGGCGCGGGCACCCATGGTGACGGCCTGCATCGGGATCACATCGGTGGGAGCGCCATCGCGGAGGTCGCGATAGAAATCGGCGATGCAGTAGCGGTTGCCCCCCCGTTGGCGGGGCAGCTCAAAGCGTCCGAGGGGCCGGCTGCGCTCTTCGGCATCGAAGACGACGACCGCATTGCCCTCGCGACCGCAGGGGAAGTAGCCGTAGGCCACCCGTGGGTTCAGCAGGCCCTCCCGGCGCGCACGCTCCATCCACGCCTGAAGCACGGGTTCGGCCCGACGGAGCAGATCAGCCTCGTAATCCTCGCGGCTCTGGTCCTGGGGCTTGCGCATCTGCCACTGGCCGGCAAACAGGGCCTGCCGGTCGAGATAGGCGAACACCTCATCGAGGGGGATGTCGGACTCCTCAAGGATCCGGGGTCCCCAGAACGGCGGCTCCAGGGCGGGCTCCTCCGGCACCACGTCAGATCGTTCGGTGCTGGCGGGGGGCAGGGGAGCGGCGCCGTTGGCGGGCTCCCCCGCAGACGACGGGCCAGGGTCAGCGGCGACGGCCGCGGAAGGTTCCAAGCCGAGCCCATCGGGAACGGCGGCAAGGAAGCCGCGGCGATCGTCCCACTGACCCTGCCGACGCGCCTCGACGTAGGCATCCATGAAGCGCAGATCGGTGAAGGCATCTCGGCCGTAGATCACCTGCCCCTCGTACACCTGCCGGCAATCGTGCTGGACAAAACGCGGGGTGAGGGCTGCACCGCCCAGAATGACCGGCACATGAATACCGGCTTCGTTGAAGGCGGAGAGGTTCTCCTTCATGAACGCCGTCGATTTGACGAGCAGGCCACTCATGGCGATGCAGTCTGCCTGGTGCTGCTGCTGCGCTTCGATGATGGCCTCGACACTCTGTTTGATTCCAAGATTGATCACCTCATAGCCATTGTTGGTGAGGATGATGTCAACAAGGTTCTTGCCGATATCGTGAACATCTCCTTTGACGGTGGCAATCAGAAAACGTGCCTTGGCTGAACTCTCGCCCTCGGTCTTCTCCATGTGCGGCTCAAGGAAAGCGACGGCCGATTTCATCGTTTCGGCGCTCTGCAGCACAAACGGAAGCTGCATCTGGCCGGAGCCGAACAGTTCGCCCACCACCTTCATGCCGTCGAGCAGGAAGGTGTTGACGATCTCGAGGGGCTGGTAGCGCTGCAGGCCCTCCTGCAGCGCTATCTCAAGGCCCATGCGTTCGCCGTCGATGATGTGCTGCTTGAGCCGCTCCTCCACCGGCAGGTCGGCCAGGGAGGGTCCGGCGCTGCGGGCTTCGCGACTGCTGACGCCCTCGAACAGCTCCGTGAGGCGCGTCAGGGGGTCGTAGGTGCAGACGCCGTTCTCAAAGCGCCGAAGGTCATCGATCAGGTCGCGGCAGACCTGCTGTTCTTCTTCGCCGATGCGGGCGAGGGGCAGGATCTTGGCAGGGCTGACGATCGCCGCATCCATGCCGGCTTCACAACAGTCATGCAGGAAGACCGAATTGAGCACGATCCGGGCCGCCGGAGAGAGCCCGAAGCTGATGTTGCTGACGCCGAGCACCACGTGCACCCCCGGCAGCTCGGTGCGGATGCGGCGGATCGCCTCAATGGTCTCGCAACCGTTGCGGCGGTCTTCTTCGATCCCGGTGGAGATGGGCAGGGCGAGGGGGTCGTAGAAGATCTCGTGGGCGGGGATACCGAAGCGGAGGGCATCCTCATAGGCCCGGCGGGCGATGGCCAGCTTCCGGTCGGCGGTGCGGGCCATGCCTTCTTCATCGATGGTGCCGACCACCACCCCCGCGCCGTAGTGGCGAGCCAGTTCAAGCACCCGGAAGAAGCGCTCATCGCCATCTTCGTAGTTGGTGGAATTGAGCAGGCATTTGCCACCGGCAACCTTCAGGCCGGCTTCCATCTTCTGCCACTCGGTGGAGTCGAGCATCAACGGAAGGTTCACATTCGTCACCAGCCGGCTGACCAGCTCGTGCATGTCACGTTCACCATCGCGACCCACGTAATCGACGTTGACATCGAGGATGTGGGCGTTCTCCTTGACCTGACTGCGAGCCACAGCCACCAGCCCATCCCAGTCTTCGTCGTTCAGCAGTTCACGCACCTTGCGGGAGCCGCTGGCGTTCAACCGTTCGCCGATGATCAGGAAGGAGTTGTCCTGGTGGTAGGTGGTGGTGCCGTAGATCGACGCTGCCGAAGGTTCGACGTTGAGCAGGGGACGGGCCAGCTGCTGGTCGGGGGTGCGCACCGGCCGTGGGGCGGGATGCATGCCGCGGGCCAGCTCGACGAGGGCCCCGATGTGCGCCGGCGTGGTGCCGCAACAGCCACCGATGACCTGCACACCGAGGTCTTCGATGAAGTGGTGCAACGCCATCTTCATTTCGGTGGGCGTCAGCCTGTAGTGGGCCACGCCACCGACGTTCTCCGGCAGGCCCGCATTGGGGATGCAGCTGACCACAAAGGGGGCATGGGCCGAGAGGTGGCGGATGTGCTCCTTCATCTGCTCTGGCCCGGTGGCGCAGTTGAGCCCGAGGATGTCGATGGGGAAGGGCTCGAGAATCGACACCACTGCGGCGATGTCGGAACCGACGAGCATGGTTCCGGTGGTTTCCATCGTCACCGAGACCATCAGCGGTCGCCGCTCTCCGGTTTCGGCGAAGGCCCGCTCGAGGCCGCTCAGGGCGGCCTTGATCTGGAGCACGTCCTGACAGGTTTCGACGATGAACAGATCGACGTTGCCCGCGAGCAGCCCCCGGGCCTGCTCAGCGAACGACTCGGCCATCGTGTCGAAGTCGACATGGCCCAGGGTGGGCAGCTTGGTGGTGGGCCCCATGGATCCGGCCACGAAGCGCGGATGCTCGGGGGTGCTGAAACGATCAGCCATCTCCCGCGCCAGCTCCGCCGCCCGGCGGTTGATCTCGAAGGCCTGATCCTGGATGTCGTACTCAGACAGCACCAGGGAGGTGGCCCCGAAGGTGTCGGTCTCGATCACATCGCAGCCGACCTCAAGAAACTGACCGTGCACGGCCTGCACGACGTCGGGTCGGGTGAGCACCAGATTTTCGTTGCAGCCCTCCAGGGCCAGACCGCCGAAATCCTCGGCGGTGAGGTTCATCTGCTGGAGGGAGGTGCCGGTGGCTCCGTCGAAGACCAGCACGGGTCGCTCAGGAGCATGCAGGCGCTCAAGAAAGCTGGTCATCCGTCGATCCTCACGCGGGTCACCCAGTGGGAGAAGTTAGGGTCGCGCCCCTCGGTGATGCGAGTGATGGCCTCCCGCAGGGATTCCATCACCGGCCGTGACGCCGGCAGGTCGGTGGTCTCGACCCGCCTCACGGGGGTGATCTTGGCCGCTGTGCCCGTCAGGAACACCTCTTCGGCCACGAACAGCTCGGTCTTGTCGACCGGGCGTTCCACCACGGTGAGACCCATGGAGCGGGCCAGCTCGATGACACTGGCGCGGGTGATGCCCTCGAGGATGTCCTGGTCGACCCCTGGCGTGTACAGCACGCCGTCACGGACGATGAACAGGTTCATGCCGCTGGCCTCGCTGATCTTGCCCTGGCTGTTGAGCATCAGGGCCTCATCAAAGCCGCTGCGCACGGCCTCGGTCTTGGCCAGGGAACTGGTGATGTAGGCACCGCTCACCTTGCCCCGCAGGGGCAGGGACCGATCCTCCTGGCGGGTCCAGCTGCTGATGCGGCAGCTCACCCCGTCAGGGGACAGATAATCACCCAACTCAATGCCGTAGACCAGGAAATCGGTCTGGATGTTGTGCAGCCTCGGGGCGATGCCGAGGTCGGAGGTGTAGACGAACGGCCGCAGATAGCTGGGGCTGGTGGGCCGGTTGGCCTGCAACATGGCCGTCACGGCGGCCATAACCGTCTCTTCGCTGAGCTCGATCAGCAGCAGCCTGGCGCTCTGGCTCAGCCGGCGGGCATGGCGATCGGCACGGAACAGCAGCAACTCACCCGGATCATCGGGGTTCGGCAGCACGCGCATGCCGCCGAAGGCCCCGGTGCCGTAATGCAGGGCATGGGTGGCGACCGAGAGGGTGGCCTCGGCGAAGGGGACGCAGCGCCCACCGAACCAGGCGTAGGGCAGGAAGGTGGTCATGGAGACGGTGGGGGCCGGGCTGGGGCCGATCTTCTCATTCCCGCGGCATTCTGCGGGAGCATGGGGGCATGCACCGACTGGTCACACTGCCCGGGGATCCAGGCGACGGGGCTGGCGACCTGGTCGAGCAGCCGCCCGCGCCGCTGCTGCTGCTGAGCAGTGCCGAAACCGACCTGGGCCTGCTGGCCGAGCGGCTGCGGCAGCCTGCCTGGCAATCCCTGGAGGTCAGGGGCCTCAACCTGGCCGCCCTGCAGCATCCGGCTGTCATTGACCACTACCTGCGCACCACCGTCGCCGCGGCCCGGCTGGTGGTGGTGCGGCTGCTCGGTGGTCGGGGGCACTGGAGCTATGGCCTGGAGCGGTTGAGGGACTGGGCCGGAGCCCGGCCGGGCCGACAGCTGGTGGTGCTCTCCGGAACCGTCGACGGGGAAGAGGACCTGATCAGCCTCGGCACGGTGGCGCCTGAGCTGGCCCAGGCCCTCGGCATGGCCCTGCGGGAGGGAGGGCCCGACAACATGGACCGGGTGCTGCACTGCTGCCAGGCGCTGCTCGATGGGGGGGCGGTCACCGCTCCGACCGTGGCCCCCCTGCCGGATCCGCTGCCCTGGGACTGGCGCCAGGAGGAGGGGCCGAGGGTGGGCCTGCTCGCCTACCGGGCCCTGTGGAGCGCCGGAGACACGGCCCTGCTGACCGAAGCCGCCGCGGCCCTGCGCAGCCGCGGCCTCTGTCCGCGGGTGCTGCTGGTGAGTGGCCTGCGGGATGGGGCCGTGCAGGAGGGCGTGCTGCGGCTGCTGCGGCGGGAGGGTGTGGGGCTGGTGCTGTGCGCCACCGGATTCGCCTCGGTGCGGGCCGACGAAGCCGCCGCCGGCGCGCCCCTCTGGCGGGCCCTGGGGGTGCCGGTGCTGCAGCTGCTCAGCAGCGGCGGCGGCCGCGACCGCTGGCTCGCCAGTTCCGTGGGTCTGGGCCCCCTCGACCTGAGTCTGCAGGTGGCCCTCCCCGAGCTGGACGGCCGCATCACCACCCGCATCGTCGCCTTCCGCGAACTGGCCTGCGCCGACGAGCGCCTCGGCTGTGCCCTCACCCGCCACCGGGCCGACCCCGAGGCCCTGGCCTGGGTGGCCGAACTGGCGGCTCGCTGGCTGCGGCTGAGGGCGACGGCACCGGCGGAGCGGCGGGTGGCGCTGGTGCTGGCCAACTACCCCACCCGCAACGCCCGTCTGGCCAATGGCGTCGGGCTCGACACCCCCGCCTCGGTGGCCGGCGCCCTGGCCGAGCTGCAACGCAGCGGCCATGACCTCGGTGGGCCGGAGACGCCCCTGCCGGGGGATGGCGACGCGCTGGTGCGGGCGCTGCTCGACGGACGCACGCCCGATCCCGAATCCGACCATCGCGCCCCTTTGGCGCGGCTGCCGCTGGCGACGTACCGGAGCTGGTACGACACGCTGCCCGCCGAGGCCCGGCTCTGCCTCGAACGGCACTGGGGCCCCCCGGAACAGGACCCCGGCCTGGACGGGGATGGCTTCGCCATCGCCGGTCGGCGCTGGGGCTCGGTGGTGGTGCTCCTGCAACCGTCGCGGGGATACGACCGGGATCCGGCCCTCAGCTACCACAGCCCCGACCTTCCCCCCACCCACGCCTATCTGGCCCACTACCTGTGGCTGCGCCAGACCTTTGATGCCCATGTGCTGGTCCACTTCGGCAAGCACGGCAACCTCGAATGGCTGCCCGGCAAAGGCATCGGCCTGTCGGCATCGTGTTTTCCGGCCCTGGCCCTGGGGCCCTTGCCGCATCTCTACCCCTTCATCGTCAACGACCCCGGCGAGGGCAGCCAGGCGAAGCGCCGCAGCCAGGCGGTGATCCTGGACCACCTGACGCCCCCCCTGGGCCGGGCGGGTCTGCACGGGGCCCTGGCGGGCCTTGAGGCCCTGCTGGAGCAGCTGTGGCAGGCGCGGGAGCTGGGCAGCCGCGAGCAGCCCGTGCTGCAGCGTCAGCTGGAGGAGGCCCTGACGACCCTGGAGCTGCCGGTCGCGGGCGACACCGGCGATCTGGAGGAGCGGCTGGGGGGTCTGGACGGTTACCTCTGTGAACTCAAGGAGGCCCAGATCCGCACCGGGCTGCACATCTACGGCCAGAACCCGCCGGCCGAAGCCCAGCTGGAACTGCTGCTGGCCCTGGCCCGGGCCCCGGGCCCCGGACGGGTCGGCCTCACCCGTCAGCTGGCGGCGGTGCTCGACCTCGACCTCGATCCCTGGGCCGGTGACGAGTCGGAGCCGCTGTCGGATGCCGATCGATCGCGGCTGCAGACCCTGGGGCTGCCGGGGGCCCGCTGCCTGGGCCATGGGGTGGCCCTGCTGGAGGAGCGCGCCCTGGCGCTGCTGCGGCAGCGGCTGGCCGGCAGCCACGAGCCCGTCCCGCAGGAGCTGGAGGTCGAACTGACCCACGTGCTGCAGGACCTCTGGCCGCGGCTGCAGGCCCGTGGTGAGGCCGAACGGCGGGCCCTGGCGACGGCCATCGGCGGCGGCCGGGTGGAAGCCGGTCCGTCGGGGGCCCCCACCCGTGGCCGGCCGGATGTGCTGCCGACGGGGCGCAACTTCTACAGCGTTGACCTGCGGGGACTGCCCACCGAAGCGGCCTGGGACCTGGGGCGGCGCAGCGCGGCCATCCTGCTGGAGGAGCATCGGCAGCAGGAGGGCTGCGATCTGACCAATCTGGCCCTGTCGATCTGGGGCACCAGCACCATGCGGAACGGCGGTGACGATGTCGCCCAGGTGCTGGCCCTGCTGGGGGTGCAGCCGGTGTGGGACGGCCCCACCCGCCGCATGGTCGACCTGAGCCTGATTCCGACGGCGGTGCTGGGGCGCCCTCGGGTGTCGGTGACGGTGCGGATCTCGGGCTTCTTCAGGGATGCCTTCCCGCAGCTGATCGAGTGGCTGCTGGCCGCCGACCGGCTGGTGGGCGACGAGGCCAGCTGCGGGGTCTACGGCTCAGCGCCGGGGGCCTACGGAGCGGGGCTGCAGGGACTGATCGACAGCGGTGCCTGGCGGAACGCCGACGACCTGGCGGAAGCCTTTCTGCGCTGGGGCCAGTGGCGCCATGGATCCGCCGACCGGGTGGCGGCAGACCGGGACGGGCTTGAGCAGCGACTGCGGGACGTGCAGATGGTGCTGCACAACCAGGACAACCGGGAACACGACCTCTTCGATTCCGACGACTACTACCAGTTCCAGGGAGGGCTGGCGGCGGCGGTGCGGCGGCTGCAGGGCCGCAGCCCATCCCTCTGGTTCGGGGATCACTCACGCCCCGAACGGCCACGGCCACGGCCCCTGACGCGGGAATTCGATCGGGTGATCCGCAGCCGCCTGCTCAACCCGCGCTGGATCGAAGGCATGCAGCGCCATGGCTACAAGGGCGGCTTCGAGCTGGCCGCCAGCCTCGACTACCTGTTCGCCTATGACGCCTGCACCGATGCGGTGCCCGACTGGGCCTACGGGGCGCTCTGCGAGGCCTGGCTGGAGCAGCCACAGGTGCGCTCCTTCCTTGAGGTCAGCAACCCCTGGGCCCTGCGGGACATGGCCGAACGGTTCCTGGAAGCCAACCACAGGGGCCTGTGGCAGGGGGCTTCAGCGGAACGGCTCGACCAGTTGCGGCAGATGCTGCTGGAGGCCGAAGCGATCGTCGAGACCGCCGGCGCCGGACCCGTCAGCCCAGGTCCTTGAGCATGTCGCGGAAGGGGTCGATCGACCCCGGCTTGGGGGTCGGCCGCGGTGCGCCACTGGCCGCCGAGTCGGTGGTGGTGGAGCGTTTCGCCGGGGCCCCGGGCTGGTTGGTGGGGGCCACCGCCGCCCCTTTGAGGCGATCGGCCAGCTCCTGCTGCGTCATCGTCTGGGCGAAGGTCTTCTTGACCGGTTTGGGCACGCCACCACCGAGGGGTGCGGTGAAGCCCTCCTGGGAGGGAGCGTCAGGCAGGCCGTCGGACACCTTTTCAAGCCGGGCCTCCATCGAGGCGACCTCTTCAATCCGCTCCTTGGTGCCGGGGCTGTCGACGGTGCCGGGGAAGGTGTGGCGGATGGTGTTGGACCGCCGCATGAAGTTCACGTCGCCGAGGGTGCTCGACTTGTCGGGGTCGAGAAAGAAGGCATTGGAGGCGTTGTCGGCGGCCGCATCGGCAGGCTTGCGGCGGAAGCGGTCGAAGAGTCCCATGGCGACCCTGAAGGTTGTGGGAAAACCTAGCGACCCTTCAGGCTCATCCCATGGGTGTCGGTGCCGCAACTCTGCAAAAGGTCAAGATCGCGGCACAGGCGGCTGATTGACTCGCAGACGTGGGGGCTGGGGCGCCAGTGCTCCTGCATCTCGTAGTCGTACCAGACCTCGGCCCCATCGAAGCCCAGGGCGGCGGCGGCTTCGAGCAACGGGCGGAAACCAAGGCGATAGCGGGCCGGATGGGCCAGCAGCGCCAGGCCGCCGGCCGCCTGGATCGCCTCCACCACGGCACTGGCCTGGAGGGCCGGACCGCTGACCGTGTCCCCCCGCAGGTAGGGATCCATGGCCGGGTGGCGCCCGTCGACCCCAAGGGCCAGCACGTGCACCAGGCAGGTTTCGAGCAGACAGCTGATCTCGGTGCCCGTCCAGAGGGTCGGCACCGGCAAGCCGCCGTCGGCATGGGCAGCGAGGCGGGCCTGCACGAACGGAAAGGCCTCGAGGCTGTGGTGATCGGTGACGGCGAAATGCTCGAGGCCAAGGGCCACCGCCTGGTCGGCGATGGCCTCGGGTTCGAGGCTGCCGTCACTGCAGAGGCTGTGGCAGTGGAAGTTGAGGCGGCCGGGGCAACTGGCGGCCTCCACCCCCCGCAGCACGGCCACCAGCGGATGGTCGGTGGCGGGGCGCTGATCAGGCACCTTGGGCCACCTCCCGTTCGCGACGCAGCCGACGCCAGCGGGCATAGAACTGGATCGAGGCGGCCATGAACACCACGAGCCCCACCGTCAGCCAGGTGGCGGCACCGGTGGGAAAGCTGCCCTTGAAGACCACCAGCAGCACCACGATCACGAGCAGCAGCGTCGGTAACTCGTTGAGGGCCCGCAGCTGCCGGCCGCTCCAGCGGCAGGCGCCGGTCTGCAGCTGGCCCATCAGCCGCAGACAGAGGAGGTGGTAGGCGAGCAGGGCCGCCACGAACCCGAGCTTGGCGTGCATCCAGCCCTGGTGCAGCCAGGCGGGATTGCCCAGCAGCAACCCGGCGGCACAGACCAGGGTGAGCACCATGCCGGGGGTGGTGATGATGTTGGCCAGCCGCCGCTCCATCAGGCCGTACTGGTCGCGGAACGCCTGGCGGACGGCCTCGGGCTGTTCCTCGACCTCAACGTGATAGATGAACAGGCGGACCAGGTAGAAGAGTCCGGCGAACCAGACCACCACACCGACGATGTGGAAGGTCTTGAACCACAGGTAGCTCTCAGGCGGAAGGCTCGGCAGGGCCACGGGCATCCGGTGCAGGTCCCCATTCAAGCGCTGCGCAGGCCTCGCGCACACCGCTGCGGTCGGCTTCTGACAGACGGTCGAGCTGGCGAATCATCAGGGCCATGCGCGGATGGCTGCGGAAGCGTTCGGCATGGCGATCGAGAAAGCCCCAGTAGAGGCTGGTGTAGGGGCAGGCGCGGGGACCGGTGCGCTGCTTCGGGTCGTAGCGGCAGCCGCTGCAGTAGGTCGACATTTTCTTGAGGTAAGCGCCACTGGCGGCGTAGGGCTTGCTGGCGAGCCGTCCGCCGTCGGCCCAGAGACCCATGCCGAGCACGTTGGTCTGCATCACCCAGTCGTGGGCATCGACGTAATGGGCGCGGAACCAGGCGGTGGTGGCCTGGGGATCCCAGCCGGCGATGAGCGCCAGGTTGCTGAGCACCATCAGCCGCTGGATGTGGTGGTTGTAGCCGCTGGCGGCCAGCTCCCCCAGAACCGTGTCGACGCAGGCCATGCCGCTGCCGCCCAGCTGCCAGAGGAAGCCCGGCAGGGGCTGCTGCGCCTCGAGGGCATTGAGGCCTGCGTAGCTGGGCCCGAAGTGGTGGTAGAGGCCATGGGTGAATTCGCGCCAGCCGAGGATCTGACGGATGCAACCTTCGAGGCTGGCCAGGGGCACGGGTCGCTGGGCGGCGGTCTCCTCGAGCCGACGCAGCACTTCATCGGGCCGCAGCAGACCCAGATTGAGGTAGGGGCTGAGGCGGGCATGCCAGAGGTCCGGCTGGCCGGTCACCATCACGTCCTGCCAGGGGCCGAAGTCGTCGAGACGCTCCTGGAGGAACTGCCCGAGGGCGTCCAGGGCCTGGGATCGCGTGACGGCCCAGTGGAAGGGGCGTGACTGACCGGGCAATGGGGTGGCGGCGGCGAGGCGCTCCACCTTGTCGATCACCGCGGTGGTGACGGCATCGGGGCTGAAGCGCAACGGCGGGGGCGGTTGCAGACCCTTGGCCGGCGGTCGACGGTTCACGCTGTCGAAGTTCCAGCGGCCGCCGAGGGGTTCACCGTTGTGCAGCAGCACGTCGAAGCGGCGGCGGCCCTCGCGGTAGAAGAACTCCATCCGCAGCTGACGGCGGTCGCCGGCCCAGCGGTTGAAGTCGTCGCGGGACCAGAGGAAATGGTTGTCGGCCAGCCAGACGAGGCGACAGGGCAGGTCGAGGGCCTCGACGGCACGCCGGGCCGACCGGTCGGCCGGTTCCATCAGGCGCAGTTCGTCGAGGCCGTGCCGTTGCACCCAGGCCGGCACCGCCTCGGCGGCGCTGGCGGCCTCGATCAGCTCGACCCGATGGCCGGCCGCCGACAGGTCATGGGCGAAATGACGCTGGGCACTCCAGAAGAGGATCAGCTTCTGCCGGTGGGGCCGCTCCCGCAGGCTGGCCTCACTCTCGAGCAGCAGCACCGGCCCACCGCCGGGGGGCAGGGAGGCCAGGGCCGCCTGGCCCGCATGCAACTGGTCGGGCAGCACCCAGACGCCGATGGCCACGCCGGGTGGGCAACATGGGCTCGATTCTGCCCCCCTCCATGGCTGACCCCTTCGATCTGCTGGTCATCGGCGCCGGCTCCGGCGGGCTCGCTGCCGCCAAGCGGGCGGCGCGTCACGGGGCAAGGGTGGCGATCATCGAGGGGGACCGGGTGGGCGGCACCTGCGTGATCCGCGGCTGTGTGCCCAAAAAACTGCTGGTGTATGGGGCCGAGTACCGCGAGCTGCTGGCAGAGGCCGGCAGCTTCGGCTGGTCGGTCCCAGGCCACCAGTGCGATGCGCCGCGGCTGCTGGCCAACGTGCGCCACGAGGTGGACCGGCTCAATGCGTTGCACATCGGCCTGCTGGAGAAGGCCGGCGTGACGTTGATCCCCGGCTGGGGCCGCTTTGAAGACGCCCACACGGTGGTGGCCGGCGAGCAACGGCTGCAGGCCCGCCACATTTTGATCGCGGTGGGCGGGCGGCCCCAGCGGCTGCCAATTCCCGGAGGGGAACTGGGCTGGGTGAGCGATGACCTGTTTCTGCAGGAAAAACTGCCGGCGTCGGTGTTGATCGTGGGCGCGGGCTACATCGCCTGTGAATTCGCCGGGATCCTGGCGGGGCTGGGGGTGGCGGTGACGCAGGTGTACCGGGGCGAGCGGCTGCTGCGGGGGTTTGACGGCGAACTGGTGGCGGTGGTGCAGGAGGGCCTGGAGGGGCAGGGGGTGACGTTGCGGCCGGGGCTGACCCCAGAGGCGATCAGCGAGGGACCCGAAGGCTTCACGTTGCTGGCCGGCGGCGAACGGTTGACGGCCGAAGCGTTGCTGCAGGCCACGGGCCGGCTGCCACGGCTGGAGGGGCTCGGCCTGGAGGCGGCGGGCGTGAACCACGACGGTCGCCGGATCCCGGTGGATGCCCACCAGACCACCAACGTGCCCCACATCCATGCGGTGGGCGATGTGACCGACCGGGTGAATCTGACGCCGGTGGCGGTCGATGAGGGGCGGGCCCTGGCCGATGCATTGTTTGCCGGCGGCACCCGCACGGTGAACCACGATCTGGTGGCCTCGGCGGTGTTCACCCAACCCGAACTGGCCACCGTGGGCCTCAGCGAAGAGGAGGCCACGGCCCGCCATGGGGCCGACGGGGTCCAGGTCTACCGGGCGCGATTCCGCAGCCTGCGCCAGGCGTTGCCGGCAAGCGGCCCCCGCTGCCTGCTGAAGCTGGTGGTGGAACGGGCCAGCGGCAAGGTGCTGGGGGTGCACATGGTGGGCAGCCATGCCGCCGAGATCATCCAGATGGCCGCCATCGCGGTCGGCATGGGAGCGACGAAGGCCGACTTTGACCGGACGATGGCGTTGCATCCCAGCATTGCTGAGGAGTTTGTGACGATGGTCTGAGGTGGCGCCGAAGGTGGCGTTGAGGCCGACGTCAGCTGATGGGCGCCCTGACACATCCTTCAGGCTGCGATGAACAACTGGAGTGAGGATGTCAATGAATTCAGGTACTCAGCTTACTTTTCCAACGCTGCCCTTGAGTGGCAGGCAAGGAGAGTGGAGTCGCGAGGCAGAAAACAGATGGCGGCATGAACACTCGAGGGGCTTGCTCGAAGTGTCGCTTCTCCACAGACAACGTGCGCGAACTTTCGCATCACCTGCAGAGCCGATAAAAATCACGGGCATACCAATGGAATCGCCTGTCTTCCATGCCGACGATAGACATGGAAGTCGCTATCGGTAGTAAGGAGCAACGGAGAGTCATAGATCTCTGCCATCCGAATCAGTGCAACGTCAGCAAGAGACGCAGGAACATTCTCATACCGCTTGAACAATGAACTCACGGAGACTATCTGCTCCTGGAGAGTGAATGGCAGCTGAACGACATCTCGCTCGATAAACCTGAGCGCCAATGAAGGGTCAAAACCCGATCGCTTCAGCAGGAAGCAAGTCTCAGCAACCACTGCTTCACAGCTGATCATTGGAGGCGGTAGCAACTGGAACTGCTCAACGGCCCATTGGTGATGCGTATCGTTGCGACTCAGAAGCGCGACCCAAGGGCCTGTATCGAGCAGTACGGTCATCATCAGATTGCACCGAAGTCAGATAGGTACGCGGGGTTGGATGACAGATCAGCTGGCCCGCCTTCACAACAACCCACCAAATCAGCCAAGAGATCAGCAGCCGATTGTGATGAACCACCTTCTATGTCAAGCTCTGAGGATTGGAGGAACGCTGTCAATGCTCGTCGAACCAGCTCAGACTTGCTCAGCCGACGTCGTTGAGCTTGCTCTGTCAGCTGCGCATCCAGAGCTTCGGTCAACTTGAGCGAGATCACCGCCATAGCAAGCACCCCATCCACACCTCACAGCCTACCAGCTGTCAAGGGGTATTACCGGGAGTCTTGGTCGACCCCGTACGCAACAGGTCAACTTGTGCTCGCTCCTTCGCGATCCTTCGAACGTTCGCCATCACCAGGCCGCAAGGAGATCGTGAGGCATACAGGGATCAGATGGTGACGACTCAGGTTAATGGCGATGTTAGGCGTTGCTTTGAATCGCCAACTGGCGAACAGAGTTCAACGAGACATCGATCCGTGGCTTAAAAACACGAGACCACCTGACCCCATGGTTTCGTGACTGGTGCACTCAACTCACTGGCGCCTTCCCTCAATGCATGAGCATGGGCAAACTCATGGAGGAAGCGGCGCTTAAACCCAAATGCCCGCTCGAAGAAACTCAGGGATGATGTAATATCAGGGACATATAGAATCGTGCATCCGAGCTGCATTGTCAAAATCCAGGAAGAATATCCCTCAGATTACCCCAAATACCAGTAGGGCCATACAGTGGGGTTGGACATAATACGGCTAACGCATGAATCAAGACGCGCCGCGAAGCGGCGTCGGCTTGAATTCATTGTCAGCCCGAAATCAAGGCTGCGGTCACCACTTTACAATTCCAAGAGTTACCTTGATGCTACCGACAAGCGTTGAGCCTCCATAATCTTTCGCAAGGCGCATCAATGAGTCATGAAAACCTAGGTTTGGGAACGCAGCTTCGACTTCTGCTATCGCACCCCTGCTCATGCCCTTACGGAGCATTCCTTTCGAAACATCGATCCAGTCGGCCTTACGGCAGGCCTCGATAACTTCTCTATGTGGACCTGTGTAGGGAAGGATCTTGTGGTGCCAATGAATGGCGTCGCGAAGCAAATCAGGATCCAACCCAAGCCCCAACTTCTGGTTGTCGGTTAGTGCTACAGCTTCGGATGGCTCGAGATAGGCCAATTCATGATCCGTCCAGAGTCCGATGTCATGATAGA
The DNA here is from genome assembly GCA_049317465.1 of Prochlorococcaceae cyanobacterium. Taxonomy (GTDB): domain Bacteria; phylum Cyanobacteriota; class Cyanobacteriia; order PCC-6307; family Cyanobiaceae; genus CAIQIA01. Next base: position 442 of record JBMOIF010000001.1, on the reverse strand, counting down.
CAAATGCAGCTTAGATAAGCCTTTCATGTTCATTGGCACTGCCTAGAAAATGCATTGCATAAGTGATGATGCGATAAACATGGTTGCGATAGCCAGGAAAATCTCTGCCAATCAACGACTCGTATCGGGCGAATAGATCTTCGACGAAAGGTCTTTCCGTTTTAACCATGATTTCTGGCATGAATGATGGCTCCTTAGTTGATGCAGTTGCAGTCGAGAGTCCCGGAGAAAAAAGGGCTAACGCTCCAAATCAGAAGCGAGCCGGAATCCCCGCATTGATTGTCACTCTATGCCCCCGTCTTCTGAATTTGGTTGTTGGGAGGCCGGTTGACCAGCATGCCTGCGCATGCTAGGGTAGTACAGTTGAATCATAAGGGCCTGTCGTGGAGCCATCCTTCCCTAGGAGCAGAGCCGAAGAGATGATGATTCAGATTCTCAGCTT